>DSCJ01000015.1 GCA_011049175.1 Bacteroidota bacterium | reverse complement strand
GATGCCCCCCCTGCGGATCATGGGACGCCGCAGGCGGACCATAATCCGGAGCATTAGGAAACAAAGAAAAACCGGCGTGGCTGACGAAGGCAGCCGCCGGTCAAAGGGGTTGGGATGCCCCCCTGCGGATCATCATCCAATAGCCGGGAAAATAAAGAATTTTTTGCACTTTTGCTTTTAGCTTTTTGGGTATGGTAAAATCACGTCACATCCTGGTAGTAACCGGCATGCTGCTGGCCATGCTTTTCTGGGGCTGGTCATTCATATGGTACAAGCAGGTATTTGTAGCCTATCCTCCGGTGACGGTGGTTTTTCTCCGGCTGGTTATTTCTTCGGTCATTCTGCTTGCTTTTGCCCATTATACCGGACGGCTTCAAGCCATAAGGCCCAGAGACAGGTTCCGCATGTTGCTCCTGGCTCTTTTCAATCCTTTTCTTTATTTTATCGGGGAAAGTGTGGGAGTCAGCCTGGTTTCTTCCAGTGTGAGTGCCGTGATCATTTCCACCATTCCCTTGTTCACCCCCATCGCCGCGAGGTTTTACCTGGGCGAAAAGCTGAAAACGGTAAATATTCTGGGTATTCTGATTTCTTTTCTGGGAATTTTGATCATCGTGTTCCATGATGGCTGGAATATCAGTGTTTCGCCCAAAGGACTGGCCTTTTTAATACTGGCAGTTGCCTCGGCGGTCTTTTATGCCATGATCCTGAAAGATATGACAGGAGAATACCATCCCATTACCATCATCAGTATCCAGAACACCATTGGTGCCGTGTATTTTCTTCCACTGGTCTTCCTGGTAGATTCCGGTTCATTCCTTACCACTCCCCTTTCCATCGACGTTTTGTGGCCCCTTTTTAAACTGGCCATTTTCGGATCATCGCTGGCCTTTATTTTCTATACATACGGAGTCAGGGAATTCGGAACTTCAAAGGCCAACATCTATGGGAATCTGATTCCGGTAATTACTACGGTTCTGGCAGCCATCATTCTCAGGGAACCGATTACCTGGAAACTGATTACCGGTATGCTGGTTGTACTGACCGGGGTATTGCTTTCGCAGATCAGCAGGGTGAAATCCAGAGAAAAACAGCGAAATTATCATCCGGGCATCTGATCTCTCATGGAACCAGAATCCTAAGCCCGGCTTTCACTATTTCGACCTCCATTTCCCGGCCACACTGATGGGTTTCCCCGTCGTAGTGGATCACCATTTTTTCGGATGGTCCGTAAAGAAGGGCTTTTTCACACCTGATCATCTGGACAAACCGGCTTTTATCGATCATCCGGGTAAACAATCTGATTCCCAGAGCGGGGGCCACGATCAGGGGAAAAGAGGAGAAAATGACCACATCCATCAGGCCATCGGTAATGTCAGCAGCCGGCGCAATAAATGCTTCGTTCCCGTACTGGGAGGCATTGGCAAAAGTAACCAGAAAGGCATGTATTCCCAGCTGTTTTCCATTAATAATGAGCGTATAATCATCCGGTTTGTAGCGGAACAGCGCTTCCAGAGCCTTCCTTACATACACGGCCCCTCCCCGGCTGGGATCTTCCGAAAACAGTTTCCCCACGTAGGCATCAAAACCCACCCCTGCGGTACAAAAAAATGGGATTTTGTTTACCATGCCATAATCCATGGTTACCACCTTTCCCTTCTCCAGCAGTTTCAACGAGCGTCTCACCATCAGAGGGAGCCGAAAATGCCTGGCCAGTCCGTTTCCCGATCCCATGGGCAGGATACCCAGCACAGCCGGGGTATTGATCAGAGCCCCGGCCACCTCATTCACCGTACCGTCGCCGCCCACCGCATAGATCAACGGGACACCCTGTTCCACACCCTCCTTTGCTATTTCCCTGGCATGCCCCGGCTTTTCGGTAAACCTCACCACGGGGTCGAAACGTCCGGGATCAAGGTAATTTTTTATCAACCCGGGCAGGTTTCTTTTGGATGAAGTTCCGGCAGCAGGATTGACAACAAAAAATACTTTCATACGGGGTGCCGTTTGAGAGGCTGCTTCCAAAACAGTGAATTATCGGGTTACAGTTCCGCAAAATTAACCGGCTTTCTGAAAAAACAAGCTTTCCGTACCTATTTTATTTATTTTTAGCAATCAACCGGTTGTTTTTTCGTTTGAGAAAATACCCTTATTTTTCACAAAAATCCGGTTTACCGGGCGATATGAAAAAAATTTACCGGGTTGCGATGATCATGATGCTTCCGGTCCATCTTTCGGGTCAGACCGGTGGAACGGATACCTATGCTTTCCTGGGTCTTCCGGCAACAGCCCGCATAGCCGCCCTGGGAGGAAAGATGGTCGCCGTGCAGGACGGAGACCTGAACCTGAGTTTTTCGAATCCTTCGCTCCTTACAAAAGAGATGGAGTATCAGATGGCCCTGAACATGGCCGATTATTTTGCCGGGATCAGTTACGGATATGCTTCCTTCGCGCTCCCGTCGAAAACCTGGGGCAACCGGGCCGTGGGCATTCAGTTCATCAATTACGGCAGTTTCACCGAAGCCGACGAAACCGGTGTTATTACGGGGCAGTTCAGGGCTTCGGAATATGCCTTCCACCTGATGTGGTCGAAAAACATCGACAGCCTGCTGACAATCGGGGTCACCCTGAAACCTGTTTTTTCCGTATTCGAAAGATACACATCCCTGGGACTGGCCACCGATCTGGGAGCCACTTACCACCGTCCTGAGCATGGATTCACCGCATCGCTGGTTATCAGGAACCTGGGAACGCAAGTATTTACTTACCACGGGATCACCGAACCGCTGCCTCTGGAGATCATGCTGGGAGCTTCATACAAGCCTGAGTATGCGCCTTTCCGGTTCATATTCCTGCTGCATCATATGGAAAGATATAAACTGACATACCAGACAGAAGAAGAAAATTCCATCAATGCGGAGTATCCCCCAGCAGATGACCTGTCCGGTGTGGAAAAAGTCGCGGAAAACCTGATGCGGCATCTGATCGCCGGGGTGGAATTTATGCCGCTTGACAACCTGTATCTCAGGCTGGGATACAACTATCAGAGAAGGCGGGAACTTCAGATACCCACCCGCATTGGGACTGTTGGGCTTTCGTGGGGTTTCGGACTGAAAATATCCCACTTCCGCATTGCCTACGGAAGGGCCACCTACCACCTGGCAGGAGCTTCCAATCACTTTACCGTAACCACCCGGCTGAATGATCTGTTCAGCTTATGATGAATTTCCCGGGCACAAAACCGTGATTTTTTACTTTCTTTGATATGAAATTTTACCTTCCAGCGCATGACCATTACACCGGATCAACAACTGATCATTGCCGTCGACGGACATTCATCAAGCGGTAAAAGCACTTTTGCCAGAGCCATTGCCAGGGAGTTGGGGTACCTGTATATTGACAGCGGGGCTATGTACCGGGCGGTAACCCTGTTTGCTATTGAAAACGGCATGATCAGCAATGAAGAACCTGACGAAGGGGCACTGATAGAAGCACTGGACAGGATCCACATCCGTTTCGAAAAAAATGCTGACGGAACACAACATACACTGCTAAACGGACGCGATGTGGAGAAAGAAATTCGGGATATGCAGGTGTCAGAACTGGTCAGTCCGGTAAGTCGAATCAGGGAAGTACGCCGGAAAATGGTGGAATTACAGCGTAAACTAGGGAAAAAGGGAGGTATTGTGATGGACGGCAGGGATATCGGCACCACGGTTTTCCCCCGGGCCGACATCAAGATATTCCTTACATCCGAGCCGGAAACAAGGGCGAAGAGAAGATATCGTGAGCTGCAGGAAAAGGGGATAAAAACCGATTACCGGAACGTATTGAAAAATATCAACGAACGTGACCGGATTGACCAGTCGCGGGAAGAAAGTCCACTGAAAATGGCCCCTGACGCCATTCTTCTTGATAACAGCCACATGACACCCGAAGAGCAAATGGAATGGTTCAGGAAACTGTTGAAGAAAAAATACCATGCAGATAGACATTGACACGGGGTGTGGATTTTGTTCGGGGGTGGTAAGGGCAGTGGCCCTGGCAGAAGAACACCTCAAAAACCATGGCACCCTGTATTGCCTGGGAGAACTGATCCACAATGCACAGGAAAGAAAAAGGCTGGAAGACCTGGGCATGCAGCATATTGAGAAACACGATATGCAGCAGCTTCCCAGGGGAAGTCATATTCTTATCAGGGCGCACGGGGAACCTCCTTCCACTTTTGAACTGGCCCGCCAGCGGGGATACAGGCTTATCGACGCCACCTGTCCGGTAGTTAAAAGGCTTCAGTGGAAAGTAAAAATAGCCTCCGATCTGGCGGTGGAAAAAGAAGGGCAGGTCATTATTATCGGAAAGAAAAAGCATGCCGAAATACGCGGTTTGACCGGTCACGCCGGAAACCGGGCCCTGGTGGTTGAGGACGAAAGCGATCTGACGAATGTTCAACCGGGAATCCCGGCGGTAATATACTCACAGACCACGGAAAATCCAGGTCATTTTGCAGAGCTGGCGGCACAAATTGAACAAATTGTCCACTCAGGAAATCCCGATGCTGAAGTACAGATCAATCCCACCATCTGCCGGCAAATGTCGGGACGGGAACCCCGGTTGAAAGCTTTCGCCGGCAGTCACGATGTCATTCTGTTCGTCAGCGATCCGATGAGCTCGAACGGCCGCATGTTATATCAGTCTGCTCTGTCGGCAAACAGGAACACGCATTTTATTGAACATGCCGGAGAAATTCAATCCGCATGGTTTAGAAATGCCCGTTCTGTAGGAATATCCGGGGCTACTTCCACGCCCGGATGGCTGCTCCGTGAGGTGGCAACCAGGGTAGAGATTCTAACCCGTGAAAACGGATCCTCCGGTTGAAAACTGCCGGCCGGTTTCAGGGGCTCAGAGAATTGTAGTAAATTTGCATGCCAAACAATATGAAAATATGGGAAAAATCAGACGTATCGGTGTATTAACCTCCGGAGGGGATGCACCCGGCATGAATGCCGCCATACGGGCAGTTACCCGTACTGCTATTTACAATCAGCTGGAAGTTTTCGGGATCAGGCACGGATACCGGGGACTGATTGAACGAAATTTCAAACAACTGAAAGCACACAGTGTGAGTGATATCCTCCAGCGCGGAGGGACGATTCTAAAAACCGCCCGCTGTGAAGAATTCAAAACTCCGGAAGGAAGAAAAACCGCGTACGATAATTTGAAAGATTTCGGTATCGACGGGGTGGTGGTTATCGGTGGTGACGGAACATTTACCGGAGCCAGAATTTTCAACGAAGAATATGACATCCCGTTCATCGGTATTCCTGGAACAATTGACAACGACATATACGGTACCGATTATACCATTGGATATGACACAGCCCTGAATACCGTGGTAGAAGCGGTAGACAAGATCAGGGATACTGCCTCGGCCCACAACCGCCTTTTTTTCATTGAGGTAATGGGCGCTGATGCCGGGTTTATCGCCCTGTACAGCGGAATTGCCAACGGTGCGGAAGCTATTTTGATACCGGAAATACCCGACCAGGTAAAAAACCTGAAGAAAACACTGGAGGAAGGTTTCAAAAGAAAAAAATCGAGTAACATCATTATTGTTGCGGAAGGAGAAGACGAAGGAGGAGCGTTCGAAATTGCAGAAAAAGTAAAATCGGACTTTGAAAACTATTCCATCCGGGTAACAGTGCTCGGGCATATCCAGCGCGGCGGTTCACCAACAGCATCCGACCGGGTCAATGCCAGCCGTCTGGGGTATGCCGCCGTGGAAGCGCTGCTCGACGGCCAGACCAGTGTCATGGTAGGTTTACAGCACAACGAGATCGTACTGGTTCCCTTCCGGAAAGCTATCAAACAGCATAAAGATGTTGACCGGAACCTGCTGGAAATAGCAGATATCCTTTCCCTGTAACCGGAATTGCGGTGGCGGTCATACGGGAAAGGTCATACACCGCCCACCACACATTCTTTCTAACCAGGCATGGCAACTGCCGCTTCGTATGCAGATGTGGTCCTTCCCCTCCCAATCGGGGGGTTTTTTACCTATTCCCTTCCCTTCTCCATGCGAGCAAAAGCCGGCGCCGGTCAGAGGGTGGTGGTCCCCTTTGGAAAACGCAAGCTTTATACGGGTCTGATATGGCAGGTGCACAATCATAAACCCGAAGAATATGAATTGCGTGACATTCACACCCTGCTCGACGAGCAGCCCCTGGTCCATTCCCTGCAAAGGGAATTCTGGAAATGGCTGAGCGATTATTACCTGTGCAGTATAGGAGAAGTTTTTAAAGCCGCTTTGCCATCGGGTCTGAAGCTGGAAAGTGAATCGCGCATTATGGCTATTCCCGGATTTCCGGCAGAAGAACTGCCCGATGAGGAATGCAGGAAGGTATGGGAGGAAATCCACAACCGGAAACACCTCTCCTTCAGGGAAGCAGAACGCTTGCTTCCGGGAGGCCAGCGGTTCAGGATCATCAACAGGCTTGTCAGTGCAGGGGCAGTAAGAATTGAAGAACATCTGCAGGAAAAATACCGCCCCCTGACAGAGCCTTTTCTGGTGCTCGGACCGGAATGGCACCAGGAAGAAAAACTCTGCAGCCTGCTTACCCGTTTGGAGAAAGCACCTGCCCAATCGGCCACCCTGCTTGAATACCTGCGAATATCGGGCTTCAGGGGAAAAGGGAAGCCCCTGCCGGTTGCCAAAAAAGCGCTGCTGAAACACCGGCAGGTAAGCGAAGCCTCGATGCTGGCACTCAGAAAAAAGGGGGTACTGGAGCTGAGAGAATTTGAGAAATCAAGGGTAGACTGGTGGGAAGCCGCCCGGAAGGAACCTGTTCTGCTTACCGGTCCGCAGCAACAGGCCATGCAGCAGATAAAAGAAAGCTGGACACGCCATGATGTTGTACTGCTTCACGGGGTTACCTCCAGCGGCAAAACCGAAATCTATACACATCTTATTGAAGAACAGCTCAGGGAAGGAAAACAGGTTCTGTACCTGCTTCCTGAAATTGCCCTTACCGGGCAGATCATCACCCGGCTCCGGCGGGTGTTTGGTAACCGGGTAGGCATCTATCATTCCCGTTTCAGTGATGCCGAGCGGGTTGAAACGTACCAGTCGGTCAGAAAGCACAACGGGTTTCCCCTGGTACTTGGAGTAAGAAGTTCCGTTTTCCTCCCATTCGAAAATCTGGGTCTGGTTATTGTGGATGAAGAACACGAAAACACCTACAAGCAGTACGATCCGGCTCCCCGTTACCAGGCCAGGGATGCGGCCATATACCTGGGGGGCTTGCACAGCGCAAAAATCCTACTGGGAACTGCCACTCCTTCACTTGAATCATGGTATAATGCCACTTCCGGAAAATACGGTATGGTGGAACTAACGGAAAGGTATACCGAAATCCGTATGCCCGAGATCATCCTGGTGAATACGCGGGAAGCATACCATAAAAAACAGATGAAATCGCATTTTTCACCGGTGTTGCTCAAAGAAATGGAGAAAGTGCTGGATAACGGGGAACAGATAATCCTTTTTCAGAACCGGCGCGGCTTTTCCCCTTATCTGGAATGCCGGATGTGCGGGCATGTTCCCCGATGCAAACACTGTGACGTAAGCCTTACCTACCATCAGAAGATAGGAAGACTGATCTGTCATTATTGCGGATATTCCATACCGGTACCGAAAACCTGCCCCGCCTGCGGCCAGGCTGCCCTTCAAACCCGGGGGTTCGGTACGGAAAAGGTGGAAGATGAGATAACCGCGTTTTTCCCGCAGGCACGGATAGCCCGGCTTGACCTGGATGCCACCCGTTCAAGGCGAAATTACGAACGCATCCTGGAAGACTTTGAACAGCAGAACATTGATATTCTGGTGGGAACACAGATGATATCAAAAGGACTGGACTTTGATCACGTTAAGCTGGTAGGGATCCTTCATGCCGACAACATGCTGAATTTTCCCGATTTCAGGGCCTTTGAAAGAAGCTACCAGCTCATGGCTCAGGTAAGCGGCAGAGCCGGAAGAAAAGACACTCCCGGAAAAGTGGTGTTGCAAACCGCCCAGCCCGGTCATCCGGTAATTACCGACCTGCTGAATCAGGACCACAGGCATTTTTACCGTTCCCAGCTGGAAGAAAGAAAACAATTCAAATATCCTCCTTTCAGCCGGCTGATCCGGTTTACTCTGAAACACAAAGACCCGGAACTGCTGAAAAGGGCAGCCAGGGAACTGGCATCCTCACTGGAAAAAAAGTTCCCCGGAAGGGTAATGGGACCGGAAGCCCCGCTGGTTTCAAGAATACAGAACCTGTATCTGCAACAGGTGTTGCTGAAACTGGAAAAAGACCATACACTGTCCGCATCAAAAAGGCAGGCAGAGCAAACGGTAAGGCGTCTTATGGAAATGAAGCAATACCGGCAGTTGCAGATACATCCCGATGTGGATCCCTACTGAGCATTCTTCCTTTTCAAACGGAAACCGGGGCGCGACATAGCATAAAAAATGTATCTTTGGCACGAATAACATGCACCATATGGTTAATACCGGAACCATCACCAAATTATTCAATACGTTCCCGCATTTTCGTATTCTGGTGATAGGGGATGTCATGATCGACTCGTACATGTGGGGCGAAGTGAGCCGCATATCTCCCGAAGCCCCAATACCCATTCTGGCAAGCTCCACGCGTGAAAACCGGCTGGGCGGGGCTGCCAACGTCGCCCTGAACATACAGGCTCTGGGAGGTATTCCCCTGCTCTGTTCTGTCATTGGAGAAGATGATCAGGGAAAGCTTTTCATGCAACGCATGAGTTATCACCACCTGGAAATGGAAGGAATCATGACCGATCCGTCCAGGATCACCACACGGAAAACCCGGATCATCAGCAGAAACCAGCACCTGCTGCGGGTTGATGAGGAAAATGACGCTCCTCTGTCATCCGCTTTGGAAGAACGATTTATCAGGCAGATAGAACAGATCATACAGAAACACCGGATCGATTGCATTGTATTTGAGGATTACGACAAGGGAGTATGTACTCCGGCGGTCATTGCAAATACCATTAAACTTGCGCATGAAAGAGACATTCCGGTGTGTGTGGATCCGAAACGGCGTCAGTTTGATGCCTACCGGCAGGTCACCCTGTTAAAGCCGAACTTTAAGGAATTGCAAGAAGGGTTGAAAACCGATCTGGATAAAACGGACATCCCTACCCTGTTTGACGTTTGCAGGGAATATCAGAAAAAAGCAGATATTCAGTTTATGCTGGTTTCTCTTTCGGAACAGGGGGTTTTTATCAGCAACGGAAGGGAATACAAGGTTATTCCGGCACATGTGCGGGATGTGGCCGATGTAAGCGGAGCAGGCGATACGCTGATTGCCACTGCTGCCCTGTGTTATGTTTCCGGTATGGATGTTTTTGAACTGGCTGCCGTGGCCAATATTGCTGGAGGGCTGGTATGTGGCCGCGTGGGTGTGGTAACGGTAAACCGCGAAGAATTGGCGGCAGAATGTGCACGTTTGGGAGAAAAATCGTAATTTTGCCTCCCCGCGAATAGAGAAACAACAAAACGGGGTGTGGCGCAGTTGGTTAGCGCGCTACGTTCGGGACGTAGAGGCCGGTGGTTCGAGTCCACTCACCCCGACCAACATAAACGACCGGTTTGCTATTGTAAACCGGTCGTTTTTTATGCAAATGCTTCCTTAAAACCTGAATACGTCACCCGTTCTCACCGTATGTTTTCCAAACTGTTTGTAAAAAGCTTCCAGGGCCGGATGGGCAGTACAGTGTGAAGGCAGCACATGTTTCACTCGGTTCGTTTTCAGGTATTCAATGGTTTCAACCGTTTGCCGGTCAACCTGTTTCAAATGAAACCCTCCCATGATCCCGTACAGGCGCTTCTCTCCGGTCACTTTCCGGGCATATTCCAGCGTATTCACCACCCCGGCATGTCCGCATCCGGTAATCACAAACAATCCCTTATCATGCAACAGAGCCACCCCGCTGTCATCCATCACAAAATCAGGCTCTCCGGCTTCGAGAACAAATGAGGTGTTTTTCGATTCAAATGCCGTATTCCGGGGCACCTCCCCAAGAAAAACGATTCGTTCCCCCACAGAGAAAGGAACGGCAGAAGTGATCAGGTCAAATTTCTTCTGCAACTCATTTCGGCTGCTCCCCAGTCCGATATAGCTCATATCCGAAGCCCGGTAGCGTTTCACAAAACAACCGGGATGACACAACAAACGACCCCCTTCCAGAAATGACAACCCGTTACCATGATCAAAATGCCCGTGGCTCAGGATAATCAGGTCAAGGTTGTGAAGGGAAAGACCCATCAACGAAGCATTACGCAGGAACACATCGCTTTGCCCGGTATCAAAAAGCAGCTTTTTTCCATTAAATTCAATAAGGTAGGATAATCCATGTTCGGACAGGAATGTATTCCCGGCTACATTATCCGTAAGGACAGATACGGTCAGTTGGTTTGTACTATTCATTTTCCACGATTTTTACAATTCTCCTAACCCCTTTACTTTTCCATGTTTTTTCCTAATAACAAAAGATTATTCACCGGATATTTTACAGGCATTTGAAAGCTTCATGGTAAACACCGACGGATATTTTTCCATCAAAGGCCTGAGCCGGCTTATCAGAACCTGCATCACCGTGTCATAATCTCCGCTTATCAGAGTGCTCATCGGACCCAGCTGAACGGATATCCTGTGATCTGAACCAAGGCCATCGATGAATTCCCTGATCGGGCTACTGTACTTATTTGTCAGAGGATAATAGCTTATTTCCAGACTAATGTTCATCGTCTTTCAGTTTGGTTGTTTTCTTAACGGCAGCTACCAGAAATGCAGGATGAACGGTATCCTGAGCAGGAGTGTGATCCAGTAATTCGAAATTTTCCGAAAAATGTACACAACCTTCAATAAAGGGATCACCAAACCTGTTAAGAAACTTTTTCAGGTCAACGGGTGAAAAAAACCGGGCATACCTGAACACCTCATCAGCATCTTTTTTTTTTCCCAATTCGGATAAAGCATTCAGGCATCCCAGTAAAAGCCATCCGCCGGGCACCAAAACACGGTCAATTTCTTCCATCACTTTCTCTGTTTCGGATACGAACTCCAGGAGGGTGACAGCCGTCACCACTTGAAAACTATGACCGGCAAAGGGAAGTTGACGTACATCGGCCTGTATAAAGGAAGTATTTCGGATGTTCTTCTTTTTCGCCAGGGCCATCATGGGCTCCGAGTTATCAACCGCCGTTACCTGAAAACCACAATCTGCAAAAAACCGGGTCCAGTGTCCGGTCCCGCAGCCCAGTTCAAGCATGGGAACCCGGGGAATATTTTCCAGCCTGCGCCTGAAAAGCTCTTTTTCGTACCTGTCAACAGTTTTCCCTGATTCGGAAAGATAGTATTGGTCATATCTCTCAGCTACAGCTGTCTGGAGGAATACATTCATGGATTTTTTTTTCATATATACCACTTCCCCGCTAACCTGATATACAAATTTAATAAAGAATTGAACATACGTTCGTTTATTAATACAGCCGTAATCATTACCTTCAAACATACACTTTGTGTTTACCTGATTTTGAATTTGTTATAATTTTTGTTATATTTCCTGACAAACCCAAAAAACACCATTATGATGAAAATGAACAAAAGTATACTTACGGGATGGGTATTGATTGTATTAATCAGTATGGTCCAGTTTTCCTGCAAACAGGGAAGCAAACAAAAGGAAAGCGAGTGGGAAGATGTCAAGACGGAAGCCAACGAAGCTCTTCAGGCAGAATATGACAGTGTAAAGCAAAAAATTAATGATGCCATGGCTAATCTGGATGAAAGGATGAAAACCCTGGAAGCAAGGATGGAAACAGAAGAAGCCAGACTAAGTGAAGAAAAGCTGGAATTGCAGCAGGACCTGAAAGAAAAAAAAGAGAAACTTCAGGAAAAGTTGCAGCAACTGGAAGAAGGTTCGGTGGAAGATTTTGAAAGTTTCAAGGAAGAGCTCAGTCACGACCTCGCGGAACTGGAAGAAGGAATTAAAGCATTTTTTGAAGAAAACCTGGAATAAAACGCATTCCATTTCATCAGTTCAAGTGTTCCGGTTCCGGAACACTTTTTTTATGTGATTCAACAAAAAGAAAATCAGTTAAAAGCAAAACCTATATTTCAGCCCGAACGTATACCACAGAAGAGTTATATAAGAAAACATGTCGGGGGCATTGGATTTTCAGGCATTTATTGGAAATGATGAGCGGGTGCACGTCTTCCTGCACAATACTTCCACAGAAGAACTGGCAGCCAGGATCGTATCAGAGGGGTTCCGGTTTGTTAACCACCTGAATTACTCCTGTGACCAGATCAGTCCCGGCGATCTTGTACAGATCCGGTATTTCACCATTCTTCGCAGGTCATACGGGCCGTTCACCCTGGTAATTTGTATTGGAAAGAATCTGATTGATGATTATTCCAGACGTTTGCAGGGCACTTCCTACCATTTTTCGGAAGTGATGACAGCCTGTCCACCTGCTCTGAATGATGACGGAGAACCCGTGTATAGGCTGCCTCCGTATTTTATAAAGGGATATTACCATCAACCGACCGGTCGGTGTGTGTTCAATCCATCCTTTGATCCCTTGTTTACTATTCCTGAGTTTGAGAAGAACCTGAAAAAAATGCTACAAGGAAATTGGTTTTCCGGTATTAGCTAATAGTTATTTCACAGAAAATTTACTAAATTAACAAGTTCATTTTAAAGAAAAACAACATGGAAGTGATCGAGGAAAAACCTGTACAGGTAAGATACGCCGGATTCTGGCTTCGTTTCGTGGCTTATCTGATTGATTATCTCCTGCTGGAAATTGTCGGATTCATTATCTCTATTCCCTTCATCGGTGCCATAATTTTCAGTGCCTTTACCATTGCCGATTCCGATTCGTTCAATGAGAAAACGGTTTTCGGTATTGCAGGAATCCTGGGTGCGGTATTTATGCTGGTCATCATAACTATTCTGCTGGGCTGGCTGTATTTTGCCCTGATGGAATCGTCTAAAAACCAGGGCACACTGGGCAAAATGGCTCTGGGGTTGAAGGTTACTGACATGAAAGGGCAGAGGATTTCTTTCGGAAGAGCTACCGGCCGTTATTTTGGAAAAATCATTTCGGGCATGATCTTCATGATAGGGTATATTCTTGCCGGCTTAACAGAAAAGAAGCAGGCCCTGCATGACATGATGGCGGGTTGCCTGGTGGTAAGAAAATAATCCCGGTTACAGGGAACCATTCTTCCGGCAATATGTTCATAGGATGAAACGGTTGGGTAAGGCCGTTCAGTTTTATGTATGGAACAGGTTGAAAGACAATATACCAACGGGGAAATCATTGTATACTGGAAACCATCATCCTGTATTCATTCTACCATTTGTTATACACGTCTGCTGGAAGTTTTCAACCCACGGAAACGTCCCTGGGTGAATATGCAGGGAGCCCCCACCAAAAAGATTATTGAGGTGGTCAACCGGTGCCCCACAGACGCTCTGACCTGGAAATGGAACGATGAAAGCAAGAATGCGGAGGTAGGTCCTTCAGAAACCAATCACATCAAAAACAGATGGGGGGCCGAAGCGAAAGCAAGAGAAGGCGGAAAGCCTCAAAAAATTGATTCAGAAGAAATTAAAGTAAAGATCCGGATCATAAAAAACGGGCCCGTTCTGATTGAGGGCCCGTACACCCTGGTCACAGATACGGGATTGGAGATCAGCCACACAAAAACTACCGCCTTGTGCCGTTGCGGTTCATCTCAAAACATGCCTTACTGTGACGGGTCCCACCGAAAAAAGAATCCAACGGGGCAGGAGTAAAAGGCAGCAAATCTATTCAGTGGACAGTAGATTTGACCAGTTCGGCCGCCTCCTGAAAGCTGACGGCTGACAGGACTTTAAGCCCCGAACTGTCGAGGAGGGTCTTTGCCTCGGCGGCATTGGTGCCCTGCAATCTAACGATGACCGGAACAGGAATATTGCCAATACTCCGGTAAGCATCCACCACTCCCTGTGCAACGCGGTCGCAACGGACAATTCCACCGAAAATATTGATCAGGATAGCCTTCACCCGGGGATCCTTCAGAATAATCCTGAATCCTGCTTCCACGGTCCGGGCGTTGGCTGTACCACCCACATCCAGAAAATTGGCAGGGTCTCCCCCGGAAAGCTTGATTATATCCATGGTGGCCATGGCCAGGCCGGCACCGTTAACCATACATCCCACATTTCCATCGAGTTTGACAAAATTCAGCCCGTAACTGCCAGCCTCCACCTCCGCAGGATCTTCTTCCGTCAGATCGCGCATACCGGCATAGTCGGGGTGCCGGAAAAGGGCATTGTCATCAAGATTGACTTTTGCGTCGGCAGCATAAATCAGATCGTCGGTTGTTTTGATCACCGGATTGATTTCGATAAGCGATGCATCGGCTTCCTCATAGGCCCTGTACAGGGCGGGAACAAACCGTGTCATCTGTTTGAAAGCCTGTCCGGAAAGTCCCAGGTTAAACGCCACCCTCCTTGCCTGATAGGGTTGAACGCCCACGCCAGGATGGATTTCTTCACGAAAGATCAGGTGCGGGGTTTTTTCCGCCACCGCTTCAATATCCATACCTCCTTCCGTTGAATAAAGGATCATATTCCGTCCGGTTTGCCTGTTCAGGAGCACACTCATATAGAATTCCTTCAGTTCACCCGGACCCTTGTAGTAGATACCCTGTTCAACCAGCACCTTATGCACGGTTTTTCCTTCCGGGCCTGTTTGGTGGGTAACCAGTTGCATGCCCAGTATACTTTTTGCATGATCCTTCACTTCTTCCGGTGAACGGGCAATTTTCACCCCCCCTCCTTTTCCTCTGCCTCCGGCATGTATCTGGGCCTTTACAGCCCATGAAGCGGTTCCGGTTTTTTTCTGTATTTCGGCAGCCACTTTCATAGCGTCTTCGGGTGTATCCACCACCAAACCTTCGGGAACAGGGACTCGGCAGGTTTTCAGAATAGATTTTCCCTGATATTCGTGTATGTTCATCGGAGAAGTTTTACATGTTGCTTTTCATTCAGGGAACTAAATTATTATTTTTTTCAAAGTTGCCCTACCTTTACGTCAGATTTACCATCCGAACCTACTACAAGCATGCAAAAGCTAAGGAATGAAGAGTTGAACCGGAAAAGTGTGGAAGAATTCAGAAAAGCCGGGAAAATACCTGTGCTTCTGGTGCTTGATCATCTCCGCAGCCTGAATAATGTTGGGAGCATTTTCCGCACCGCCGACGCTTTTCTGGTTGAGAAAATATACCTGTGCGGCATAACGGCCTGCCCGCCCCACCGTGAAATACAGAAAACCGCCCTGGGGGCGACGGAATCGGTAATATGGGAATATCGCAGAGAAACCCCTCCTCTGATTGAACAACTGAAAGAAGAGGGATATCATATTATTTCCCTGGAACAGGTGCAGGGATCTGTTTCACTGGAAAAATACCAATTTGTTTTTGGTAAAAAGTATGCCCTGGTATTGGGACATGAGGTAAAAGGGGTAAGTCAGGAAGTGATCAATCTGAGCCACGAATGCCTGGAGATACCGCAATTTGGCACCAAACATTCATTCAATGTGGCGGTCAGTGCGGGCATTGTTCTCTGGGATTATTTTCTGAAGACAAGTAAAAGTAACAAAAAAGGCGGCCAGAAATGACCGCCTTTTTTCTATATTATGAAAAACGGGATTATTCCACGATCGATTTGAAAGTATCGCTTTCAAAGTACCGGTAGAATTCCATATCCGTTTTGGCGTAATCCTTCAGTTGGGAATTCTGTGCCACAGCTGACCTGAGATTGTTGGTCATGTAATCTTCATCACCCAGGCGAGCGCCGGCGACAGCCTTCAGGTAATATACCCAGGCATTGTCACTGTCAACATTCCCCAGGATATTCCTGGCGGCGGTTGCATCGCCATCCAGCAGGGTAGCCAGGGCCAGATTATAGGAAGGCTTGTCTTTCAGGAAATTTTTGGCATCGTCATAATTCCCTTTTATAATGGCTATGGTTCCCAGCCCGTATTGTGTTTCATAGGTTGGTTTTTCCACAGCAGAGAAGAGTTCCTCAGCCTTTTCCGTTTCCCCTTTCAGCAGGGCTATAAAACCCAGGTTATTCTTCACCACATCGTTGTCCTGCAGGGCTTTTGCCTTGTTGAATGCGGCTTCTGCTTCATCAATGTTCCCCATCTTCAGCTGGAAGCATCCTTCCCCGTTGAAAGCCCGGAAGCACTGCGGATATCTTTCACCGGCATACTGATAGATTTTCACTTTTTTGGCAGGGTCTTCCGTCAGTTTGGCGGCATACAGAATTTCTTCCAGACCCAGCAGATCGGGCTGTGAATCGATATAATCAAGAATTTCTTCGTCGGAATAACCTATGAGATTTACGTTAACATTCAGCTCTGACCTTCTCAGTTTAGGCAGGATATCATCCTTCAGAATTTCGAAGGTAGCTGCCATGTTCTTGATCTCCCTTTCCCGCACAGCCGGGTCGGAATACATGGAAAGCACCCGAAGGATCAGGTCCTTATCGGGAATATCTGAAGCTTCCATCAGCTTTTTGAATCCTTCCCAGTCTTCGGCAGTGGATTTCAACGCAAAACTGGCATCTTCCACTTCAATGTTGTGACGTTTCAGGGTACGTTCCAGGTAGTTGTTGGCTGCCTGCTTTCTTCTTTCGGCCAGGTCTTCATTGAAATCATAGGGGCCATCTGGTGATGCATAGGCATGGATGTTGATCCCTTTGAATTCTTTATTTTCAGCCTCGGCTACTTCTTTCATGTACTCTTCAAGCAATTTGATCTCTTCCTTGGTGAGCTCGCTGTTCCTGAGGTCGGCCCGGTTGATCAGGAACATGATGGCTGCGGTTTTCTCATCGGGAACGATCCGCTGGAACTTGTCACCAACCAGCACCGGCTTTGGCTCTTTTTGAACCAGAGTAGAAGTAGCAACGACTCCATCAGCCAGTTTGACAGGATCAAAATCAACTGATTTGGAACCCTGAGAGGCTGTAACACGAAGGATCAGTTCCGACTTTTTCATGTCTTCATTGTAGGCCACTTTGTCGGAATGGGTAAAACTGCCCCCTTCCACATAGGCAATTTCTTTGTTGTTTGCCTGGATTTTTTCTCCCTGCAGTGTAACGGAACTGAAAGCCGTTTCACCGTTCTCATAGACCAGAACGGGGGTTGCTTCCACCAGCGCTTTTTTACTGAAATACTTTTCAGGGAAAACACCCTTGACAGTAAAGGCTACTTCCCCTCCGTGTGTTTCAAGTATTTCGGGGGTAACCTCATAATTGACGCTTGAAGCCTCTTTTTTCATCTTGTTGATGCCTCCGCAACTGCTGAGGGCAAAAAGCGCCAACAGAAGGATTGTTAAATAGTTAATTTTTTTCATAATTCCAGATATTTGAGTTACAATCAATTGATTTTGGATCAGTAATACAAAACTATCAAAGTTTTGATTAAAAAAAAATAATCAAAGAAAGATTTTTCACAGCGAAATTCTATAATATCACATAGTTCAGGCCCGGTTGCACTTCTTTTTCAAATATGGTGTTCCTGATCCGGACAAAATCATCAGGGCGGTTGACAAAATCAACGTTTTCCGTATCAATAATCAGGAATCGCATGGTGGTTTCTTGTCTGAAGAAATCAAAATAGCCGTCCTGTATTTGCTGCAGATATTCATAGGTAATTTCCTGTTCATAATCGCGGCCTCTCTTCCTGATATTTTCTATCAACTTGCGGGGTGTTACATGCAGGTAAACGAAAAGATCGGGACGTGGCAAAGACTGGTAGATGATATGGAACAGTTGCCTGTACAGTTTGAATTCTTCCTCTGCCAGGGTAACCCGGGCAAAGATCAGTGATTTCATAAAATAATAATCGGAGATGGTAAAGGTTTTGAAAAGGTCGCGGTTTTCCAGCTCCGATTTCAGCTGCTGGTAACGTGCTGCCAGGAAAGAAAGCTCCAAGGGAAAAGCATATCGCTCCGGGTTTTTATAAAATTTGGGCAGAAAGGGATTTTCGCTGAATTCTTCCAGAATGAGGCGGGCATTGAATTCTGCAGCAATCATCTGCGTGAGGGAAGTTTTCCCTGCCCCTATATTTCCTTCAACAACTATATACTGGTATTTCATTGGATCAACCATTCAATGGCATGGGTATGTTTTCTCACCAGGTACGACAAGTTCATATCCCGTTTCTCCCTTCCTTGCATTTTCCCGTGAAGATAATCAAATTTGCCGGCCCTCCCGTTCCACTTTCCGGTCTTTTCTGTAACCCGTTATCCGGCCTGTCACCAATCCGGCCAGCCAACCAAGAAGCACTGCATACCGGAAAATATGCAAAGGTGGTTCCGATGCCATCGATTGTATCATCCATGCCACCAACGCTCCTCCGATGACCCCACCCATCATTCCCAGCACACTATACGTAGTAATGAAATGCTTTTTTGTGTACAATCCATGCCTGTGCCTCAGGTGCTTCAGCATTTCATCGCTTAACTGTTCATACCTGATCCGTTCGCTGGCAGCGACTTCAAAAAGGCGATCGACTCCGCCGGCCAGTGAGGGGATTTCTGTTCTGAATTTCAGGCATTCACTGCATTCGGAAGAAAACCTGTAAATGTGCCGGGTCAATTCCATAAAACGTTTCACTTGCCAGTACCTGATTTCCCGTGGGTTCATCTGCTTCATCCGGGTATTTAACATTTCCTCGAGGTGGCTAAACGAATCAGGCTTCATGATATACAAAATTAGGCGATTTTATGGCAACGAGCGGAATATCCCGGCATAAAAAAGGCTGTCTCTGAAAGACAGCCTGCTGCATGGTTCAACATACATTCTGTTATCTACTTATTCTCTTTATTCTCCGGACGTGGCAGAAGCACCTTCCTGGATAGTTTCAGTTTCCCTGTTTTGGAATCCACATCTATCAGCTTGACATCCACCTCATCTCCTTCTTTCAGTACCTCATCCACTGTTTTCAGGCGGCGCCATTCAATTTCGGAAATATGAAGCAGTCCATCCTTCCCCGGCAATATTTCAATAAAGGCTCCGAAAGGGACAATGGTCTTGACCTTTCCGTGGTAGATTTCACCCACTTCGGGTTCAGTGGCAATAGCCCTGATACGGGCCAGGGCTTTGTCGATCGACTCTTTGTTATCGGCAAAAACATCCACAACACCCCGGCCGTTCAGTTCTTCGATAATGATGGTAGCGCCAGTTTGTGACTGGATTTCCTGAATAATTTTTCCCCCGGGGCCGATAATGGCACCGATATAATCTTTGGGCACCGTAATCTGCACAATACGCGGGGCATGAGGTTTCAGATCGGGGCGGGGTTCGGCAATCACCCCGGTCATAATATCCAGTATATGGAGCCGGCCAAGCCTGGCCTGTTCAAGTGCTTTGGCCATAACATCATAGGAAAGACCTTCCACTTTGATATCCATCTGTGTGGCGGTGATCCCGTCACGGGTACCGGCCACTTTGAAATCCATATCTCCCAGATGATCCTCATCTCCCAGAATATCGGAAAGAATGGCAAATTTCCCGGAACCGGGATCAGTAATAAGCCCCATGGCAATACCTGAAACCGGTTTTTTCAGTTTCACACCGGCATCCATCAGGGCCAGTGTACCGGCACACACAGTGGCCATGGAGGAGGATCCGTTCGATTCAAGGATATCGGAAACCACGCGTACGGTATATGGATTCTCCTCAATGGGAGGCATCATGGGTTTCAGTGCACGCAGGGCCAGGTTCCCATGGCCTATTTCCCGCCGGCTCACCCCCCTGACCGGACGGGCGTCACCAGTTGAAAAGGGAGGGAAGTTATAATGCAGGGTAAACTTTTCCGTTCCCTGTACCAGCACTTCGTCTATAATTTTTTCATCCAGTTTGTTTCCCAGGGTAACGGTGGTAAGCGACTGGGTTTCACCTCTGGTAAACAATGCCGATCCATGGGCAGCGGGAAGAAAGTCCACTTCACAGGAAATGGGTCTGATTTCATCCAATTTTCTTCCATCCAGCCTGATTCCTTCCTCCAGAATCATCTTTCTGACCGCATCTTTATGCAGGTCGTGAAAATACTTATCAACCAGCACGGGATTCAGTTCTTCCTGCTGTTCTTCAGGCAGGTATTCGATAAACTCCTGTTTAATGGCTTCAAAGGCTTCCGAACGTTCTTGTTTAACGGGGATCTGTTTTTTGGCTACGGCATAAATCTTGTCGTAGGTGTCTTTTCTCATTTTTTCCCGCAGTTCTTCATTATGAACCTCATGGGAATATTCCCTTGTGGTTACCTGAAGCTCACGGGCAAGTTCCATCTGAACCTGACACTGTTTTTTGATGGCATCATGGGCGAATTGAATGGCCTCGAGCATGTCGGTTTCGGAAACTTCCTTCATTTCCCCTTCCACCATCAGGATATTATCGATAGTGGCACCCACCATAATATCGATATCGGCTTTTTCAAGCTCCGAGAAGGAGGGATTGATACGAAACTTACCGTTGATTCGTCCCACCCTGACCTCAGAAATGGGCCCGTTAAACGGTACATCAGAAACAGACAGAGCTGCAGAAGCTGCCAGTCCGGCCATGGCATCGGGGGGAATCTCCTTATCGGCCGAAATCAGGTTGATGGTAACAAATGTTTCGGCATGATAATCATCCGGAAAGAGTGGACGCAGGGCTCTGTCAACCAACCTGGAAATCAGCACTTCGTGATCGGATGGACGGGCTTCCCGTTTTAAAAATCCCCCGGGGAAACGTCCGGAACTGGCAAACTTTTCCCTGTATTCAACAGAAAGAGGCATAAAATCCACATCTTCCCGGGCTTCCCGGGCAGAAACCACGGTGGCCAGCAACATGGTTTTTCCCATTTTCACCATCACAGATCCGTCAGCCTGTTTGGCCAGCTTCCCCGTTTCCAGGGTAATGTTACGACCATCACCCAGGTCAATATTTTTTTGCGTAATGTTGAACATTTTTACAATATAGTTTTAATATAAACACAGAAATATTCTGCGGGTCCGTAAACACGAAAAAAGGCAATGGTGTCATTGCCTTCCCGCATTACTTCCTCAAGTTGAGCTCTTTTAGGATGGTCCGGTATCTTTCAATATCACGGGCCTTCAGGTAATCGAGCAATTTTCTTCTTTTTCCGACCAGCTTGAGCAATGCCCGCTGGGTACTGTAATCCTTCTTATTCGCTTTCAGATGTTCAGTAAGATGGGCAATCCGGTAAGAAAACAGGGCGATCTGCGATTCGGCCCTGCCGGTATCTGTCTCAGACTTCCCGTGCCTGGTAAAAATCTCTTTCTTTTTTTCGGCTGTTAAATACATATTTTTCTGAAATAACTAATAACGTAATGTTCGTGCTTGTCAATTTTGGAACTGCAAAATTACTGAATTTTTCCAATAAATCAATTTTTTAATCAAAAAACATCTCCCGCCTTTACCGGGTCTATGTCCCTGTTTCCTGACCGGTTACCGGTGAATTCCGCCGGGGATTTTTCAGGATATCCTTCAGGGAACGGATCTGTTCGGGGGTTCCCAGAACAAATAACTGATCGTGGCTTGAAAGGACCTGGGTTGGAGGAGGATTGAACACATACGACTTGTCGGTTTTCTTCATGCCGACAATATTTGCCCCTGAATAATTTCTCACGTTCAGTTCTCCGATAGATTTTCCCTCGTAATCGGAATGCATTTCGGTACAACTCACTTCCTTAAGGGTCACATCCTTGCTTTTCTGAAGGATAATATATTCGATAAACTCAATAACATCGGGCTGGGTTACCAGTTTGGCCATGCGCTGACCGCCTATCTTATCGGGCATAATGACATTGGTAGCTCCGGCTCTTTTCAGTTTCATATCGGAATTATCGTGAGATGCCCGGCTGATAATGGTCATGGTGGGATTTATCTGCCGGGCAGTCAATACGACAAAAAGATTATCGGCATCATTGGGCAGGGTAGTAATCAAAGCCCTGGCACGATCAACCCGTGCCATCCGGAGCACTTCCTCCAGGGTGGCATCTCCATGAATATACATCAGGTCCGGATTCTCCCTGATGGTTTCTATCAATTCCTCGTCCTGTTCAATGATCACAAATTCTTCCCCATGATCAGACAGATCCACAGCCACCTGCCTGCCGTTTCGTCCATACCCGCAGAGGATAATGTGGTTACTGAGTTTAGCGACTCTTCTTTTCATTTTATTGTCTTTGTAATAATGTCTGAATACTCCGTCTACCAGCATCCGGGTGAAGGTGGTTACCACGTAGGCAAATATTCCGAAACTGAAAATAATGAGGATGATGGTAAATATTTTCCCTTCGGGTGAAAGGGGGTAAACTTCCCTGAAGCCAACGGTAGATATAGTGATAATGGTCATAAATAAGGCATCGGTAAAAGAATATCCCTCCAGCAGATGAAAACCGGTAATACCAATGATGACCACGCCAAGCAGGGCAAACAGACCCAAAATGATATTTTTCAGGTTATCTTTCTGCATTTTTCAACCGGTAAGAATCATTCTGCCGATATGGCAATTCAGGCATTTCTTAAAGATACAATATTCCTTTTTCAGATGGATCAGCGCCTGGGAAGCCGCTGCATGGTCATTGGGCAACCCCAGCTTCTCCCAGTTTCTCGTAATCCGGTGTTTTTCGGGAGGTTGTTGTTCAAGCATTTTCAATGCTTTCTGTTTTCCCTCTTCCTTTCCGTGAAATGCAGCATAGGCATAACGGAACGGGATGATCACATTACTTATTATATACTTCATAAAAACCTCACCGGTCCATTTTTTCCCTGCCGGGGAAGCAACTCCGAAACGATAATGATCTGACCAGTAGGCAGATGGTTCTACCCGGAACATATCGGTAATTCCCTTCATATCCTCCATTTCCAGACAATTTCTGAACAAATGTGGCCGGCGATGGAACAGGGCGGCAAGTTGCGCCATACGCACCGGAGGGAAATGCACTGGCCTCAGTCTGGCATAATGCCACACAGAGGCAGGAAGAGGCTTCAGTTGATATTTCCCGGCCAGATGATGGTATTCCTTGTTCAGCTCCTGAGCGTATGATTCGAAGGATTCATTCTCCAGCATTCCGGCCTGACCGAATAGCAGGGCTTCCAGTTGCTTCAGGCTGTCACGATGTTTCAGCACCACCTTCCAGGGAACAGACCTGGCCAGGCGTTCGAAAGGTTCTGCATTCACCGGATTGCCGTATGCCCTCATGAGCTTGTGATAAAACACCTCCTCCCAGTCGCCCCGGGTTTGCGCAAGGTCATTGCGTATACCGGCTGCTTTTTTTTCCATGCGCTCCTCCAGCAGTTCCCGCAGCCAGAGATCGAGGGCCAGGGGGTCGATCCGGCTGAGGTGAGCGGCACAGGGAATCCATCCTTTGTGGTTCATCAGGGCGTAATACTGACCATATATCTCTGCCGGAACATTCAGGGAAAACACCGGGACATTTCTCCCCGACAAGGTATGGGTATCCCGATCGTGTTCGTACACCACATGCAGGATCACATTTTCATATACAGGATCCTGATGATGACCGTGCCGGTACCAGTCGGATGACCGGATATGAATTTCCACATTACCTACCCACAGGGTTCCGTCGATAATGATCCTGGCGTTGTTGAAATCAGGACCGGCATCATGGTTTTCATTTCCCACCTTCCGGATGATGATATATTCTCCGGTAGACAGTTTCCCTTCCCTGGGTTCGAAAAGGGCGTTTTTCCAAATGAATTGAAGGAACTGTTCATTCATTGGTAAGTCAGGTTCATGAATAAGCGGGCAAGCCGGATATGCTCATCATGTATCATGGTTAAATTTACGAAAAGGGGTTACAAAATCCCTTTCTTGGTGAGAAGTTTTTCCATCTCCTGCTGGATCTCAATGGCTTTAACCCTCACAAATGCCGCAAAATCGGGTGAATGATCCGCGTAGATAATTGCCCGGGAAGAATTGACCAGCAAACCGCATTCCCTGTTCATTCCATATTCTGCCACTTCGGCCAGGCTCCCTCCCTGGGCGCCCACGCCGGGAACCAGTAGGAAATGATCGGGCACCCATTGGCGAATTTTTACCAGGCTGTTGGCACGGGTAGCACCGACCACAAACATCAACCGGTCGGTAGTTGTCCAGGATGCGCAGGTTTTGATCACTTTCTCAAAAACATATTCACCGGTTTCCAGTCGGGCATTCTGAAAATCATTTGCTCCCGGATTGGATGTAAGGGCCAGGACTACCAGCCATTTTCCCGGAAAAGCCAGGAAAGGAACCACCGAATCCTGTCCCATGTATGGCGAAAGGGTTACCGCATCGAAATCGAGGCCTGCAGCTTTATAATCGAAAAAGGTACGGGCATATTTTTCTGAAGTATTCCCAATGTCTCCCCTCTTTGCATCGGCAATAAGAAATATTCCCGGATAATTCCTGCGGATGAATTTGACGGTTTTTCTCAGGCTTCTCCATCCATCAGGGCCAAGTGATTCATAAAAAGCCAGATTGGGTTTAAAAGCCACTGCAAACTCGGCCGTGGCTTCCACCACATACCGGTTAAATTCGAAGACGGGGTCATCCTTTTCGAGCAGGTGGGGAGGAATTTTTTCCAGGTCGGTATCCAGGCCCACACACAGGAAACTTTTTTTTCGTTTGATTTGTTGAAACAGCTGCCGGGCATTCATAGGTGGGGAAATTTTAGGCATTTAAATCGGCTGCTTTTAACCGTTCAGCATTTTCAGCCATCTGAAGTTTGTCGATAATTTCCTGAATATTTCCGTTCATAATCGATTCCAGGTTATAAAGAGTGAGATTGATGCGGTGATCTGTGACGCGGCCCTGAGGGTAGTTATAGGTGCGTATCTTGGCTGAACGGTCGCCTGTGGAAACCATGGTTTTCCGCCTGGAAGCAATGGCTTTCATCCTTTTCTGATACTCGAGATCATACAGCCTGGTTTTCAGTTCTTTCATGGCTTTTTCCAGGTTTTTTATCTGCGACTTTTCATCCTGGCAGGTAACTACCAGGCCGGTAGGGATATGGGTAAGACGAATGGCACTGTAGGTAGTGTTCACCGACTGTCCGCCGGGTCCGCTGGAGCAGTATGTATCTTTTCTGATCTCATCGGGTTTTACCTCAATATCAAAATCCTCGGCTTCGGGAAGCACTGCCACCGAAGCAGCGGAAGTATGCACCCGGCCCTGTGTTTCGGTTACCGGCACCCGTTGCACCCGGTGTACGCCCGACTCGTATTTCAGGGTTCCGTAAACATTGTCCCCTTTCACATTCAGCACAATTTCTTTATATCCTCCCACCGTTCCTTCGGTAAAGTGACTCACGTCCATTTTCCACCCCTTCGATTCGGCATACTTCTGATACATCCGGTACAGATCTCCCGCAAAAATACTGGCTTCATCTCCTCCCGTTCCCGCCCTGATCTCCAGTACGGCATTTTTTTCATCTTCCGGATCAACCGGAAGCAGAAGGAAACGTATATTTTCCTCCATGGGTTCCACCCTGGCAGTCAGTTCTTCAATCTCGGCTTTGGCCATCTCGCGCATTTCCTCATACTTTTCGGTTGCCAGGATCTCACGGGCGTTTTTAATATTGCTCAGAATATTTTTATACTCTTCATAAGCACGCACAATGGGCTCCAGCTCTTTATATTCTTTGTTAAGCTGTATATACCGTTTCATGTTGGAAGTAACCTCGGGCTGAGTAATAAGCTGCGAGACTTCCTGAAAACGGGCCTTCACCCCCTCCAGCTTTTCCAGAATCATATTATTTGCCATGTGGAAAAAAATGAATGCGTTGCAAATTTAACAATTTCCCTTGAGGATAAAACCTGAACGTACCATTACCCGTAGTGAAAGGTTCCGGTTTCCGCTTTGATGGTGAGACTTTTCCGGTCGGATTCTCTGCAATATCCGATAATTTTCGCCTCCAGCCCGTAGTTCCGGGCAATTTTTATCATTTCCCCGGCCGAAACCCGGTCAGTATATATCTCAAACCGGTGACCCATATTGAAAACCTGATACATCTCCTTCCAATCGGTCTCCGACTGTTCCTGAATAATCCTGAAAAGTGGAGGTACGGGAAAAAGATCATCCTTTATCACATGAATCTGATCGATGAAATGGAGCACTTTGGTCTGGGCCCCGCCTGTACAATGGATCATTCCGTGGATCCTGCCCCTGAATGACTGCAAAATATCTCTCACCACCGGAAAGTAGGTACGTGTGGGGGAAAGAACCAGCCTGCCTGCATTCATACCCAGTTCCTCAATGTATTCCGTTAACCGGTATTTTCCGGTATACACCAGCTCATCATCCACTGCGGGATCAAAGGATTCCGGATACTTTTCGGCCAGATAATGATGAAAAACATCATGCCGGGCAGAAGTTAATCCGTTACTACCCATGCCGCTGTTGTATTCTTTTTCATAGGTGGTTTTCCCGGTAGACGACAGTCCCACGATCACATCCCCCGGGGAAATGTTTTCATTGGTCACCACATCTTTTTTTTTCATCCGGCAGGTTACGGTTGTATCGACAACGATGGTCCTGACCAGGTCTCCCACATCGGCTGTTTCGCCCCCGGTGCTCTGAATATTCATTCCCAGCGATCTGAACCAGGCAATGAGTTCTTCGTTGCCCTCTATCAGTTCGCGGATTACTTCGGCGGGAATTTTATCCTTGTTCCTTCCGATGGTGGAAGACACCAGGATTCTGTTGGTTGCCCCCACACAGAGCAGATCGTCAAGGTTCATGACCAGGGCATCCTGGGCAATTCCTTTCCAAACGGAAAGATCTCCCGTTTCCCTCCAGTAGATATAGGCAAGCGATGATTTGGTACCGGCCCCGTCGGCATGCATGATGTTGCAATATTCCGCATCATTTCCCAGCAGATCGGGAACTATTTTGCAGAAGGCGTAAGGAAAAATGCCCCGGTCAACCCGGCTGATGGCCTGATGAACATCTTCCTTTGAGGCGGAAACACCTCTCTGCCGGTATCTGGAAATTGATGTCATATTGCATAGAGCTATTTCGCAAAGTTAAAAAAATGTCACTTCCCTACCGGTATAAGGAACTGATAACTTCCGGCCGGACAGTCTATTAGCGTAACCCGCAATTTTCAATCTCCGGAATAATCGGTTGATAGCACACGAAACTCCGTACGGCGATTGATCTGGTGTGCTATTTCCTGTTGTTCCACCGTAGGAAGTCTGTTAATGAATTCCTCATCGAGCACCTGCCCTACCGGCAGGAATTCGTATTCCTGGTGAATTTCCTCGGTTACCACCTTGGGCATGGATTCACCATAACCTCTGGCCTGAAGCCGGTCGGGGTCAATCCCTTTCTCAATCAGGTACTCAACTACCGATTGTGCCCGTTTCTGGGAAAGTTCCAGGTTAAAGGCTTCGGTATCCCGGGAATCGGTATGCGACATTAATTCAATGGTTATACTGGGGTTATCGTTCAGGGTTTCCACCAGCCTGTCGAGCGACACCATAGCCTCAGGCCTCAGATCCCAACGTGCAAAGTCATAGAACACATTACTGTGGGAAATTTCAATGGGTTTTTCGATGGAGGCAAGATAGACAGTGGTTCTGAAATCACGGCTCTTTTCCTGCCCCTTTGTTGTTTCCCTGCCTTTTCCGTTCAGGTACCCTTCCTTTGAAACAAGGAACACATAATCGGTATTCGGATTGAGCATAAACCGGAACCTTCCCTGATCATTGGTTTCGGTTTGAATGGTTATTCCGTCGCTTCCTACCAGCTTAATGGTTGCACCGGATAACACTTCTTCGGTTTTTTCATCTCTTACCACTCCAATCAGGTTGAAATTCAGCGGGGGCAGGACGAAAGAAAAAATATCGTCATTCCCCCGGCCTTTCCTGCTGGAGGTTAACAAACCCTTTTCCTGATCGCTCTGGAAAGTAATCCCGAAATCATCGGCAAAGGAATTAATAGGATACCGCATATTCTCCACCATCCATTGTCCGTCATCTCCCCGGATCGCTCTGAAAATATCCAGGCCTCCCATTCCGGGATGCCGGTCGGAAGAAAAATACAGGGTGCCGTCGGGATGAACATAGGGAAACACTTCGTCACCCACAGTGTTGATCCTGGGTCCGAGATTTTCAGGTCTTCCCCACCCGGCTGTTTCCGATTCCCTTGTCACCTTCCAGATATCTTTCCCTCCAAAGCCTCCGGGCATATCAGAAACATAGTAAAGGGTCAGGTTATCGGGGGAAATCGCCGGGTGAGCAGCTACCATGCTGTCAGGGGCCAATACAATCAGTTCCTCTTTTCCCCAGCGGGTGCCCGACCGTTCACTCACATATACCTGACATCCCATTTTTTTTCTTTTGGTTACCATACACCGGGTAAAATACATGGTACGGTAATCGTATGAAAGGCTGGGTTTCCCTTCGTCATACTCTGTGTTGACAGATCCTTCCAGGGGAACGGGTACCGACCATTTTCCTTTTCTGTCGAGCTGGGTTTCAAAAATATCGGAAAAACTTTCCCCTGTAGCTCCGTGAGTATCATTGCCCGTAGCCTCATCCCGGGAGGAAGAAAAATATACCACCATATGGTCATCGCGTGCATAAACGGGGCTGAAATCACTGGCCCTCGAATTGATTATCCTGATTTCTTCCACTTCATAGGCCGTGGGATTTTCCAGCCACTCTATGGCCAGGTCACACGACATGGCCCCTTCCTGTCCTCTCGGATCATCCGGAACCAGCTGCTGGTATCTTTTATATTCATTGCGTGCATCTTCATATTTCTGGTTCATTTTCAGGACATCGGCATAATGAAGCACCGCTTCCGGGTCGTTAAAATCCCTTTTCAGAGCACGTCGGTACCAGAGTTCGGCTTTCTCTGGCTGATTAATCAAGCGGTAACATTCGGCCACCATGTAAACCATTTCATTCTTTTTGTCAACATCTCTTACGGATGAATAGGCATCTTTGAACAGATCAACGGCAATATGGTATTCGCCCGCACCGTATGCAGCTTCTGCTCTTTCAACCTTCTTTTTCTGCGAAAATCCCTGCATGCAGGTTATCAGGAGGAGGACAAGAATGATTGGAGTTTTTAATGCGGCCATATCGCTTAGTATAACGGTGGTTAAAAGTAAATATTTTTTAACTGAAAACGAAAAAGGGCCCTGAAGGCCCTTTTCCGGAATCATCTGGCATTTAAACCTAAACCTATCGGGTAAACAACAGTTCTCGGTACTTGGGCAGGGGCCATATATCATTATCCACAATCAGCTCCAACTTATCTATATGGTAACGGATATCGTCGAAAAAAGGCCTCACATTCTTTTCATAGGCGATGGCTTTTTCTTTTTCACCGGCAATTTTATTGGCCACCTTTCTAGCTTCGATCATGTCATGTACCTTCTGTTTAATCTGCGAGATATGATGTGACACCTCCATGATCAGATCTTTCCGGGCATGTGAAAGTTCTTCATACACTTTCGTTTCAAAAACTTCCCTTAGTCCCTTTACATTTTCCAGCAGAATGGTCTGATAACGGATGGCCGTGGGGACAATATGGTTGATGGCAATATCTCCCAGTACGCGGGCTTCGATCTGAATTTTCTTTGTAAATTTCTCATATTCCACGCCCACTCTTGCTTCCAGCTCACGTTCGGTAAAAATGTTGTTACCTATCAGTACTTTTTTTGCGGATGGGGCAAGGTAATGAGAAATGGACTCTGTAACACTTGTGACATTGCTCAAACCCCGTTTTTTTGCTTCCTTTTTCCAGTCGTCACTGTATCCGTCGCCTTCAAACCGTATATTTTCCGACTCCAGGATAAATTTTTTCTGTACCTGAAAGATAGCTTCATCCTTGCTGGTTCCTTTCCTGATCAGGGTATCTGCCGCTTTCTTGAATTTTGTCAGCTGATCGGCCACTACCGTGTTAAGTATGATCATGGCAGCTGCACAGTTAGCGGAAGAACCCACCGCTCTGAATTCAAAGCGGTTTCCTGTAAAAGCAAAGGGAGAAGTCCGGTTCCTGTCGGTGTTGTCGAGCAATATCTCCGGAATTTTACCAATACCCAGTTTCAGTTCCGTTTTCTCATCGGGCGTCATTTTCCGGCTGGTCACTTTTTCAACAATCTCATCGAGTGTGGATGATATTTGCTTTCCAAGAAAGACCGAAAAAATAGCCGGAGGGGCTTCGTTAGCTCCCAGCCTGTGTGAATTTCCGGCAGACATAATGCTTGCCCGGATAAGGTCCTGATTTTCATACACGGCTTTCAGAACACAGACCAGAAAACTCAGAAACATCATATTCCCTTTTGGGTTTTTTCCGGGAGAAAAAAGATTGACACCGGTATTGGTTTTTAATGACCAGTTATTATGTTTCCCCGATCCGTTAATACCGGCAAACGGTTTCTCATGAAAGAGAACGCGGAAATGATGACGTCTGGCAATACGTTTCATCAGGTCCATGATCAGCTGGTTGTGATCGTTGGCCAGGTTGGCTTCCTCAAAAATGGGCGCACATTCAAACTGATTGGGAGCTACTTCATTATGCCGCGTTTTAACAGGGATTCCCAGCCGATAGGCTTCGGTTTCAAATTCACGCATATAGGCATTTACACGTTCCGGAATACTGCTGAAGTAATGATCATCGAGCTGCTGATCCTTGGAAGACTGATGCCCCATGAGGGTTCTGTCGGTCAGGATCAGATCGGGTCGGGCATTATACAGTGCCTCATCAATCAGAAAATATTCCTGTTCCCATCCCAGTGTAGCAATGACTTTTGTAACGTTTTTGTCAAAATACTGGCAAACATCGACTGCGGCTTTATCAATGGCAGCCAGCGCTTTCAAAAGAGGGGTTTTGTAATCGAGGGCCTCACCGGTGTAGGAAACGAAAACGGTAGGGATACACAGGGTATGACCCACAATAAAAGCCGGGGAGGAAACATCCCATGCGGTATATCCACGGGCCTCGAAGGTATTTCTTATTCCTCCGCTTGGGAAGCTGGAAGCATCGGGTTCCTGCTGGGCCAGAAGTTCTCCCGAGAAATTTTCCACCAGTCCGCCGGTATCGCCAAAATCCACAAAGCTGTCGTGCTTTTCGGCGGTGGCATCCGTCAGGGGATGAAACCAGTGGGTATAATGGGTAGCCCCGTTGTCCATGGCCCAGGCTTTCATACCAGTAGCCACCTGACCTGCCATCTTCCGGTTGATGGATGTACCTTCTTCCATGGCGGCCGTAACAGCCTGATAGGCCTCCCGGGTCAGGTATTTTTCCATTTTCCGTTTGTCGAATACCTTCTCGGCAAAAATCACCGATATTTTCGACGTAATCGTGTGATCGTCAACAAGCTGCCGATTGAAGACTTCACGCAAAGCATAGAAACGCAATTCAGCCATAGGTAAAATTTTATGTATCCAGGGTCAAAAATATAATTTATTTTTTATTGCCCCTATTTTTTGGGGGGTAAATTCATATTTTATATACATTTTATTTTAACACCCCTATTTTTACAGAGGACATAAATAAAAAATGTGATGTTCACACATCACATTTTTTTTTAAAAGAGTCCTGTTCGGCACAGAGGCCGGTGATCATTTCTTCATTTCTGAGAAATACTTATAAAACAGGGGTATGGTTTCTATGCCCTTGTAGAAATTAAACAACGGGAAATTTTCATTCGGAGAATGGATGGCATCGGAATCGAGACCAAATCCAAGCAAAATGGATTTCACCCCCAGTACTTTCTCAAAGGTAGAAATAATGGGAATGCTTCCCCCCGATCGTACCGGAATGGGTTTTTTTCCGAAAGTATCTTCCATGGCTCTGCTGGCTGCCTGATATTCGGGCGTATCTATCGGGGAAACATATCCTTCACCTCCGTGCAGGCTTTTCACACTCACATTGACCCCTGCCGGGGCAATCGATTTGAAATGTTCCTCAAACAAACGATCGATTTTCCTGGAGTTTTGATTGGGTACCAGGCGCATGGAGATTTTGGCACTGGCCCGGGAGGGAAGAATGGTTTTTGCCCCTTTTTCCGTGTATCCTCCCCAGATACCATTCACATCCAGGCTTGGGCGAATACCCAGACGTTCCAAGGTGGTATATCCTTCCTCACCCATTTCCCTGTCTATTCCAATGGATTGTTTGAATTCTTCCAGATCGAAAGGGCGTTTGGCCATTTCAGCACGCTCTTCCTGGCTTACCTCCAACACATCATCATAAAATCCTTTGATCGTAATACGGTTTTTCTCATCGGTCAGGCTGGCTATCATTTTGCACAGCATACTGGCAGGATTGGCAACCGCCCCTCCGTACAAACCCGAATGGAGATCACGGTTGGGTCCTGTCACCTCCACTTCCAGATAGCTCAAACCACGCAGACCGACTGTAATGGAAGGAATATCGGGTGCAATCATTGTTGTATCGGAAACCAGAATGACATCGCACGCCAACATGTCTTTATGATCAGAACAGAATTTCCCAAGGTTGGGAGAACCCACTTCTTCTTCCCCTTCGATCATGAACTTGACATTGCAGGGCAGGGAGGATGTTTTTATCATCAGCTCAAAAGCTTTGAGATGCATGAATAGCTGACCTTTATCATCATCGGCTCCCCGGGCATAGATTTTCCCGTCTCTGATTTCAGGTTCGAAAGGAGGCGACTTCCATTTCTCAACCGGATCGGCCGGCTGCACATCATAATGCCCATAAACCAGCACGGTAGGTAATGCCGGGTCCAGTATTTTCTCAGCAAACAAAATGGGATGTCCTTCTGTACTGTATACCTCGGCCCTGTCGGCTCCGGCTTCCAGCAACCCTTTGCTTAATGCTTCGGTAGCCCGGACCATGTCTTCTTTATGTTCGGGACTCGCACTGACTGAGGGAATTCTGATCAGGCTAAAAAGTTCTTCCAGAAATCTGTCTTTGTGTTGATCAATGTAATTCTTAATATGTTCCATGTTTTTCTATTTTATGTTCTTGTAATTGTTCTCGAATTCCATTCACGGGCTGCTTTATCCAGTTCCCTGAACCATTCCACACCAAACCGCCGTTCCAGGGCATCTCTTACAAACCGGTACACGGGCACTTTCTGACGTTCACCCATATCCCTGGCAGGCTGGCAGATACCCCATACATCGTAGTTCAGGGTAATGTATTCAGGAGTTTCTTTCATCCGGATAGGATACAAATGGCATGAAAGGGGTTTGCGAAAATCTGTTTTCCCCTCTTCAAATGCTTTCTCGATGGCGCAGCGTGCAATCCCATTCTCAAAATAAGCAAAGGCACACTCCTCATTCCCGTTTACCAGCGGAGTCACAATATCCCCTTCCTGGTCGATTATATGCGGACCGTACCTCTCCAGTGCATCTTTCCCTCTTTCCGTGAGGTACGGCAGTATATGGGGTATCTCCCGTGAGAGTAACCCTGATTCATCTCCTGTCAGCGGAGCACCGGAATCTCCCTGCACACAGCATGTCCCGCGACATTTATTCAGATCGCAGATAAAATGTTTTTCAACGATTTCGAGGCTGCATATGATATTACCTATCCGAATCATGAAACCAGCACCTTTCCTGTCATTTCTGAAGGTTTCTTCAGGCCCATCAGGTGCAATATGGTGGGCGCCACATCAGCCAGGATGCCGTCATTAACGGATGAAAAATCATCAGATACCACGATACAGGGAACCGGATTCAGGGAATGGGCCGTATTGGGAGAACCATCCTGGTTCACTGCATTATCGGCATTCCCATGATCAGCTATAATTATGGGAGTATAACCGTTCTCGAGAGCGGTTTTCACAACCTTTCCCACACATTCATCCACGGCTTCAATGGCTTTCCTGATGGCCTCATAAACACCGGTATGCCCTACCATATCCCCGTTGGCAAAATTCAGGCAGATAAAATCGTGCTCCCTGTTCGTTAATTCCTTTACCAGGGCATCTGTTACCTCGTAAGCGCTCATTTCAGGCTTCAGATCATAGGTAGCTACCTTGGGTGAAGGGATCATGATACGTTTTTCCCCTTCGAACTCGGTTTCTTGACCTCCGCTGAAGAAGAAAGTAACATGGGCGTATTTTTCAGTTTCTGCAATGCGGAGTTGTTTCAGCCCTTCCCGGGAAACCACCTCCCCCAGCGTGTTTTTCACATTCTGCTTTTCATATATTATCCTGACATTTTTAAATGTATCATCGTACCTTGTCATGGTCAGATAATACAAAGGGATGGTATGCATATCATACTCCGGAAAATCTTTCTGGGTCAGTGCAATGGTGATTTCTCTCAGCCGGTCGGTGCGGAAATTAAAGCATATCACCACATCGCCTTCCTGAATGGTGCCCAGAGGATTCCCCCCTCTGTCTGTACAAACAATGGGTTTGATAAATTCATCGGTCACCCCCTCATCATAAGATTCCTGGATGGCCTGGAGAATATCTGTCGTAGGTTTTCCCTTTCCATGCACCATCAGGTCGTAACCCTGTTTAATCCGCTCCCATCGCTTATCCCGATCCATCGTGTAATATCTCCCTATCAGTGAAGCAACCACCCCGTTGCTATTTTTCAGATGCTTAAGCAAATCTGCAAGATATCCTTTCCCGCTTTTAGGATCGGTATCACGTCCGTCGGTCAGTGCATGGATGTATACCTTTTCCAGTCCATAATCCCCGGTCATGTCACACAACTTATATAAGTGGGTATCCATGGAGTGTACGCCTCCGTCGGACAGCAGACCGATGAAATGAACACTTTTTTTCTTATCTCTGGCATACTTAAAAGCCTTCACCAACTCTTCGTTCTTTTCAATACTCCTGTTACGTATGGCCAGATTGATCCTGACCAGATCCTGATAAACAACCCTGCCGGCACCGATATTGAGGTGCCCAACCTCTGAATTACCCATCTGTCCTTCGGGCAGTCCCACATTCTCACCTGAGGTAAGTAACCGGGAATGAAGATATCGCCCAGTGAGTACATCCATATTCGGTGTATCGGCATGGGCAATGACATCTGCTTCAGATCCGTCACCAATACCCCACCCGTCAAGGATCATCAGCAACACTTTTCGTTCAACACATTTTTTCATTTTTATTATATTATCTGTTTACTTGTGTTTCTATTGTATCAAACAGTATTTCCCTGTAATTTGTTTTCTTCCCCACTGTATACTCCAGAACCGGAGAGGCAGCTTTCTTCACTTCTTCAGGAACGTACCTTTTTTCTTCCTCCGCCTCCATTATTCCGGGGAAAAGCGTGGCATACAACAGAAGGGTGTCTCCCCTTCCGAATTCCTTCACAGATTGATCCCTGTTTTTCATATGGATTTTCAGAGAAATACTTTTCTTATTCAACCAGAGGTGTAAAAATTCCAATCTTTCCGAGCTTCTCGCTGTTACCAGCACCACTTTATATTGCACATAGGAAGGAGATTCTCTTCTTCCTGGAATGATTTCTTCAGCTACCGTCTCCAGCACTTCAAAATGTTTCGGTGTCCCGCATGGAAGGCCACTCCATATCAACAGGCAGAATAAGATGTATGTTTTCATCCAGTGCACAGAAGGAACAAAATTATCCTTTTTCAGGGAATTAAAAAAAATCCATTTCAACGATGGTTTTTTAAAAACAACTGAAAAAGGCTGTTGCGCTTCCGGCACGATAGGCTAGGAAGGAGGCCATTCCCGGATATGCCTGGCAAGCTCACCGGGGGTTAACCGGTCTGCCGGCAGGATGAGTCCCGCCTGAAGATAGACCGGCTCACGTTGTTTGAGGGTGCCGGCAATATAGGTTATCAACCTTTCATCTGTTTTATCCCTGAGCAGGGGGCGTTTCTGTGATTCATGCTTAAGTCGGCTAAAAAGAGTCTCTGGAGAACATTTCAGATAAATCGTCAATCCGGCACGATTCATCAGCCTCATCTGGTCACGGTAGCAGGGGGCTCCACCTCCGGCAGCCAGTACGAACCTTTCTTGATGCAATACCTGCAGCAGGGCGTTTCTTTCTGACTGTCTGAATGTTTCTTCTCCGTAACGGTGAAATATTTCGCCCACGGATAGGCCGGTTTCCTTTTCTATCAGTTCATCCAGATCGAAAAAAACATTACCGATGTTTTCTGCAAGTTTTTTACCCAGCCAGGTTTTCCCCGAGCCCATAAAACCGATAAGGATGATCCGTGAAGGCTCCATCAGGCAGTCAGATTTATATATCCAGTTTCATCTGGGCATAATCTGTATCCTTTTCCGGAGGTTTCTTTTTTTCCGGAATCCGTTCCTCATTTTCCTTGTCTGCTTCTTCCCCGTTTTCCTGATTATCAGCAGGTGGTATCTCTGTTTTCATGACCGGCTCAATTTCCCGGATATTTTCCACCGAAAAAGTAGTAAGCCTTTTCCCCCTGGCTCTGTAGCTTTTTACTCCGATAAATTCAGCTACTTCGATGATTTCCGGCTCACGGGTCTTATTTTTCCCTCCAAACTGGATCTCCAGTCGGGGATATTCCACTTCCATCAGGCTTACCAGTTTGGATTCGGGATGTTCTCCGATGAACGACAGGGGTTTTTCAGCAGGTTCCATGCTGAAGCGCTTCACATAGTAATATGCCTGTCCCGCATCATAATAAACGGCCGAATACACCTTGTTCGGATTGAATTTCTCAATCAGCAAAATATTATCCTCGAAATGGTTCGACGGATCGAAACTACAGGTATAAAAAGCACCTTCCCTGGTCACCACCAGAATTCTGTCGCCACCGGAAAATTCACCCAGGCATGTTCCCCTTCCGTCATAATTGAGCCTCAGCACATCATGGTCAAACCAAACCTTGCGGCCACCGAGGGTCGATTCGCCCTTTTCCTTCATAACGACTTTCTGTACAGAATGACGTGTAAATATGTTTCCCCGGGCGCTCCTACCCTTGATGGCGATTCCGGCAAAATCAAGTTCCAGGATGGTTTGCCGCAGGCGGGGTTTTGGTTTCAGGTATACTTTCACCACTTCCGCTTCCCCATTGGGATTACCACTGAGATACAGGATTTTGGAATTTTCTGTACCACGCGTCAGATTGTATTCCCGGTCGCGTGTAATGCCGGTAATGGCTGCTCGTTTCACCATAACCGGCCCTGATTTCCCGTCGCGGTAAAGAATATTATAAATGGTGCGTTTGTCATTCTTCTTGAAAACACCGATATAATGGATATTCTTCCCCACAAAGAGTTTTTCCGCCACCTTTGTCACCAGGTACGACCCGTCTTCCCGGATGACAATGATATCGTCAATATCAGAACAGTCGCAAACGTACTCATCTTTTTTCAAAGCCGTTCCTGCAAAGCCCTCGCGTCGGTTAACATACAGTTTTGCATTGGCCACTGCCACCTTGGTGGCTTCAATGGTGTCGAAGTTGCGTATTTCTGTCTTTCTATTTCGACCGGCTCCGTACTTTTTCCTGATCTGCCTGAAATAATTAACGGCATAGGAAATAATATTTTCCAGGTGATTTTCCACCTCAGCGAGCTCGGCCTGAAGGTTTTTGATTACTTCATCGGCTTTACGGGAATCATACCTGGAAATCCGCTTGATTTTTATCTCTGTTAGCCGTATAATATCATCCCGGGCAACTTCCCTGAGCAGCAGGCCGGCAAAGGGTTTCAGTCCTTCCTCAATCGTTTCGATCACCGATTCCCAGGTTTCACATTCTTCAATTTTCCGGTAAATGCGTTTTTCGATAAAGATCTTCTCCAGCGAAGAAAAATGCAGTAATTCATTCAGCTCCTCCCTGCGGATTTCCAGTTCCCGGGTCAGCAGGTGTACCGTTCTGTCGACCGATGCACGAAGGATATCGCTCACTCCCAGAAATCGCGGTTTCCCATCCTGTATAACACAGGCATTGGGAGAAACGGGTGTTTCACAATCGGTAAAAGCATACAGGGCATCGATGGTTTTTTCAGAGGAAACACCGGGGACAAGATGCACCAGGATTTCCACCTTTTCCGAAGTATTGTCATCAATCTTCTTTACCTTGATCTTCCCTTTTTCGTTTGCTTTGATAATCGAATCAATGATGTTTCCCGTAGTTTTTCCATAGGGGATCTCGGTAATGACCAGGGTTTTCTTGTCCAGTTTGCTAATCCTTGCCCTGATCCTGACTGATCCGCCCCTTTTTCCATCGTTGTATTTTGAAAAATCTGCCAGGCCTCCTGTCAAAAAATCGGGAAAAAGCTCAAATGGCTGCTTTTTCAGGTAAGCAATGGCCGCATCGATAACCTCATTAAAATTATGGGGAAGAATTTTGGAAGCCAACCCCACGGCAATACCTTCCACTCCCTGCACCAGCACGAGGGGAAATTTCACCGGAAGGGTTACTGGTTCTTTGTTCCGCCCGTCATAAGATGGTTTCCATTCGGTGGTTTTGGAATTGAAAACCACCTCCAGAGCAAATTTCGAAAGTCTGGCTTCAATGTAACGCGATGCAGCAGCTCCGTCGCCGGTCAATACATTACCCCAGTTTCCCTGTGTATCGATCAGCAGTTCCTTCTGCCCCATCTGTACCAGAGCATCCCCAATGGAAGCATCGCCATGGGGATGATATTGCATGGTATGCCCGATGATATTGGCCACTTTATTGTACCGGCCGTCATCAAGCCTTTTCATGGCATGAAGGATACGCCGTTGCACAGGTTTGAGCCCATCGTGAATATGAGGCACGGCCCTTTCCAGAATCACATAGGAAGCGTAATCGAGAAACCAGTCCTGGTACAGTCCGCTCAACTGGGTAACCCGGTACGTCTCATCATGAGGACTGCCTTCTCTTTCCGTTTCTCCGGAAAGAGAATCCTCAGGGAGTTCTTCCCTAATTTTGTCTTTTTCTTCCCAATCCATACAAAGCAAAAAAGGATATCCATTCCACCCGGCGTTGCATCAAATCACGCCGGCTTCAATCGTGTCTTCTTCCACTCTCAGGTTATCAATAATAAAATCCTGCCTTTCCGGGGTATTTTTCCCCATATAGAATTTCAGAAGTTCGGCATACATATCACCCTTCTTCAGTCTAACCGGTTCCAGACGCATATCCTTTCCGATAAAATTACTGAATTCATCGGGAGATATTTCTCCTAAGCCTTTAAAACGGGTAATTTCTGCATTCTGCCCCAGTTTGGCCAGTGCTTCTCTCTTTTCCGATTCATTGTAGCAATAAAGGCTTTTATCCTTGTTTCTGATGCGGAACAGGGGAGTTTGCAGAATATATAAATGCCCCTGTTTGATAAGGTCGGGGAAAAATTGTAGGAAAAAAGTAATTAACAGAAGGCGGATATGCATGCCGTCAACATCGGCATCTGTGGCAATTACCACATTGTTGTATCTGAGATTCTCCAGCCCGTCTTCAATATTCAGGGCTGCCTGAAGCAGGTTGAACTCTTCGTTTTCATATACGATCTTTTTTGATAGGCCGTATGTATTCAGGGGTTTTCCCTTCAAACTAAAAACCGCCTGTGTTTCCACATTTCTGGCTTTGGTAATGGAACCGGAAGCCGAATCCCCTTCTGTTATGAACAGGGTGGATTCCAACCGCCGGTTATCCGAAGTATTGTAATGAATACGGCAGTCACGCAGCTTTTTGTTGTGCAGGTTAGCTTTTTTAGCCCGTTCCCTGGCCAGTTTCTGGATACCTGAAATGGCTTTCCTTTCTTTTTCCGATTCATGGATTTTTTTCAGGATCATGTCGGCCGTTTCAGGATGCTTGTGCAGGTAATTATCCAGATGGTTTTTCAGAAAATCGGTAATATAGTTGCGTACACTGGTTCCCCCTGGCGCCATGTCTTTCGATCCCAGTTTGGTCTTAGTCTGCGACTCAAATACCGGTTCTTCAATTTTTATGCTCATGGCCGCAATGATGGAAGCCCTGATATCGGCAGGTTCAAAATCCTTTTTATAAAATTCGCGAATGGTTTTAACCAGGGCTTCGCGGAAAGCGGCCAGATGGGTCCCTCCCTGGGTGGTATGTTGTCCGTTTACAAAGCTGTAATATTCCTCACCGTATTGATTCCCATGGGTAAAAGCCACCTCGATATCATGGTTCTTCAAATGAATGGGCGGATACAAGCCTTCCACACTCAGGTTTTCCTCCAGCAGATCGAGAAGGCCGTTTTTCGACTGAAATTTTTGTCCGTTAAACCGGATAATCAAGCCGGCATTCAGGTAAACATAGTTTCTGAGCATGGTTTCAATATATTCGCTCAGATAATGATAATTTCCGAACATTTCCGGGTCAGGGGTAAAGGTTACCAGCAAACCGTCGGGTTCATCGGCCGGTTGTATTTCCTCTTCTCTCACCAGGTTGCCCTCTGAAAACTCGGCAATTTTCACCTTTTTTTCGCGGTATGACTGGATTAAAAAACGGCTAGAAAGAGCATTTACAGCCTTGATCCCAACCCCGTTCAGTCCGACGGACTTTTTAAATACTTTCGAATCATACTTGGCACCGGTATTCATTTTTGAGGCGGCATCCACCAGTTTGCCAAGAGGAATTCCCCGGCCATAATCGCGAATACTGACCTCACCGTCAACCACAGTCACATCGATCTGCTTTCCAAAGCCCATCATGAACTCATCCACCGAGTTGTCCATCACTTCCTTCACCAGCACATATATTCCGTCGTCCTGAGAAGAACCGTCGCCCAGCTTTCCTATATACATACCGGGACGTTTCCTGATGTGCTCCCTCCAGTCAAGGGTACGAATGGAATCTTCCGAATAGTTTGCCGTCATTTTTTCCTGAAATTTGTGCAAATATACAGGAAAAGAAAGACCGATTTCAGCATTGTTTATCAACAATCCCCGCAGGTTATGCACAAATACCGGCAACGGAAGAGTACCAGAACACGAATCACAATCAGTAATTAATGTGCAGGTACGCGAATCGTACTCCCCCGGTGTATTTGTTGAAAAGTCTCTCCTTTACCGGCTTATCAATCAAACCCCGCAAACAAATTCACCCCAGGCGAATGGCAAGAACTTCATAACAGGTTTCACAGGCTTGCACATAGGCACCCTCCGTATCAAAAGCCCAGGTCCACTTTTTCCTGTTTGTTCCTGCAGGAATGGGCACCCTGATCACATCACGCACTTCTGTTTCTTTGCCTTTCCGGTATATTTTTTCCCTGATATCGGTAATGAGAAAACCTTTATTGTGCCGAAGAAATTCAATATGGGCGCTCTGGATATGCTCCCCCGCCTTTTCTACTATTTCATCCGGAAAATTTTTTCTCCGTAAATAGTCACATACAAGGCTGTCGAGCTGATCCAGAACATTCACTGAAAACCAGCCATGAACCTTTTCTGGGAACGAAAATGCCGGTTGACCTGCAGAAATTTCCCTCTGCCCGTCTTTTTTCTTCCTACCCTCTGCTGCCCAGGCAAATGCCCTTTCAATCCAACCACCGGTAATATCAGCCCTGACCAACTGTACATGTGGCCATTGATTTACCCTGTGAACCACCTGCGGAGGATGGTGAATATCAACCAGATACACTTTTTCGCATTCCGAAGCCAGTTCCCGGATGGGTATATCCAGCAGCCAGCCACTCCCGAGAATCCCCACCACCCTGAATTTATTGAGTCTGACCAAACCAGTGATGTATTGCCTGGTATTCATCAAATGCTCCTCCCATTGTTCCTTTTCCCTCAAATACCGGCTAATTATGCCCTTCTGGTCCTTCAGATAATCCATTTTCCTGAGGATCCTGGCGGAAGGATATGGTGGAAGTTCGATCATCCGTTTATCTAAGGCATTTCCGCAAGCTTTTCCTGATAAAAGGAATGGAAATAATCCCGCAGCTCTTTTACCGACATATTTTTGAAAAAGCTATACGGAACTTCATCCATTACCTTCACCAAGATTCCGGGATGGCCCGAAAACACATATCCGTTCCTGGGCAAAGCCTGCCCCGTTCCATCAAGAAGTACGGGTATAATGGGAATTTTGTTTTCCAGCGCCAGGTGAAATGCCCCATCATGAAATCTTCCAAGCTTCAGATCCCTGGAGCGGGTGCCCTCTGGAAAGATCAGTATGGAATTTCCTTCCCTGAGGGCCCGGGTAGATTTTTCAAGCATCCGGCGAATACTCCCGGGCGAATCCCCCACTTCGATGTATCGGTTCATACGCATAACCCAGCCCACTACCGGTAATTTAAAGTTGAAGGATTTGGATACCCATTTGAAATGTGTGAATAAACCGAAAAGAACGGCAATGTCGGCTGCCGACTGGTGATTGCAGATAATAATATAGGTTTTATCCGGGCTAATTTTCTCCCTGCCTTCTATGGATATCTTCCATCCGGGAATAACCAGAGCATACATATATGCCCACAGGGAGGTCACTCTGTGAAACACCACCTGTCGCCTGTCAAAAGGTCTGCACACCAGCCATATCAGGGAGGCAGGGAAAAAAAACAGGAGCAGGGTCACAGCAATAAAGACCCATATCAGTAATGACTTCAGAATATTCATCACGTAATTGAGTACTGAAAAATAATGAAAATATGATTAATTTGCCCATCCTGCGTTCCCGGAAAAGCAATCGTATTGGACTTTCAGAACAAACCTTTGATAAACTCCTCTGAATCAATTCCGTGAAAATATTCTCCCAGAGGAATATCCCTGAGTTGCCCCATAATCTTTTCCGGATCATGGGGCATTCCTTTCAGCAGGTCGGAGATTTCCTTAATGTCACGGGTATTGAAAAAATCTCCGTATATTCTGATATCATGGATGAATCCCTTTTTTACGTCCAGATGGAATTCGATGAATCCTCCGTTATATCGTATGCTTTTTTTGAATCCGTAATCGGGTGAATACCCGTAATTCCATTCCCATGTGTCGTATTTGGTTTTTACCAGAGAGTCGATTTTTTCCAGATCTTCCGGGCTGAACACATAGGGTACGGCTCCTGCTTTGGTTTCCATCACATGGTCCATGACCAGGTCCCTGAAAGCAAGCACATCAATGGGTGTTTTCAAATGGTCACGGATATTGGTTACCCGGCTTCGAACCGATTTAACGGCCTTATCAGTAAATTTAAGCGGATTCACCCTCAGGGCATCTGACAGATCACTGATTACAGAAGAGAAAAGCAGGGTTCCATGATGCAATACTCTGTTCTTGAATACATGTTCGGCATTACCGGAAAATTTTTTCCCTTCGATGGTCAGATCATTTCTCCCTTCAAACCGGGCATTGATACCCATTTTTTGCAGGACCTCCAGCACAGGACGGGTAAATTTTCTGAAATCTACCAGTTTCCCGGCCTCCCCGGTAACAATAAAAGTAAAATTCAGGTTCCCAAGATCGTGAAAAACAGCACCGCCTCCAGAAAGGCGCCTCACTACAGGAATCTGATGCTTTCTGACATAATCCACATTGATCTCGGAAAGGGTATTCTGATGTTTGCCCACAATGATTGAAGGCCTGTTCCGCCAGAGCATAAAGCAATCATCGCTAAAATTCCTGAGCACATATTCCTCGGAAGCCAGATTAAAGGATGGGTCGGTTCTATCATGTGTGATGCAGAGCATATCAGATTTTTTTAGAAACTGTATAGATGCAGCTGGTACCTAAACACAATAACGGGGTATTTTGTTTTTCTCATGGACAGGAGGATATCACTCCGGCTCCCTGAAAAATATCCAGCCTCCCAGGCATGATTTGTCAGTCATTGCATACAGCATTGAAAACCCCACTCCCAGGAAAATCCCGACCAGTGTTCCACCCAGCACATCCCCCGGGAAATGAACTCCTAGGTAAATTCTGCTGTAAGCCACCAGGGCAGCCCAGAAGATAATGAGAAGGGTAAACAGTCGCTTTTTCAGCAGAAGGGCACTAAACAGGGCAATGGCAAACATGTTGGAAGCATGGGAAGAAACAAAACCGAATTTACCCCCGCAGTGTCCGTGAACCAGGTGCACCATATTCTGAATTTCCGGCGTGTGACAGGGTCTGAGCCGCTCAACGGAGTTTTTTATCAGAACCGACAGCTGATCGCTGGCAGTTACCAGCAGGGGAATAAATACCAGCAATATCACCAGGGATTTCCATCGGTATTTTCTGATGATCAGAATTAGAATTAGAAGATAAAGAGGTATCCAGGTAAGTTTCCCGCTTACCGCCCACATCACTTCATCGCACCATGCTGAATGCAGTCCGTTAAGCTGAAGAAACCATTGCGTATCCCACTGGATCAGACGCTCGAGCATATTATTATTCCAGGTTAAGAGTCCTCATTCAATGTATTCCAGATCATCCTTTTCAACTTTACCAGGCCCTGCCGGGTAAAAGAAGAAATGAACAACCAGGGGATAGGTGGCATCCCGTTTTTAATTTCATCCATCAGCTCCTTATCCAGCAAATCAGATTTGGTAATGGCCAGAATCCTTTTCTTATCGAGTAGTTCAGGATTGTATTTTTCCAGTTCACCGACCAGGATCCTGTATTCATTAATAATATCGTCGCTGTCAGCCGGGATCAGGAACAGGAGCAGGGAGTTTCTTTCGATGTGACGCAGGAACCGGATTCCCAGGCCCTTCCCTTCACTGGCACCTTCGATGATTCCCGGTATATCGGCCATCACAAAGGACTTTCCTTCCCGGTATGGCACAATGCCCAGATTCGGTGTAAGGGTTGTAAAAGTATAATTGGCAATTTTAGGTTTGGCAGCCGATATCACCGATAGAAGGGTAGATTTCCCTGCATTGGGAAAACCAACCAATCCTACATCGGCCAGTATCTTCAGCTCCAGTGTATACCAGCCTTCTTCCCCAGTTTCGCCGGGCTGTGCAAACCGGGGAGTTTGAAAAGTAGACGATTTGAAATGTGTGTTTCCCAGGCCGCCACGTCCCCCCTGCGCCAGAATTTTCTCTTCCCCTTCGCGGGTTATTTCGAACAGCATTGTGTTGGTTTCGGCATTTCTTGCCACCGTCCCAAGCGGGACCTCAACCACCACATCTTTTCCGTCGGCACCGGTTTTCATACCTGCTGCACCCGGTTGACCATTTCCTGCCAGTATATGTTTTCTGTAACGCAAATGCAACAGGGTCCATAACTGCGAATTGCCACGCAAAACGATATTCCCCCCCCGGCCTCCGTCGCCTCCGTCAGGACCGCCCTTTGGATTGAACCGGTCGCGGTATAAATGAGCAGACCCTGCTCCGCCTTTCCCTGACCGGCAATAAATCCTGATATAGTCAACAAAGTTTGAATCGGACATAAGGGGTGGCCGCCCGTTTCTCAGAGTGTGAAAGAAATGTAATGTTCGATCCTGTTCACAATCCGTTCGAATATTTCATCAATCGTTCCAACTCCTTCCACGGGCACATATTTTCTCATTTTCTTATAGAAATCGATTACCGGTGTGGTCATTTGCTTATATACCTCAATCCGGTTCCTGATTACCCCGATCTCATCATCCTGACGACCTGCCTCCTGACCCCGCTTCAGCAATCGTTTTACAAGCTCTTCTTCAGGCACTTCCAGAGAAATCACCAGATCAATACGTGTATCCCTTTCGGTTAGCATGTTCCTGAGCGATCTTGCCTGGGCTGTTGTACGGGGAAAACCGTCAAAAATGAATCCTTGCGGGTCTTTCGTCTGATCGATTTTCCGGGCAACCATTTCAATGACATCGGCATCGGGCACCAGTTCACCCTTTTCCATGTAGGCCTGCGCTTTTTTACCCAGTTCGGTATGGGCAGCCATCTCGGCCCGCAGGATATCGCCTGTGGACATATGGACCAGGCCATACCGTTCAATCAGCTTCTCTGACTGGGTTCCTTTGCCGGAACCCGGAGGACCAAAAATTACCAAATTCAGCATAACAAAGAGTTAAAGTGTCTGACTATTATTTCAACTGATAGATATCTCTCAGGTTTCTTCCCACACCATCATAATCCAACCCATAACCAACAATAAAATCGTTCGGTATTTCAAAACCCACATAATCAATATGCCTTTTGTACTGATAAGCTTCGGGCTTCAGCAGGAGGGCGGAAATCAGGATTTCCGCCGGACGATGTTTTTCAAGCGTATTTACAATGGTTTCCAGTGTAACACCCGAATCCACAATATCTTCCACAACCACTACCGTCCTTCCTTCCAGGTTTTCTTCCACCCCCAGAAGTTCCTTTACATGTCCTGTACTCTGCATACCCTCATAGGAGGAGAGTTTCAAAAAGCTCATCTGGCAGGAAGGAAGGTGTATTTCACGAAGAAGATCGGCAGCAAACACAAAGGCACCGTTCAGGATTACCACAAACATCACCTCTTTCCCTTCCAGATCTCTGTTTATCTCATAAGCAATTTTTCTGACCCGGGCAAGGATCTGTTCTTCATGTATATAGAGCCTGAACCATTTATCTTTTAATCTGATGGTTTCCGAACGCATGCCAAAACTTTTATAAGCTACGAAAATATGAAGAAATATTTATTAACTTTAGAAATGAATGAAAAATCGATAATTGAATACTGTTTATGGATCCTTTAGTGAGCATTATTATGGGAAGCACCTCCGATCTGCCGGTCATGGAGGAGGCAGCCAAAGTGCTGGATGAATTTGAAATTCCGTTTGAGATACAGGCTCTTTCCGCACACCGCACACCGCATCAGGTGATGGATTTTGCACGGAAGGCCCATGAACGCGGTATAAGGGTCGTCATTGCTGGAGCAGGCGGAGCAGCCCACCTTCCCGGTGTGGTGGCTGCCATGACCCCGCTTCCGGTAATCGGAGTACCCGTCAGGGCTGGTATTTCTTTAGACGGATGGGATTCTCTGTTATCTATTGTACAAATGCCGCCAGGAATACCGGTAGCAACCGTTGGACTTGATGCAGCACGTAATGCAGGAATTCTTGCCGCCCAGATCCTGGGAACCGGTGATCCTGCCATTCATGAAAAGGTTCTGCGCTTCAAAGCAGGCCTTGAGAAAAAGATCGTTCAGGCCAATGAAGAACTGAAAAAAATCAAATATCAACATAAAGTGAACTGAAAGCACCCTATTATTTTGCCCTGAACCGCAAATGAAGCGCCTTCGTATCCTGCTGTTGACTCTCGTCATACAGGGGTGGGTGGGTATGGTTTGTGTACGGGCTTCCCACGATCAGTATGCACCGGGAGCACGCTCCGCCGGTATGGCGGGCATGGGAGTGATGCTGCCTGGATTCTGGTCCATGCAGGATAATCAGGCAGGTTTAGCCTGGATCGACCAGAAATGTGTGGGCTTCCACCATGAAAACCGTTTTCTGGAAAGCAAACTGGGATTTCAAAGTCTGGCCCTTGCCCTGCCAGCAAAGCCGGGCATTCTGGCATTGAATATGTCGGGCTTCGGATACTCAATGTACAGAGAATCGCGCATCGGACTGGCTTTTGCCAGAAAATTCACCGAGCGTTTCGCAGCGGGGATCCAGCTTGACTATTTTCGCACACGCATTTCCGGGATGTACGGCGATAAAAGTTTCCTGGGTGTTGAGGCCGGAATTCAATATCGCCCAACTTCCCGGTTGATGGCAGGTGTCCATATATTCAATCCAAGCCGGACCCGGATGGACACATATCCCGACGAATACCTTCCTACCATTTTCCGTGCCGGAATGGCCTGGACGGCCGGTGATGAACTACTCATCGGGATCGAAATCGAAAAAGATTTGGAAAACCGTCCGTTATGGAAAGCGGGAATGGAATATACCCTTTCGGAACAAATGTGGATCAGGGCAGGTACGGGAATCTCACCGGCCAGCTGGTGCTTCGGGCTGGGATACCGCACCGGCAGGATCAGAACCGACCTGGCATTCACCTATCATCACACGCTGGGAACCACCCCGCACTTCTCCGTTCAGATCTCTTTCCCATGAACTACAGACACACAGATCATTCTGTCAGGAAAGGGCTGATATTCCTCATAGCCCTGAGCTTTCCCAGTCAAATGGCCGCACAATCTTTCCCCGATCCATTACTCGAGCAAATCATCGAGGAAATTTTTCTTCTGCAGGAAAGCTTCGGGGAAATCCCGGAACTGGAAGAGGACCTGTACTGGTTTTCAGTTCACCCCCTGAATATCAACAATACCAGTAGAGAAGAGCTTTCCAGGCTTCATTTTCTCACCCCTTTCCAGATAGAAATATTGCTGGAATATGTAAAGCGGTTTGGACCCATCGGTTCCATCTATGAAATAGCCTACCTGCACGGATTCGACAGCCAGCTAGCCGGCTGGCTGATGCCATTTGTCTATTTCGGGAAAAAGGAAAGTCCACTTGCCCGAACGGTACCGCAAATTTTTTCAAAAATCAGGCAGTCGGTCATGATACGCTACCAGGAAGTGGCAGGCAGAAGGCCGGTATACCGGGAATACCGTACCGACAGCCTCAGCAGTAATGCTGCCCCCCTCGGTGATCCCTCAAAACAACTTATCAGGTATTCCCTGGCTGCCGGGGATTTTCTCCATATCAGATGGACAGCCGAAAAAGATCCGGGGGAACCTTTCTTCACGGGAAAAAACAAAATACCATTTGATCACCATGCTTTTAGTATTCAAATCCACCCCGGGAACAACATCCGACAGATCAATCTGGGTGATTTCCATCTCATGGCGGGACAGGGCCTGGTGGCATGGACCGGTTTCAGTCTGGGGAAAACTGCCGGTAACTTTTCGGGCAGAAAAATCCCGGGCGGGATCAAGGCTTTCAACTCCACGGAAGAAAACCGTTTTTTCAGAGGAGCAGCACTTACTGCCGGTAAAGGACCGTTTACAGTATCCTGCCTGTTCTCAGGGCACCGGGTAGACGCCCGGTTGAACGACGAGGGCTTTTCAAACTGGGTCACCGACGGGATACATGCTACCGAACGACAGTTAGAGTACAGGAAAAACCTGAGGGAATGGGCTGCCGGTGGAACCATACGGTATCGGGGCAAATCATTCGACCTGGGATGTAACCTGCTGGCCCTGCTCTGGGACCGCGAAAAAGTAACCCGGCGGGAACCGGCCTATATCTACGATCTGTCAGGCCGGTATACATATAATGTTTCTGTCGATTACCAGTGGTCTCTGCGAAACATGGTATTTTTTGGAGAAACGGCTTTTGACCGGAATGTTTCCACTGCCTGCCTGCACGGAATGGAATGGCAACTTTCAGAAAACATACGGCTCACAACGATTTTCCGGCATTATTCACCTGACTACCAGGCTCCTTACGGAAACGGGATTTCTGAAGGAGCAACCGTTTCGAATGAAACCGGTTTATACGCTGCTTTCAGATACCAAACGCCAGCTGGTTGGGAAGTGAATGTTTCCCATGACGTGTTCCGGTTTCCCTGGCTCAGGTACCTTGCGGATTCTCCGTCGGCGGGACAGGAATATTCGGTATGGTTATCGCGCACATTGAATCCATCAACAAAATGTACTTTCCGCATCCGGCATAAAAACAAAGACCGGAATTATTCTGCAAACGACCGGAACCTATCTATCCCTTTGAAGCATAATAAAACCAGTTCCCGGTTTCAGATTCATCACCAACCTTCGGCCCGCACAAGCCTGACAACCCGTGTGGAAACCAGCCGTTCCTGGATACAGGGAGACCCCCCCCGACTTGGATTTTTTGTTTCACAGGATATAGGGATCCATCCTGTGGCGATACCCTGGTATGCCTGGATCCGTTTCGCTCTTTTCGATACCGACCATTATGAGAGCCGTATCTATAGCTATGAGCACGATGTCTGGACTTCCATGTCATTCCCGTTTTTTTCAGGAAAGGGAACCCGCTTTTATCTGGTAGTGAAAACAAGTGTATGGAACAATATCGACACCTGGTTCAAATGGTCGGTTACCGATTACAACGACAGGGAATGTATTGGCACAGGATGGAATGCCATAAACAGTCACACAAGGCACGAGGTCAAATGCCAGATACGCTGGAGGTTTTAGCTCATTCAAGCCCCTTGATGTCCTTCACCATGAGCTGGATACTGGTGATTCCCCTGAATTCATTTTCCTCAATGGTATAACATACATCAAAGGGTTGCCCGTTGCGTATCCTGTCGAAATGATGGGCCAGATGAAAAGCAATTGCCCCCAGAGGAGGATGATTATGGCCTTCCTGCACCAGATCAAGTTTCAGGTGTTCACCGGTATTCCCCACGATCCGGCCGGTTCCCACATCACGTACCCTGCGGGTAACAAAAACGGGAGCCATATTTTCAGGGCCGAACGGCCTGAATTGATTGAGTATTCTGATCATGCGATTATCGATCAGAGGGAAATCCATTTCTCCGTCGATATCCACTACCGGGATCATCTGTTCAGGAGTGATCGTTTTTCTGACCACCTGCTCGAACCTTTCGGAAAATTCTTCGAGATTCTCGGGCCGCAGAGTTAATCCGGCCGCATACATATGTCCTCCGAAATTTTCGAGCAGATCGCTGCATGCCTCAATGGCATTATACAGGTCGAACCCGTTAACCGACCGGGCCGATCCGGTAACAAATCCGTTCGATTCGGTAAGAATGACCGTGGGCCGGTAATATGTTTCTATCAACCGGCTTGCCACAATTCCAATCACCCCTTTATGCCAGTCGGGGTTGAAAAGTACGGTACTGCTGGCATTTCTTCTCCGGGGGTTGGAAGAGATCATCTGCATGGCCTCCCGGGTAATGTTTCGGTCGATATTTTTGCGGGTATTGTTAAATGTATTGATTTTATCACTAATATCATGCGCCAGTTTATCATCTGAAGCAATGAGAAGTTCCACGGCTTTGGTTCCCGACTCAATTCTCCCTGCCGCATTGATGCGCGGACCAATCCGGAAAACAATATCTTCAATGGTAATTTCCTTATTTTCGATCCCCGCCGTCTTGATGATGGAACGAAGTCCCAGTCTGGGATTGGTATTCAGTTGTTTCAGGCCGAAATATGCCATTACCCTGTTCTCGTCAACCAGGGGAACAATATCGGAAGCGATGCTTACCGCCACCAGGTCAAGAAGGGGAACAATGCTTTCAAAGGGTATGCTGTTGATCCGGGCATAGGCGTGGATCAGTTTAAACCCGACCCCGCAACCCGACAGTTCCCTGAAAGGATAGTTGCAATCGGGACGCTGTGGATCCAGCACGGCAGTGGCTGCAGGCAATTCATTACCGGGCCGGTGATGGTCACAGATGATGAAATCAATTTTTTTCCTGGCAGCATACTCCACCTTATCAATGGCCTTGATACCGCAATCCAGGGCAATGATCAGGGTGTAATTGTTCTCTGCTGCATAATCGACACCTTTGAAAGATATTCCGTACCCCTCGGTATATCGGTCGGGGATATAATATCCCATATTCTGATAAAACTGACGGAAAAAAGTATAGATAAGGGCAACCGACGTGGTACCGTCTACATCATAATCTCCGTAAACCAGAATTTTTTCATTTCTGGCCATGGCCGATCCAATCCTGTCGATGGCAATATTCATGTCCTTCATCAGAAAAGGATCGTACAGATCGGACAGCTGAGGGCGGAAAAAGGTTCTTGCTTTTTCAAACGTGTCAATACCTCTTTGAACCAGCAGGTTAGTCAGAACCGGATCGATGCTCAGTTCTGCTGAAAGCTGTTCCACCACATTTTCATTACCTCTTTCCCTTAACTGCCAGCGTTTTTCCATTTCCCTTATTTGGTCGACTAAAGTACGAATTTCATTTTAAATAACCGGGCCATTTCTTCCCTTAGTATGGTTTTTACTTCCGGCATATCCACCTCACTGCCCAGTTCGTTCTTCATGGATGTTACGCCCTTGTCGGTATATCCGCAGGGATTGATATATCCGAAGTATTCAAGCTGCGTATTCACATTGAATGCAAAACCGTGCATGCTGACAAACCGGCTCAATCTTACACCGATGGCACATATTTTCCTGGCTTTTGCCTTATCGCCGGAATCGAGCCATACTCCCGTTGCCCCGGGCAATCGTCCGGCCCCGATACCGTACCGGCCAAGTGTCCTGATAACCGCTTCTTCGAGCAATGCAATATAGCTTCGGGCATGCAATCCGAAATCTTCCAGGTCAAGAATGGGATAACCCACAATCTGACCGGGACCGTGATAAGTGATATCCCCTCCGCGGTTTATTCTGTAAAAACTGGCCTCCCTGGCCTGAAGCTGAATATGATCGATAAGCAAATTTTGCTCCGAACCGCTCTTTCCAAGTGTATACACATGGGGATGCTCAACAAATAGCAGGTAATTGGGTTTTATGCCTTCCCGGTGATCAAGTTTTGCCCCGGTAACCTCCTCGAAATATTTTTCCTGAAGATCCCAGGCCTGCTGGTAATCCAAGATCCCCAGATCAATAAACCTGACAGGGATTCCGTTGGCTTCCGGATTTGTATTAACTGACTCGTTCATTCCTTATTCTCCACGTGTTTCTCAGCATGATAAGAAGAACGGACCAATGGATTGCTTTCTACAAAACGGAATCCCTTTTCCAGTCCGATCCTTTCGTACTCACGAAATACCTCGGTCGGAAAATATTCCGCCACCGGGATATGCCGCAGGGTAGGTGCCAGATACTGTCCTATAGTCAGGATACGGCACCCCACTGAAAGCAAATCATCCATGGTTTCAAGCACTTCCTCCCGTCTTTCGCCCAGCCCGAGCATAATGCCCGATTTCGTAACCGCCTTGTTCTCTGCCAGGTATTTAAGTACTTGCAGGCTTCTCTCATAGCGGGCACGACTGCGGATAATCGGAGTCAACCTTCTGACTGTTTCCAGGTTATGGGAGATTACTTCGGGGGCCGCCGCCAGGATCAGGCCCAGATTTCTCGGAAGGCCGTCGAAATCGGGAATCAACGCCTCTATGGTAGTATTGGGATTTATTTCTTTGATCTTACCAATGGTATAGGCCCAGAATCCGGCTCCTCTGTCCGGCAGGTCGTCCCGGTCAACACTGGTCAGCACACAGTGCCTCAACTTCATAATACGCACCGATTCGGCCACTCTCAGAGGTTCGTCCCTGTCGGGCGGGGCCGGTTTACCGGTTTTCACCCCGCAATATTTGCAGTTACGGGTACAGATATCTCCCAGGATCATGAAGGTGGCCGTTCCCGCTCCCCAGCATTCGCCGATATTGGGACAATTCCCGCTGGTACAGATGGTATGCAGACCGTATTTTTGCACCAGGTTTTTAACCCGGCTGTAACTCTCCCCTTTCGGCATCTTCATTTTCAACCAGGGAGGCAATCTTCTTTTTCCGGAATCGTTCTGTTCCATTTATGGCCTTTTCTCTGCAAATGTAATTTATTTTGCCCGGAAAGCATACCGGTAAACCGGCCCCGTTTTCTTCCGGAAAGTGCTATCTTTGGAAAAATTTTTTTCACTCTTACATCAGGAGTTTATGCATCCATCATACCTCAGTGAACAGGAAATCATCAGAAGAGAAGCCCTGGCCGGGCTCCGTGCGCTGGGAATCGATCCTTATCCTGCTGAAGGATTTGACGTCAATACGTATTCGATAGATATCCTGAATGAATATGACCCTGACGGAAATCCGATGGAGGATGTGCGTATTGCCGGCAGAATCATGAGCCGCCGTATCATGGGCAATGCTTCCTTTGCAGAAATTCAGGACAGCCGGGGCAGGATCCAGATTTATATTCGCCGCGACGATCTCTGCCCGGGAGAAGACAAGACCCTGTACAACATCGTTTTCAAGCGCCTGCTTGATATCGGTGATATTATAGGGGTAAAAGGTTATGTTTTTAAAACACGGATGGGGGAAATTACAGTATATGTCAGGGAATTGAAAATACTGTGCAAATCACTCCGCCCGCTGCCTGTTGTGAAAGAGAAAGAGGGAAAAACCTACGATGCTTTTACCGATCCCGAACAACGGTATCGCAACCGCTCGGTCGATCTTATTGTGAACCCTCAGGTAAGAGAAATATTCAGAAAGCGAACCCGGATTGTGAATTCCATCAGGAATTTTCTGAACGGGAAAGGGTACATGGAAGTGGAAACACCCGTATTGCAACCCATTTACGGCGGCGCTGCCGCACGTCCGTTTAAAACTTACCATAACACACTGGATCAGACCCTTTACCTCCGTATAGCCAATGAACTGTACCTGAAGCGCCTTATTGTCGGGGGATATGACGGTGTTTACGAATTTGCCAGGGATTTCCGAAATGAAGGCATGGACCGCTACCATAATCCCGAATTCACCCAGATGGAGATCTATGTGGCCTACAAGGATTATTACTGGATGATGGACCTGTTTGAAGAAATGATTGAAACGGTGGTAAAGGAACTACACGGTTCTACCCGGGTACAGGTTGGGGAACAGCTTATTGATTTTAAACGACCCTGGAAACGGTACACCATGTTCGAAGCCATCAGGGAACGTGCCGGAGTGAACATCTCGGAAATGGGAGAAGATGAACTGCGAAAAACGGCCGCAAAACTTGGAGTGGAAACCGATCCTTCCATGGGCAAGGGAAAACTGATCGATGAGATTTTCGGGGAAACCACCGAACCGAAACTCATCCAGCCCACTTTTATCATGGATTATCCGGTGGAAATGTCACCCCTGTCGAAAAAACACCGCAGCGTGGAAGGTCTGGTGGAACGGTTCGAGGCCATCGTAAACGGCAAGGAATTGTGTAACGCCTTTTCAGAGCTGAATGATCCCATCGATCAGCGGGAACGCTTCGAGTACCAGATGATGCTGGGCCGCCGGGGCGACGAGGAAGCCATGGTGCTCGATGAAGATTTCCTGAAAGCCCTGGAAACAGGCATGCCCCCTACGGCCGGACTGGGTGTGGGAATCGACCGCCTTACCATGATTCTTACCAACCAGCCCTCTATACAGGATGTGCTGTTTTTCCCACAGATGCGCCCCGAACAGGGCCGCCAATCAACCGCCTCCAGCCTCGAGGAGTACCTCGAACGAGGAATACCAGAAGAATGGGTGCCGGTACTGCAGAAACTGGGATATACCAGCGTGGAAAAACTAAAAAAAGTGGATAAGCCAGCCAGGCTGGCTAACGAGCTAAACGGATACAGAAAGAAAAACAAACTCGACCTGCCGGCACTCAGTCCGGTAACTGTGGCCGGATGGATTGGTCATTGAATAGGATCATCAAATTAGCGGGGAAAAACACCACCATATCGGAGGCCCCGGAACCCAAATGAAAAGTCAGGTACTCTATTCTCTGCAAAGATATAGAGTACCTGATGAAAAAATCTCCTCAGTGATAATTCCCGGGAATTTATTTTTCCCAGTACATCTTAACGGTGTACGCCCCTAAATCATCATCCACCTCTTCGCCTTCGAGTACAAGCTCATCATCTGTCAGTTTAACGACCATCATGGCATCATCGTCCATGTGCAGGGTTTTTCCGTCATCGCTCAGTTCCCATGTGCCTGTTTCTGGATTTTCAGCCATCGGAGAATCCAATACATACGTACCGCCCTCGTTAAATTCCAGTGTTGCACCTGTAAGCATAGCTGAGAAAAATGCTACCCATGTTTGCACATCTTCATCGTTTGAGTTGGTGGTCATTTTGTTAAAATTCCATGTATGGGCTGTCAGCAGGGTCAGATCGTCCTTTTTACAGGATGACAGCAACAGGGGAATTGCCAGAACGGCAACAAGGGCAAGTGATAGAATCTTACTTTTTTTCATAATTTGTTTTATTTGCGGGTTAAAATACATAATGATTTAACGGGGAAATACGTAGTTGGGTTACATTTTCCGGTAATATAGTGAAAACATGCCCCGATGCTTCACCGAATGTAACTGATGGAGATCCCTGCGTAACTCGACCGGTTGATAGTGGTTTCAACTCCCTCGAGACCTGTCACATAATCAAGAAATTCACGCATGGCAGGGCTTCGCCTCATGGAAACATTGTGAGCAGTATAACATCCCCCCTTCTCCATTTTTGGATAAACTGCCTGAAAATAATTTTTATACCAAACTTTATCAGCATCACAGAATACAAAGTCAAAAGGCCCTTCAAGCTCTTTCACCAGCTTATGTGCATCGCCCAGGCGGGCATCAATATAGGGCAGAAGGCCTGCCTGAGAGAAATTGGTCAATGCCTCCCTGTACCTTTCTTCATCAATCTCGATAGTGATCAGCCTGCCTCCGGTTTTCGAAAGGGCCCAGGCAATCCATATTCCTGAATGTCCGGTTGAGGTTCCTATTTCCAGTGCGCGGGTATACCCGTGCTTCACAATCAGATCATACAAAACTTTCCCGTCGGCTTCAGGAATATTCATATTCCGCCAGCGGTTCCTTTTACTTTCCAGAAATTTATGGACTCTTTCATCGGGATCTTCATTCCTTTCCTGAGAGAACAAGGAATGGAACAGCACACCCGCAGTTATTATGATCATAATCCAACGTTTCGTGCAATTATTCATTTCTCTTTTGTATATGTCTTCCATACAGCAAATTGCCTCTTCCAAAATAAATAATATTTTCGTATCTTTCGTAAGCTCTGGGTTCATTAAATCTCACATTTTTCCGGTCAGTCCTTTTCACAGTAAATAATAATCCGTATCATGCGAACATTATTACAAAGTCAGCAATTATGGAATTGATAGCACAGATGATAAAGCTTATTAAGTCGGGATCATCCACAACCAGTTATTATGAATCAATGAATCAGGCGCTTCATCAGGTAAATGATGAATTTACCATGCTTCATTATCCGTTTTACGGAAAAAGATCCGACAATTTCCGGCAGGCTCAGGAAAACCTAACCAGGCAGTGTTTGAAGCATGTTGAACCTCTGCACGGAAAATCGGTCCTGGAAATAGGATGCGGCAACGGGGTACAAACAAAATTTATATCGGAGAAATATAAACCCAGGTACATTACAGGTATTGATCTGAACCGGTCGAACATAAAAATTGCCAATCGCGAAAAGTCGCGCCGGGGTATTGAAAATGCCTACTTTCTGGTTGATGATGCTCAGAATATGCAAAAAATCAAAGACGAGAGCTTCGACGTGGTGCTTAATATTGAAAGTGCCTTTCATTATCCCAACAAGCTCTCTTTCCTGAAAGAGGTATACCGGACACTTGTTCCGGGAGGAAAATTCCTGATAGCCGATATCCTGACCACCCGGGAACCTTCCAAAAGAGGAAGAAAACGCTGGAAAAGGAAAATGATCCTGCATCACTGGTCACTGAAAGAATACCTGGAGGGGTTGAAAAAAGTCAATCTTCACGTTGAACATATTGAAGATATTACTGACGAAGTAATCAGGGGGTTCCAAAATTACCGTTCATGGTTCAAACAGATGAAGAAACGCAGTTTTTTGCGTACATTGGCTTTCCGGCTTTTTTATTTCATCAATATCCATCTCAATATATTCCTCCTGACCCGGCGGCGGCAATATCTCATCATTTCAGGAACCAAACCATCCAGACCATGATTTTTCTGTTCCCTTTCAATGTATCGGATCAGAAAATTCTTGTGCAAACATGCTTCACACTTTTAAATGTGGGTTAATTCAATTATTTTTCTCTGCTTTATACAAACCTTTCATCCCATCATGAAAAGCATCAATAAAAATCTCATCACGGCCATGCCGTTACCGGCATTTCTGCTTGTTTTTCTTTTCCTGTCCGTTTCTTCTTCACTGGCCCAGCCACGTCCCATAACCAAAGGGGAAAACCGGCTGGTTGCTTTCGAAAAGTATATGGAAATGAAAGCCAGGTCGCCTTTCACAGAACTGGCCTGGCAATTTGTAGGTCCGGGGAACATCAGTATCCGATGCACCGATGTGGAGGTAGTGCGTCCCAAGGGGCAATCGTATACCATGTATGCCGCTACCGCTTCAGGCGGACTGTGGAAGACAGTAAACGAAGGCACCACCTGGGAGCCCCTTACTGAAGATCTTGCTACCGCATCGATCGGGGATATTGCACTCGATCCTTCCAATCCCGATATCCTCTGGATGGGGACCGGTGAAGCCAATATCTTCAGAAGCTCCCAGTCAGGGGCAGGAATATTCCGAACCACCGACGGAGGGAAAACCTGGAAACACCTTGGACTGGAAAACACATTTACTATCGCACGAATTCTTGTCAATCCCCGAAACAGCCAGGTGGTATATGTAGCTGCCTCCGGGCACGAATGGACCCCAAATCCTGAACGGGGCGTTTACAAAACAACCAACGGCGGTGAAACCTGGGAAAAAATTCTTTATGTGAATGAACTAACCGGAGCCATTGACCTGGTGATGCATCCTGAAAATCCCGACATTCTTTATGCCGCCACCTGGCAAAGAATCAGGAAAAAATGGAATGACCCGCGTAATGAACCCGGATACAACGGAAGCGGTATATGGAAAACCACCGACGGAGGGAAAACCTGGAAAAAAGTCAATAACGGCTTACCGGAAGCCCGGTACCGCGGACGAATCGGGATTGATATCGCGAGATCAAATCCCGAGGTACTCTATGCCTTCATTGATAATTATGAAATTATCCGGGAAGCATACGGAGAAACAGATTCCTATGGTCGCCCCCGGGGGGGAGTCATCATGGGAGCAACCGTATACCGAACCAGCAACGGAGCCCTTAGCTGGCAAAGAGTCAGCGGACAAACGGAAGAAATGGCCCGGTATATGGAACGCCACTCCGGAACCTATGGCTGGGTATTCGGCCAGATCAGGGTCGATCCCAATGATGAAAATACCATCTATACCATGGGGGTTCAACTGCACGTATCCAACGACGGAGGAAAAACTTTCCGCACACTCAGGGGCATGCACGCTGATCACCACGGTCTGTGGATCGATCCCGACAACTCCGATTATTTATTCAATGCAAACGACGGAGGAGTATGCGTTTCCTACGACCGGGGTGAAACATGGCACCTCTTTACCGAAAGGCTTCAGGCAAGTCAGTTCTTTAATGTACAGGTGGACAATGCCGATCCTTTCCATATTTACGGATCCATACAGGATCATGGCAGCTACAGGGCCGAAGTTGATTTAATCCGTGGACGCGACCGGATTCCGGTTGCTGATTTTGAATGGGCTCCGGGCGGCGAAGGCAGCAACCATGCCATCGACCCCACAGATCCCAACCGGGTGTATGCTGCAGGTTTCTATGGAAATATGATTCGGGGGTACCTTCAGGAAAACGGATGGCAAACCAAAACCATCGTTCCCCGGGTATACGAAGATGAACCTCCCCTCCGCGGGCAATGGATGGCCCCCTTTATCCTGTCTCCCCACAATCCCGATATCGTTTACCTGGGAATGCAATACCTCTTCCGGTCGATTGACCGGGGAAACACCTGGGAAAGGATCAGTCCGGACCTGACCTACAACGACCCGAAGAAAATGGGCGATATTCCTTACCAGACCCTGTTTACCATCAGCGAATCTCCCCTGATGCCAGGACTGATCTATGCAGGTACCGATGACGGAAGGGCTCACCTAACCAAAGACGGTGGAAAAACCTGGACCGAAATCACCAAAGGATTGGTGCCTGATAGATGGGTATCCCGAGTGGTGGCCAGCCGGTATCATATGGGCACTGTGTATCTTACCCAGAATGGAAAACGGGATGACGATTTTGCCCCCTATATATGGAAATCAGATGATTACGGGAAAACCTGGAAATCCATTGTGGCAAATATCCCTATCGGCCCGGTCAATGTGATCAGAGAAGATCCTTTCAACCGGGATATCCTCTATGTGGGAACCGATGCCGGTGTATTTGTTACAAAGGACGGAGGAAATCACTGGGATGTACTTGGTGATCTGCCGATGACCTACGTACTCGATCTGGTGATTCAGGAAAGAGAAAACTTTATTGTGATCGGCACCCATGGAAGGGGTGTATGGTTGATGGATGCCAATGAAATAAACGGTGGGACCAGGCCACGCTGGAGAAGATAGAATTCTGCCGGCCGGATAGCCATTCCCGATAAAGCAGTTGGTAAAGATCATAACCGGAAGCTGTCAGAAAAAACAGCTTCCGGTTATTTCATGGGTACATTTTTGAAATTTGTTCGAATATGCCGTAATTTTACCCGTTCCAAAGCAACCTGTTATGAATATTTATTTGAATTTCAGAAAAAGTCTGAGCATGGTGGCTATCATCGCCATCGTGCAGGGATGTTACATAGATCCTTTCAGAGAAACCGTTTACGGGGAAGGACCCGTCATAAAGAAAGCTGTTGATACCGAATATTTTACCGGCATCAGGGTAAGCAGTGGAATAGACGTTTTCCTCCGGCAGGATGAAAACCTGGGTGTGGTGGTGGAAGCCGATGAAAATCTTCATGAATATATCCATCATGAAGTCAGGAACGGGATTTTGATCATTGATACGGAAGTCAACATCAGGCAGGCAAAATCGAAAAAAGTATATATCAGTCTTCCTGAACTCAGAGAAATACAGATTTCCAGCGCCGGTGATGTGGAAGGTCAGGGGAAATTCACCTGCCGCAAGCTGGATATATCGGTAAGCAGCGCAGGCGATCTCAGCCTGGAAGTAGAAGCCGGCGAAATCCGTGTCTCACTGTCGAGTGCAGGCGATATTCGCCTTTCAGGCAAGGCAGATTCACTGGAAGCCCGCCTCAGCAGTGCAGGCGATCTGGATGCCCTGAGGCTGAAAGTGGAGAAAGCCGACGTTGCTGTTTCGAGCTCGGGAAATGCCAGAATATTCGTAACCAGAGAACTCAATGCCCGCTCCAGCAGTTCGGGAGATATATATTATCTGGGAAATCCCGAGATAAAAAACATCCATGTTTCCAGTGCAGGCAGGGTAAAATCCCTTTGAAATACATCATGATGTCCAACACAGATGGAATGGTTGTTCTGGGGGGAGGAAGCTGGGCAACAGCCCTGGTAAAAGTCCTGCTGGAGAATATGGATCATGTACACTGGTACATGCGAAGCCGGGAGCGGATAGATTATATTTCGGAACACAGGCACAATCCGGGGTATCTTTCTGCCGTTTCCCTCGATACCGACCGCCTGTCATTCTACAACAATATTTCTGAAGCGGTTCAGCAGGCAGACCATTTGCTGTTTGCCATCCCGGCAGCTTTTCTGAAAGAAAGTTTGAACACTCTTTCTGCAGCACAATTGAAAAATAAAACCATATATTCCGCCATCAAAGGGATGATCCCGGGTGAAAACAAGATCGTTGGTGAATTTTTTCACGATGCATTCCACATTCCTTATCCGGATTTCGGAGTGATAACCGGTCCCAGTCATGCCGAAGAGGTGGCACTCGAACGCCTTACCTTCATTACGGTCGCTTCCCAGGGAAAAGAAACCAGAAACTTCATGGCTCACAGTCTGAAGTGCCATTACATCAAAACGATCCCCTCCGACGACATATTCGGTACGGAGTATGCTGCTGTTTTGAAAAATATCTTTGCCATTGCGGCGGGAATTGCACATGGGCTGGGGTATGGGGATAATTTCCTGGCCGTTTTGATCTCAAACGCCGCCCTGGAAATCCAGCGTTTTGTAAACACCGTACATCCCATTCACCGGGATATCAATACTTCGGCCTATCTTGGCGACCTGATGGTCACCGCCTATTCTCAATTCAGCCGGAACCGCACGTTCGGCAACATGATCGGGAAAGGATACGGCGTAAAAACCGCCCAGCTGGAGATGAATATGGTTGCAGAAGGGTATTACGCTACAAAATCGATCATGGAAATCAACCGGCATTACCGGGTTCCCATGCCCATTACAGAATCCGTATACCGTATATTGTATGAAAACGTGGCCCCCTCTATCGAAATCAAATTACTAACCGAACAGTTATCGTAAAACAGTGAAACTATGAACAGTTTACAATTGGATATACGTCACATCACAGAAATAATAAGCAAAGAGGAAATCCGCACACTGTATCCCGAAGCCATGAAACACCGCATGGCATTGCTGGATAAAACGGGAAAAGGAAGTGATTTTCTCGGATGGACCGATCTTCCTGCAAAAATCAATGCTGTGGAGATAGAAAAGATTGAAAAACTGGCGCGCCACTGGAAAAAAAATATGGATGCCGTGGTACTGGTGGGAATAGGAGGATCCTACCTGGGAGCCAGGTTCGTAATCGAAGCCCTGTCGCACACTTTTGCCGGTGAAGTCCCCGGAGGAAAATCACCCCGCATACTGTATGCCGGCCAGAACATCAGCGAAGATTACCTGCATGACCTTCTTGAAGTTCTTTCCGGCAAATCATTCGGACTGACTGTGATCTCAAAATCGGGTACCACCACAGAACCGGCTCTTGCTTTCCGGATTTTGAAAAACGAACTGGTGCAGCGGTTCGGAAAAAAATCACTCTCCGACCGTATCATAGCCATCACCGATGCCCACCGTGGTGCCCTGAGAAAAATGGCGGAGAAAGAAGGATATCATACTTTTTCCATCCCCGATGACGTGGGGGGCAGATACTCGGTGCTGACACCGGTTGGGCTGGTCCCCATCGCTATGGCCGGATTCGAAATAAAATCGCTGCTGGAAGGGGCCGGCTTGATGATGCAACGTTGTGACACAGAGCAAAATATCGAAGATAATCCTGCGGCTCTGTATGCCATTGCCAGAAACCTTCTGTACCGGAAAGGAAAACGAATCGAAATTCTGGTAAACTACGAACCCCGGCTTCATTATATGGCCGAATGGTGGAAACAGCTTTTCGGTGAAAGCGAAGGCAAAGAAGGAAAAGGCCTTTTCCCGGCCAGCGTCGACTTCACTACCGATTTGCATTCCATGGGCCAGTATATCCAGGAAGGGGAACGACATCTGTTTGAGACAGTACTATCGGTAAGCAAGCCCAGGCACAGGGTAGAGGTCCCTGTGGATGAGAATAACCTCGACACACTGAACTATCTGGCCGGAAAACGTATTCACGAAGTAAATGAAATGGCCGAGATGGGAACTACTCTGGCCCATATAGACGGTGGCGTTCCCAATATCAGGATTATCATTCCCGAAATCAATGAAGCAACCCTGGGACAGCTTATCTATTTCTTCGAAATGAGTTGCGCCCTGAGTGGATATTTACTCGGGATCAACCCGTTCAACCAGCCCGGGGTGGAAGCATACAAAAAAAACATGTTTGCCCTTCTCGGAAAACCGGGATACGAAAAAGAAGGTGAAGAATTAAGAAAAAAACTGGAATAATCATTTACAATCCCAGCATGGAATTTACTCCCGGGTCTTTATTCAATCATGTTTCCCACCACCTGTAAAAAGGGAAAGAGCCGCTGATGTGCGGCTCTTTCCATTCCTGAAAAAAGGAAAACTATTTCAGTTGATGCTTCCGGAGAAAATCATCAATCACATCTTCCAGATCGGGTTTTCCAATCTCCTGCAGATCATAATAAACCCTGGTGGTGGGCTTATTAATCTTAATGATCCGGTTAAGATCAATCGGGGTGCCAATCACAACCGCATCACAGTCAGTCCGGTTAATGGTGGCCTCGAGGTCACGCAACTGTTCTTTCCCGTACCCCATGGCAGGCAAAAGGCTTCCAATTCCGGGATAGGTCTGGAAAGTTTCCTGCAATTTGCCGGCAAGGAAAGGACGAGGATCCACCATTTCCTCAGCTCCGTATTTACGGGCTGCCACCACGCCGGCTCCGATTTTCATTTCACCGTGGGTCAGGGTAGGTCCGTCTTCCACAACCAGCACCCTCTTCCCCTTGATCACCGAAGGATCGTCAACACGGATGGGAGAAGCCGCATCCACCACCCTGGCTTTGGGATTGACTTTCTCAATATTTTCACGTACCTTCTGTATGTTTTCCGGAGAAGCACTGTCGATTTTATTGATAACAACCACATCGGCCAGCCGGAGGGTCACTTCACCCGGATAATATGACAGTTCGTGCCCTGCCCGGTGCGGATCAGCAACGGTAATCATCAGATCAGGAATATAAAAGGAAAAATCGTTGTTTCCGCCGTCCCACAATACCACATCACACCCTTTCGGATCCTTCTCAGCTTCCCTCAGGATGGCTTCGTAATCCACACCGGCATAAATCACATTCCCGCGAACCACATGTGGTTCATACTCTTCCATCTCTTCAATGGTGCAGTGATGCTTTTCCAGATCGGATATCTCGGCAAATCGCTGAACATTCTGTTCCACCAGATTACCGTAAGGCATTGGATGACGTACAGCCACTACTTTCAGTCCCTTTTCCATCAGCAACTCAATCACCCTCCTCGATGTCTGGCTCTTTCCGCACCCCGTTCGAACGGCTCCGACAGCTATTACCGGCTTACTGCTCTTCAGCTGCGTATCACCCGGCCCGAGTAAAATGAAATTGGCCCCCGCAGCATTGACAATCGCTCCAACTGCCATCACTCTGGAATAGGGAACATCACTGTATGAAAAGACACAATCATGCACCTTCAGCTTTTTGATCAGTTCCGGCAATTCTTCCTCCGAATAAATGGGGATCCCTTCCGGATAAAGATCCCCGGCCAGTTCGGCCGGATATTTCCTTCCATCAATATCAGGTATCTGAGCAGCCGTAAAAGCTACTACCCTGTATGCCTCATTGCCCCGGAAGTGTGTGTTGAAATTATGAAAATCTCTTCCGGCGGCACCAATTATAATTACATTTTTTCTTTCCATATGGTATATGTTTAGATTGAACAGTTGATTGAATGTGTGCAAAGGTATGGTTTTCTCCCGGAAGGACATAGTCCCTTTTGTCATGTACACAGATCACACAACCAGGTTATTACAATCAACGTTTTGTATATCTATGCATTACAGGAAATCGAAAGAAAAATATGTTAAAGAATATAATGTAAAGATCATTCGTTATTTTTGTACCGGATCATCCGACAGTTCATGAATTTTCTTGCACATATATTTCTTTCAGGGGGTGAAAATGATATCATGCTGGGGAATTTTATGGGCGATTATGTCAAGGGAAAGGATTACCAGAAATACCCCGATGGTATCAGGAAAGGAATCATTTTGCACCGGGCCATTGATTCTTTTACCGATACCCACCCGGTAGTACACCGCAGCAAAACTCATCTGAATGCCCGGTACCACAAGTTTTCCGGGATTATTGTGGATATTTTTTACGACCATTTCCTGTGTGTGGAATGGGAACGGTATGCCAATGTACCCCTGCAGGAGTACATTCACAATTTTTACCGGCTGGCTGCCGATAATTTCTCCAAATTCCCTCCCCTGGTCAAGCGTTTCCTCCCGTTCTTCATCATCAACAACTGGCTGGAATCATACCAGACCGTGGAGGGGATTGAAAGCGTGCTTTACCGCATGAGCCAGCGAACCTCACTTCCCGGCGAAGCCCAGTATGCCATTCATGAACTGGTACGCGAATACGATTCTTTCCGTCAAGAGTTTCTGGAATTCTTCCCCTCTCTGCAATCCTATGTGGAATTGCGGTTGAATCCAGAAAAAGCGGGTTCATAATAATTCAAGCCGGCTGGCATCCAGCCTGATAAATATAAACAGGAGCAAAGTAAACGCCCACAAGGACGACCCTCCGTAACTGAAGAAGGGCAATGGGATACCGATAACGGGAACCAGACCGATGGTCATACCTATATTGATAAAAAAGTGCAGGAATAAAACGGAAAACACTCCGTAACCGTACATCCGGGTAAACGACGACCGCTGACGTTCCGCCATGATAATAATTCTGATCAGCAGAAAGAGATAAAGCAAAATGATCACAGCCGAACCAACAAACCCCCATTCCTCGCCAACGGTACAGAAAATGAAATCGGTGCTCTGTTCAGGAACAAAATGAAACTTGGTCTGTGTCCCCTGCAAATACCCTTTCCCCCAGAACCCTCCGGAGCCAATGGCAATTTTCGACTGATTGATATTGTAACCGTATCCGAACGGGTCTGACTCGATTCCCAGCAAAATCTTGATTCTTCGTTGCTGGTGTTCGCTCAGCACCTGGTGCATAACGACATCGGCCGAATAAGAATACGCCATTAACCCTCCAAGCATCAGATAAATGAATAATCCCTGCCTGAATCGGTACCTGAAGAGATAATAAGCAAAAACTGGGGAAGGGATCAAAAGGGCAAGCCCGAAGATCACTGTCAGGGAAAGACCCAAATGCAACAAATGATTCGCAAGTACCACCCCGGCCACCGTAACAGACAGAATCAGCAGTGAAACAAGAAAAAACCTGAACTTCCCCGAAACCCACCAGAGGGTTAGCAGGGCTATTCCCATCAAACCGGCAAACAATATCCACTGCTCGACAAAAAGCGACAGGATAAATAAAAGAATGGCCAGAAATCCAAGCAACAGAAAGGAAATGGGCAGACCTTCCCTGAAAAGGACAATAAAAAACGATAAAAAAACCATGGCCGATCCGGTATCGGGCTGCAATAGAACGAGAACGGCAGGGACAATCATCAGCGAGAGGCTGGTGGCTATCGTCTTAAACGACCTGATTTTGATATTGTATGCACTGAGGTACCTGGCCAGGGTCAGAGCCACGGCCACCTTGGCAAATTCAGCCGGCTGAATGGCCAGACTGCCAAGGCTGAACCACGATTTTGAACCATGTATTCTGGTTCCCACCAGCAAAACCAGGATCAGGGAAAGAATTGCCAGGACATAGAACAGATAGGAAAAAAACAAAAAGAACCTCCATTCCATCAGCATGGTAAGAAAGGCCAGGGTAAATGCAAACAGTATCCACACCAGCTGCCTTCCGTACCGCTGGGAAAAGTCAAAAATGCTGCTGTGTTGCTCGTTGTATGCAACCGAATAGATATTGAGCCAACCCATGATAACCATCAGGGCATACAAAAACACTACGGTCCAGTCCGTATTGGCCCATATGTTAATCGTTCTCTTCATCCCTGATCAGCAGATTGGTATCCAGTATGTATTTTTCGAGCCAGGTTCTTTTAATTTCTCTGTTCATGTATTTTTCGATCATCAAGCTGGCTATGGGTGCAGCATACGTGGCACCGAAGCCTCCGTTCTCAACATAAACTGCCACCGCTATGCAGGGATCTTCTTTGGGAGCATAGGCAATAAAAATGGAATGGTCTTCTCCATGAGGATTTTCAGCCGTTCCGGTTTTCCCGCATACCCTTATCCCTGGAATAGCAGCTATGCGAGCGGTACTTCCGCTTCCGGGAGGACCGTTTACCGCCAGATCCATGCCTTCGGCCACGATTTCAAACCATGTTGAGTCAATTGTGGTTTCATGGATCACACTGAACCGGTTTGCAGACTCTCTACCATCAGCCCCTTCTTTAAAAATATGAGGGACATAATAATATCCCCTGTTGGCCAAGGTAGCTGCCAGATTAGCCATCTGCAGGGGAGTAATGAGAAGTTCCCCCTGTCCAATAGCCAGAGAAATAAGAGTGAGTGACTTCCATCTGTTTTCTCCGTAATAATAATCGTAATAACTGCTTTCGGGAATATTGCCGCTCAGTTCGCTGGCCAGGTCAATACCCAGTTTTTGTCCGAATCCAAAAGAAACCACATGATTGCGCCATTGTTGAAATGCTTCCGTAACACTGGAATACCTGGGATTATCGAGAATATTCCTGAACACATTGCAAAAGTATGCATTGCATGAATTCTGAATGGCTTCCGGTAGGTTCAGCGGAGAATCGTGTACATGGCATCCAACAGAAATCCCACCTGCATGATACCCCATATTACAAGTGTATTCCGTTTCGTAAGAAACCACCCCCTCCTGCAATCCTACCAGTGCATTCACTACCTTGAAGGTTGATCCCGGTGGATATTGTGCCATGAGGGCCCGGTTGAACAAGGGTTTTAGTGTATCCTGACTCAATTTCTGATAATTTTCCGAACGGATTCGTCCAACCAGCAGAGCCGGATCGTAGCTGGGAGAACTCACCATGGATAGGATTTCCCCTGTCAGGGGTTCGATGGCCACAATACTGCCAATCTTGTTCCGCATCAGCTTTTCACCGTATGCCTGCAGATCATGGTCCATGGTAAGATAAATATCCGTGCCGGCAACCGACGCTGAATCAAATATTCCGTCCATATAGGAACCCTGTATCCGGTTGTGTACATCCACCAGATATACATTCACTCCCTTTCTCCCACGCAACAACTCCTCATAAGTTTTCTCAACCCCGCTGATCCCGATATAATCGCCCATGGAATAATAGGGATCTGATGCAATGGTCTTTTCATCCACCTCCCCTACGTAACCCAGTACATGGGCTGCAGTTTGATCCGTATATTTCCTGAGTGTTCTGGGCTGAACAAAAAAACCGGGGAATTTGTACATTTTTTCCTGAAAAACAGCATAGGTCTCCGCCGAGATTTGTTTCAGGAAAGGTGACGGTCTGTACATGGAATATTTCCTGGCACCGGCAATGGCATCGTCTACCTTTTTGCGTGTCACACCCAGGATCCTGCAGAAATCAGCCGTATCGAACTCCGACAATTGCCTGGGATTGATCATCACATCATAAGCCGCCTCATTATATACCATAAGCTTTCCGTTCCGGTCATAAATCAATCCCCGGGCAGGATACTGCGTCACATACCGTAATACGTTGCTGCTGGCCGATAAGCGGTAAGTCCTGTCAATTACCTGAAGATGAAACAACCGTCCCAGATATACTAGGATAACAAGAATCAGGAGAGCCCCGACCACAAACTTTCTTTCAGCATAGGGATTGACCACTTCCTCGGGTTATTTTCTGAACATCACAAACTGACTCAAAACTACCAAAATAATTGAAAACACGGAACTCAGAATAACCCGGGAAAAAGTGGAAAAGAAATCGGTAAAACGAAACACTTCCAGATAAAACAGAAAAAAATGATGAATCACGATCAGTAGGGCGGAATATTTAAAGAACCAGGAAACTCCGTAATAGAAAATCCGGGGGAATGTCCCGGGTTCATATCCGTCACGGGGAGCGAAAATCCTGAGAACAAAAGGCCGGACAAAGGCCATCAGCACCGTGGCCGCTGCATGCAAACCCGGAGTATTCATGAACAGATCGACGGTCAAACCCAGCACAAATCCGGAAACCAGAAGTAACCAGGCGGGTGTTTCAAAGGGAAGGAGAAGGATGAAAAGAACGTACAGAAAAGGATTGATATATCCTGAGAACTCAATATTATTGAGAATCAGTACCTGTATCAGCACCAGCACGATAAACCGGAAAATATTCCGTGGAATGATCTCAATCACTGTTGGATAAATTTTCGATTGACTTTCTTTCCTCTTTTCTCAGATTGGTAACCACCTGTACCTGCACCAGGTTCTTGAAATCCGTAGCCAGTCTTACCCTGATCTCCAGGAAGTCGCCCCCTTTCCTGCTAACCTTGTCAACCACCCCTACCATCACTCCTTCCGGGAAAATGGCTGAATAGCCGCTGGTAAGTATGGTATCCCCCGGTAATACATCCACATGATGTGGAATTTCTGTCAGCGTGGCAAAACGGTAATCCAGTCCGTCCCAGAAAAGTGACCCGTAATAGTTGTTCTTTTTCATTCTGGCACTGACCCGAAAATCCAGATTCAGTACCGACAGTACCGTGGAAAAATATGGAGAAACCCGGTAAACCACTCCCACCAGACCACTGGGACAGATCACCCCGTCTTCTTCCTTGATCCCGTCAACCCTCCCCTTATCAAGTGTAATATAGTTCCTTTGTTTGTTTATGGTATTGTTGATCACCCGGGCGGGAGTATAATAATAGCTTTGCCCTCTGACACTGTCATGCACGGAATAGAAAAAGATTTCTTCCGATTCGTATGCCCTTCCGAGCTCGTTTTTCAGCCTGATATTTTCTTCAGCCAGTTGCCTGTTCAATTCCCTCAGGTAAAGGTAAGAACGCAGGTTCCCCAGCTTTTGGTGATAAGCCCCCTTCAAACGGTCGGTGGCATTCAGAATACCGGCCCGCTGGAATTCGTTTCGTTGAAAAAATATTGCCAGTGAAACCACCTCCAGGGCCAGGAACAGGAAAACGAGATAATACTTTAGTAAAAAACGGATTAAATTTCGCATTCCTGTGTCCTTACTTTTTTAGCTTATCTCATCAGGAAAGAAAACCGGTCCACATTCTTCAGGGCAATGCCTGTTCCGCGTGCCACGGCATGCAACGGATCTTCGGCCACGTGGAAAGGGATGCTGATCTTGTCGCTGAGCCGCTTGTCCAGTCCGCGTAACAGGGCCCCGCCTCCAGCCAGATAGATGCCGGTATTGACAATATCCGCATACAGTTCGGGCGGGGTTTGCTCCAGAACACCCAGAATGGCTGTCTCCACCTTTGAAATGGATTTGTCAAGACAATGGGCTATTTCCTGGTATGAAATCGGTATCTCAATAGGCATGGCTGTCATCAGATTCGGTCCCCGCACAATGTAATCGGGCGGAGGATCATCCAGATCGGTCAGGGCCGAACCAACATTTATTTTGATATCTTCGGCAGTACGTTCGCCGATCTTGATATTGTGCTGATGCCGCATGTAAGCCTGAATATCCGCCGTAAAACTATCGCCCGCCACCCTAATCGATTTATTACAAACAATGCCGCCCAGAGCAATCACGGCTATTTCGGTGGTTCCTCCTCCGATATCCACTACCATACTCCCCGTGGGTGCTTCCACATCAATTCCTATACCGATGGCAGCAGCCATGGGCTCATAAATCAGGTAAACATCCCTGCCTCCCGCATGTTCCGAAGAATCCCGTACGGCCCTTACTTCCACTTCGGTGCTTCCCGAAGGGATGCATACCACCATCCGCAGTGAAGGCGAAAACAGCTGGGGTTTGCTGTTGATCATCTTGATCATGCCCCGAATCATCAGTTCGGCCGCATGAAAATCGGCAATGACCCCGTCACGCAACGGTCTTATGGTTTTGATGTTTTCATGTGTCTTCCCATGCATCTGCCTGGCCTTCTCTCCAATGGCTATCAGTTTATTGGTTGCCTGATCAATGGCTACAATGGAAGGCTCATCCACCACTACCTTGTCATTGTGAATGATGATGGTATTGGCTGTTCCCAGGTCAATGGCCAATTCCTGCGTCAAGAATGAAAATATTCCCATAAATGCTTTCGCTAAAGTTGATTACAAATGTAAATATTTTAATGTTTAAAATGCCTCACTCCTGTGAAAATCATCGACATGCCATGTTCATCGCAAAACCTTACCGAATCTTCATCACGGATCGATCCTCCCGGCTGGATCACTGATCTGATCCCTGCCTTGAATGCAATTTCCACCGAATCGGCAAAAGGGAAAAAGGCATCGGAAGCCATCACAGCCCCTTCCAGGTCATGACCAAATTCCCTGGCTTTCTCTATGGCCTGCTTCAGGGCATCGACCCGGCTGGTTTGTCCGGTACCACTCCCCAGCAATTGCTTGTTTTTGGCCAGCACAATGGCATTGGATTTGGTGTGCTTCACAATTTTGTTGGCAAACAGAAGGTCTTCCCTGACCTCATCCGTAGGACTTGCTTTCGTAACTGTTTTTAAATCGCTGACCGATTCGGTACGGGTGTCCCGGTCCTGTGCAATCAAACCGTTCAGCAACGAACGGTACTGCCTGGCGGGAAATCGGGTATCTTTCGTTTTCAAGATGATGCGGTTCTTCTTCGACTTCAGTATTTGGAGGGCGTCTTCCTCATAGCCGGGAGCCATCATCACCTCAAAGAATATCTTGTTCATTTCCGTGGCGGTTTGCATATCCACCGGACTGTTGGACACAATAATCCCTCCGAAAGCCGAAACCGGATCCCCTGCCAGAGCATCTTTCCATGCATCGGGAAGTCTTTTTCTGGAAGCAATACCACAGGCATTGTTGTGCTTGATAATAGCCAGGGTGGTTTCATCAAATTCTCCGGTCAGGCAGAGGGCAGCATCAATATCCAGCAGGTTGTTGTATGATATCTCTTTCCCGTGCAACTGTTCGAAAACCTGATCCAGGTTCCCGAAATACCTGGCTGACTGGTGCGGATTCTCCCCGTACCGTAACGAACGTGAATGCTCCAGGCTCTGTTTATGAAAAGAAAAACCCACCCCCCGGTTGAAATATTCGAAAATCCTAATATCATAATCAGATGTAACATGGAAAGCATACACCGCATACCGGCGCCTGAATGCCAGGTCCGTTTCGCCCTTCCCCGATGCCAGCACCTCTGTCACTTCCTCATACTGGGAGCGGTGGGAAACAATCAGCACATCGTGAAAATTTTTTGCAGCTGCCCTGATCAGTGAAACCCCTCCAATATCGATCTTCTCAATAATTTCATTTTCCCCGGCCCCTGATGCCACCGTTTCTGCAAACGGATACAGGTCCACCACCACCATATCCACCACAGGGATATGGTACTCTTTCATCTCATACTGATCGGTTTCTTCATCCCTCCTGCCAAGGATCCCTCCAAATACCTTCGGATGCAGGGTCTTCACCCTTCCACCTAAAATGGATGGGTAACCGGTAAGCTCTTCAACACCGGTTACCGGTATACCCAGTGATTCTATAAACGATCGGGTGCCCCCGGTGGAAAATAGCTGCACTTTCTCCCGGTGAAGGACTTTGATCAATTTATCCAGGTTTTCCTTGTGATACACCGAGATAAGTGCGGTTTTGATCTTTTTTAAACCACTCATACACAATATTTTGTCATGAAGGCGTAAAATTAGTGAAAATACCAGAAAAAATCCCTGTTTTTTCAAGGAATGACGAAAACAGTCCTTCTAAATTTTTATGCCTGTATAAGTTGATTTAATCAATTATACTTAACTTTCGACTTCAAAATCTTTTCAGCTGTCTCAATGAAAAACCTGTGGATGGTCCTGAAAATGATCAGGGAAAGCTTTTTTACTGCCATTCGATCAGTCGTGGTCAATAAGATGCGAACTTTACTTACCCTGCTGGGAATAACCATTGGCATATTTGCTATCATTTCCGTTTTTACGGCACTCGACTGGATGGAAACCGGGATCCGTGACAATATTGCTTCCCTGGGAGAAGATATTGTGTATATCGATAAATTTCCCTGGTCAAATGACCCAAACCTGGCCTGGTGGGATATTATTCAGTGGCCGGTACCCACCATGCAGGAATATGAAATAGTTAAAAAACGATCAACACGGGCCGAGAATGTGGTTTTTAGTGTAACAGCCACACGTGATGTGAGTTACAGGAATAACCGGGTAGAAAATGTCAATATTCTCTGCGTAACCCACGAGTATGCCGATCTGCGTTACTTTGAAATGGAAGAAGGAAGGTATTTCTCCCCCGTGGAATCGGCCACCGGCAGAAATGTTGCGGTAATAGGAGCCGATGTGGCCAATAACCTGTTCAGGGGAATCAGTCCCGTTGGCAAAGAGATTTCCGTGCAGGGAGCCAGGATCAGAGTTATTGGAATGGTACGCAAAGAAGGTTCGGGCGGACTGGGCGACCAGGGACTCGATAAAACGGTCCTGATCCCTCTGAATTATGTGAGAAACCTGGTAAATATCCGAAGCGACCGGCTGATGCCCAATATCATGGTAAAACCGAAACCCGGTGTTACCAAATTGGAAATCGACGATGAGCTCCGTAGCATTATGAGGTCGGTCAGACGGTTAAAACCATCGGCTCCCGAGAATTTCGCACTGAACAGGGCCAGTATGATCACACAGGCCCTGGCCCCCATTTTTTCAGGAATTAATCTGGGGGGATGGATCATCGGTGGTTTTAGCATCCTGGTCGGAGGATTTGGCATTGCCAACATCATGTTTGTGAGCGTAAAGGAACGCACACATATCATCGGCATACAGAAAGCCCTGGGAGCAAAACGTTATTTTATCCTGCTTCAGTTTCTGTACGAATCGGTATTGCTTTCGCTCGTTGGCGGAATCCTCGGGCTGGTTATGGTATTCATCTCAACTCTTTTCGTCAACCAGTCGTTCGATGCCCATATTCACCTCACGGTGGGGAACATCCTGCTGGGTATCATCATTTCTGCTACAGTGGGTGTGATTTCCGGATATGCCCCGGCCCTCTCGGCTTCACGGCTGAATCCGGTAGAAGCCATTTCCGTGTCGTTCTGAATGGAAGGGGAACACACCGTTTGCCTGTTTCTCCGTTCCGCCCGCTTCCTTCTACCTGAGGTACGGCTCTGCCCAGCGGGTAAGAATGATAAAATCGGCACCGGTCAACTGTTCGGCTCTCTTCTCCAGCAGGGGATGCCGGTCATGAGTGGGCAACAACATGGCTTTTAAGGCATTTCGAAGCGTTTTTCTTCTCTGGTTGAATCCTGCCTTCACCAGCCTGAAAAACAACTCTTCTCTGCAGGGCAACCTGTCTTCCCTGTGCCGGGTCATCCTGATCACTGCCGACTTTACTTTCGGTGGAGGGGTAAACACTTTTTCGCCCACGGTAAACAAATATTCCACCTGGAAAAAGGCACCCAGCAATACACTCAGTATTCCGTAGGTCTTGTTTCCCGGAGCACTGCATATCCGTTCCGCCACTTCTTTCTGAACCATGCACACGACTTCCCTTACACTGTGGCGGTTGTCAAGAATTCTGAAAAAAATAGGGCTGGAAATGTGATAGGGGAAATTGCCAATCACCCCGAAAGGCTCTTCCGTTAAAACGGAAAGGTCTGTTTTCAGAAAATCTCCCTCAACGATCCTTCCGTACAGGGCAGGATAAGCTTCCTTCAGGTATTCCACTGCTTCCCTGTCAATCTCCACAGGAATAATTACCAGATCCTTCCGCTCCAGGAGGTATCCGGTGAGCACCCCTAAACCCGGTCCTACCTCAATCACGGTACGGTATCCTTCCGCACGCAGGCTGTTCACAATTTTTGTGGCAATGTTGCGGTCATGCAAAAAATGCTGACCCAGGGATTTTTTGGGGCGAACATACATGAGATTGATTTTTCCGGGTAATCACCGCAATTTCATGAATTGGTATGAAACCGCAAAACACAACCGGGGAAAATCACCTCTCCCCGCATGTTTTTTCAACGAAAGAAACTATCATTGTAGAAAATTTTTAACTGATGCCTTCTATCCTTCAAAAAATCCAGATATCCTTTATACTTCCCCTGATATTCTCTTCCCTCTCCTATTCCGCAACCCTTTCAGATTCAGCCAGGGTAAGCGTACTTACCTGTTCCCCGGGTAATGAAACCTATTCGCTTTTCGGACACACCGCCATCCGGGTGGTTGATCCGGCTCAGAACCTTGATCTGGTATTTAATTACGGCACGTTCGATTTCAGCACACCCAACTTTTACTTTAAATTCATCAGAGGAAGGCTCGATTATATGCTCTCGGTCAGCACATTCAGGGAATTTCTGGCAGAATACATTTTCGAAAACCGATCGGTATACGAACAGGAACTGATGATTCCACACTCCTCCAAAGAGGTGCTTTTCAACAACTTGCTTGAAAACTACCGACCGGAAAACAGATATTACCGGTACGACTTTTTTTACGATAATTGTGCCACCAGGGTCAGGGACATAATCCACGAAAGCCTGGATATTCCAGTACAGTATAATTATTCCGATTACAGGCAGGAACTATCTTTCAGGCAACTGATCGATCCTTACCTGGCCGCAACCCCATGGCTGGATGTAGGCATCGACATCGCCCTTGGGCTGCCGACCGACCGCATTGCCACCCCCTGGCAATATATGTTCCTTCCCGACTATATCATGACCATTTACGATAAAGCCATGATCAGTGAAGGAAACGGAAGCAGATCGTTCTGCAGCAACATAGTTACCGTGTTTGAAGCCGAACCTGATACTGAAACGGCTTCCAGCCCGCGCCCAGGTCAGATCTTCTGGGCCCTGTTTCTTGTGGCCATGCTATCTGCGGGTATTGAAACGGGAAGGAAAGCAAAATGGATATGGTTCGACAGGATTCTGTTTATGGCGCTCGGACTTCTGGGAACCCTGTTGGTGGTATTCTGGATATTCAGTGACCATATACCCCTTGCAGCAAACCTAAACATGCTGTGGGCCTTCCCATTTCACCTTATTGCTGTCTTTTTCCTGCGTCGCGGGACAAATCCGGCCTGGCTACGGATCTATTTCCTGACAGCCGCTGTTCCCGTTCTGGCACTTCTGATCAGTATGCCATGGACCCATAATCTTTTACCCCGCGCCATTCTGCCGGTTTTGCTTACCGTATTTCTCCGGTTGACGGTTGAAAGCCATCTCCTTTCCGGGTTTATGTCAGGCCGGAATAAGTAACACCTGTTGTCCCATGCGAAATAGTCACATTTTTTGTACTTTTGACCGGCCGGAAAAGATAAGTTATCCGGTTGGAATTCTGTCATATCAACTGTTATCTGTAAGTATCAGCACATGAATGAACCCCGGAAAGTAAAACTCCTGCTGGAAGACGGAACCGAAATGACAGGAAAATCGTTCGGTTACGAAAAACCGGTATCGGGGGAAGTAGTATTTAACACCGCCATGACCGGTTATCCGGAAAGTTTAACCGATCCCTCCTACCGCGGACAGATCCTTGTACTTACCTACCCGCTGGTGGGCAATTACGGGGCACCGGCTGAAGAAACGGAGAACGGTTTGTTAAAATATTTCGAATCGGACCGGATCCACATTTCTGCCCTGGTGGTTTCCGATTATTCGTTTCAGTACAGTCACTGGAATGCGGTCAACAGCCTCAGTCACTGGCTGAAAAAGCACCGGGTTCCCGGCATTTTCGGTATTGATACCCGTGCTCTTACCAAAATTTTGAGAGAAAAGGGAACCATGCTGGGCAAGGTTCTGATGAACGGAGACACGGTTGATTTTTATGATCCCAACCGGGAAAATTTGGTGGAACAGGTAAGCATCCGGGAAAAAAAGGTATACGGCAACGGGAAATACCGCATTCTGCTGATCGATTGCGGGGTTAAGTACAATATCATCAGATACCTTCTGCAACTTGACACAACCATCATCAGGGTTCCCTGGAATTACGATTATTCGAAGGAAGAATACCACGGTTTGTTCATATCGAACGGTCCGGGCGATCCCAAGCAATGCGGCACCATCATTGAACATATCGGCCGGTCACTGAAAGAGGATAAACCCATTTTCGGCATTTGCCTTGGAAACCAGCTTCTGGCGCTTGCAGCCGGAGCCGACACCTACAAGCTGAAATACGGCCACCGCAGTCATAACCAGCCGGTACGCCTGGTAAATACACCCCGGGCATACATTACATCACAGAATCATGGATTTGCGGTGAACAATGAAACCCTACCATCCGAATGGGAACCCCTGTTCATCAATGTGAATGATGAAACCAACGAAGGAATGAAACACCGTAGTAAACCCTTCTTTTCCACACAATTCCATCCCGAAGCTTCCGGAGGACCCACTGACACAGCCTTCCTGTTCAGTGAGTTTATCAGAAATATTCAGGAATACATAGGCGAAGAATAAAAACAACGTGTTATTCTCTTACCTGGCCGTTGCCGTAAATAACATATTTGGCAGAGGTCAGCGCTTCCAGTCCCATAGGCCCCCGTGCATGCAATTTCTGTGTACTGATGCCGATTTCGGCTCCAAAACCGAATTCAAACCCGTCGGTAAACCGGGTGGAAGCGTTTACATATACGGCTGCAGCATCCACCTCTTCAAGAAATTTCTGAGCACTGGCGTAGTGATTGGTAACAATGGTTTCAGAGTGTCCGGTGCCGTAGCGGTGAATATGTTCAATGGCTGAATCCAGGTCTGGCACCACCTTTACCGATATGATCAGGTCCAGGTATTCACGTCCCCAGTCCTCATCGTTTGCCGGAAACGCATTCCCTATGAGCGAGCAAACCGTTTCATCCCCTCTGATCTCAACATTCCTGCGCTTCAGTTGTTTAGCCACCCCGTGCAAAAAACCGGCAGCGATATCCCGGTGCACCAGAAGGCTCTCTGCCGCATTGCACACCCCCGGACGCTGGGTTTTGGCATTCACCACAATATGAACGGCCATTTCCCGGTCGGCATCCCGGTCAACATAGATATGACAGTTTCCTACCCCCGTTTCAATGACCGGCACCTGACTGTTTTCCACCACTGTACGGATCAAACCGGCTCCTCCCCGAGGAATCAGCAGATCAATGATTCCCCGGGCCTTCATCATTTCCACAGCACTGCCCCGTGAGGTATCTTTAACAAGCTGGATGGCCTCAGGCGGGAACCCCTGGCTGTTCAAAGTTCCCTGAAAAAGATCCACCAGGGCCTTGTTGGAATGGAAAGCTTCCTTTCCGCCACGCAAAATGGAAGCATTACCGGTTTTCAGGCACAGTGCAAAAGCATCGGCGGTCACATTCGGGCGGGCTTCGTAAATAATCCCCACAACGCCAAAGGGAACCCTTCTTTTGCCAATCATCAAACCGTTCGGCCTTCGTGTCATCCCCAGAATTTCTCCCACAGGGTCGTGCAGACCGGCTACCTGCCTCATTCCTTCGGCCATCGAGCGAATTCGTTCCGCATCAAGCCTGAGCCTGTCAAGCAAAGCACCTCCAATCCCCTGCTTACGTGCCTGTTCCAGATCCTTCCGGTTGGCAGCAACGGTTTCTTCTATTTTTTCCTCAAGGTTTGATGCCGCTTGAAGCAGCACAAGTTTTTTTTCATCCGATGAGGCTTTTGCCAGAAAATAAGCAGCCCGGCGGGCCCCCTTTCCGATATCATGTATTGTTTCCATTATTTTATGGTATGGATAGGTTGTGCGATAAAAAGCGTTCCCACTTCCTTCCCCTCAAGAATTTCCCGTATCACTGCGGGATCTTTTCCATTGGCAATCACCATGTGGGACCCTGCCAGCCTGCATATCCGGGCAGCCTCCAGCTTGGTGGCCATTCCCCCCGTTCCAACATCCGTCCCTGCACTCCCGGCAGCAGCCTCCACCTCTTCGGAAACATCATAAACCACGGGAATCAGCCTGGCCATGTGGTTTCTTCTTGGATCGGCCGAATATAAACCATCAATATCAGAAAGCAGCACCAGCAAATCCGCTCCGGTAATTTCACAAACCCGGGCCGAAAGCTGGTCATTGTCGCCGAACTCCATTTCCCTGGTGGATACTGTATCGTTCTCATTGATAATGGGAATAACCTCCATCGACAACAACGTCTTCAGGGTATTCCGGGCATTGGTTCTTCTCACAGGATCTTCCATACCGTCGCGTGTGAGCAGCACCTGGGCAACAAGCTGGTCATAATCCCTGAATATCCGCTGGTATATCTTGATTAGTTCGGCCTGCCCCAAAGCAGCCAGGGCCTGCTTGTCGGATAGTGTTGCCGGCCTTTTCAGGATTCCCAGTCTGCCGGCTCCCACTCCAACAGCCCCCGAAGATACCAGGATGACATGTTTTCCCTCCCGGCGGATCGTCGAAAGCACATGAGCCAGGCGCGTCATCCATTGAAAATTCAGCCGCCTGGTGTTGAAAGCCAGGCTGCTGGTGCCCACTTTTACCACGAGCAACTGCGATGTTTTTAATAATGCACGGTATTTCTGAACATTCATGTCAGGCAGGTTAAAATTCGGGAAGCCGGGAAGGAAAAAATACCGGACCGGCAGGAAGATCATCTTTCAGCATTCCAATACGCATGGCAACATGGGTCTCCTGTTCCATACCATACTCGTTTTTCTCTTCTCCCCAGATGATCAAATACTTACCGGGACTGGCCGTATGCACCACGATAAACCTGGGCCGGATCAAACCGGCCACCCTGAGCACCAGATAATAATTGTCATCCAGTACAATGTCTTCTGTTGAAAGGGCATCATTCTCATTGACCACGGGAATCACACCCCTGGACAACAGGTTATTCAGCGTATTGCAGGCGTTCCGGTTACGAACCGGATCGTTGGTTACATCGGCGGTAATCAGAATCTGTGCTACCATTTGATTATACTCTCCGAAAAATTGCTGGTATAGTTCCATCAGTCGCACCTGCCCGATGGCTGCCAAAGCCTGCTGTACCGTCAGGTTGTAAGGCCGGATACCCGAAATACGGCTTCCGAGATAAATAGCCCCCGATGAAACCACCACCACCCGTATACCCATATTTCTCAATCCGGAAATAACCCGGGCCAATCGATCGAATTTCCCGTTGTCCAGGTCTCCTTTTTTATTGAGCAGATGGACAATTTCCACCTTCACAACCACTGAAACATCGCTGGAAATAACCTTCCCTGACCGTCGTATTTCACCCATGCTTCATTCCTCCACTCCCGCTTTCTTCAGAAGCTTCCGGATAGCTTTTCCCGGAACGGAATAATCCGGTGTTCCGGTGGCATTATCCATTTTTCCCCGTATCCGGTTGGTCCCGGGATTGCCAATACTTCCCACATGGGTATGTTCCGGTTTCCCTGTAAACCGGAATTTCCCGTCCCTGATATCACCGGCCACCCTGCGATAAGCCTCCCGGAAAGGCATCCCCTCCATTACCAGCCGGTTCACCACTTCCACACTATAGCAGTAGCGATATTTTTCCTCCTGCATAATATCTTCCCTTACCCGGATACCGTCAAGGGCAAGGCCGGTTATATCGATCAATTCGGCCAGCTCACCAAATGCGGGAAGAACCATTTCCTTTATAAGCTGAAAATCGCGGTGGTATCCGCTGGGAAGATTGGCCGATACCTGCATCAGGGAGGCAGGAAGCGATTTCAGGCGGTTGGCGCGGGCCCTGATCAGTTCAAATACATCAGGGTTCTTTTTATGTGGCATAATGGACGATCCGGTAGTCATTTCCGGGGCCAAACTCAGGAAGCCGAAATCGGACCCTATAAAAAGGCAGATATCCGAGGCCAGTTTGGCCAGGGTATGAGCCACTGATGCCAGAGCCACTGATACTACCCACTCGGTTTTCCCCCGGCTTGACTGGGCATAAACCGGGTTCACACATAGCGATCCGAATCCCAGCAGGCGGGTGGTCAGTTCCCGGTCGACCGGGAATGAAGATCCGTACCCGGCCGCAGTACCCAGCGGATTCTGATCATTCACCTGCCAGGCGGTACCAAGCATCAGTACGTCATCCACCAGGCTTTCAGCAAAACTTCCCCACCATAACCCGAAGGATGAAAGCATGGCCACCTGCATATGCGTGTAACCCGGCATCAGGATATTCGCATGTTTATCACTGAGTGTCAGCAGCTTTTCGAACAGTTTCTTTATTTTTTCCATCAGAACGTGCAGTTCTTCCCTGGTAAAAAGCCTGATATCGAGCAGCACCTGGTCGTTTCTGCTCCTTCCGGTATGTATCTTTTTCCCGGTTTCCCCCAGCCGTTCGGTCAGGATCTTTTCCACCTGTGAGTGTATGTCTTCCGTACCTTCTTCGATCACAAACCGGTCTTCCCGGATATCAAGGTACACCTTTCCCAACTCAGCCAGGATCCGGCTGGTTTCTTCCCCGGTAAGGATACCTGATTCTCCCAGCATCAGGGAATGGGCTATCGACCCGGTCACATCATGCCTGGCCAGCAGCATATCCACTTCCCGGTCTTTACCGGTAGTAAACCGCTCCACCTCCCGGTGCACGGGAGTGCCTTTGTCCCATAGTTTCATTTTATAAGGATTTGGTATAACGATTGGATAACCAACCCGTTGACTGGCCTTATCCAACTATCTTTTTCTTTCCATGATCAGCCGGTGGGCCATCAGCCTGATAGCGTTGATCTTGATGAATCCTTCCGAATCCTTCTGGTCAAAGCCTCCTTCCACATCCATGCTGGAAAGATCCTGGTCGTATAGGGAACTTGGCGATTCTCTTCCTTCGATCAACACATTCCCTTTGTACAGGCTAAGGTAAACCACTCCGTCGATCACCTCCTGGCTTTTATCAATGGCCGCCATCAGGAAATCCATTTCCGGACTGAACCAGTATCCGTAATACACCAGTTCCGAAAATTTCGGTGTGAGCATGTTGCGTAGCCTGAGTACCTCACGGTCCATGGCAATGCCTTCAATATCCATATGAGCCTGGTGCAGAATGGTGGCGCCGGGTGTTTCGTATACCCCGCGCGATTTGATTCCCACATACCGGTTCTCCACCATATCAAGCAGGCCAATGCCATTCTTCCCGCCCAGTTCGTTCAGATAGACAAAAAGTTCGTACGGGTCGGTTTTCACCGTGCCGTCTTTTCTGTTCACCACCCTGACCGGTGTGCCGTCCTTGAAGTGAATCTCCAGGGGTGTTTCTTCGTCGGGCGCCTCCACTGGGTGTACCATTTTGCTGTACAGGTCTTTTTCGGGCTTGTAGGCAGGATCTTCCAGTATGCCGGCCTCATGACTGATATGCATCAGGTTGTCGTCTTCACTGTATGGCTTGCTCAGGGAAGCTTTTACCGGAATATTCATTTCCTCCACATACTTCAGCATGTCGGTCCGTCCGCTGAACCGGGCAAGGAATTCCGCATCTTTCCAGGGAGAAAACACCTTTATCCTGGGATTCAGAGAATAATAACCCAGTTCAAAGCGCACCTGGTCATTTCCCTTCCCGGTTGCTCCGTGTGAAACAATTTCCGCTCCTTCTTCCCGGGCAATCTCGATCTGCCGTTTGCAAATCAGGGGGCGGGCAATGGCGGTGCCCAGAAGATACCTGCCTTCATATACGGCATTGGCCCGGATAGCAGGAAAAATATAATCAGTCACCAGTTCCCTTTTCAAATCGGACACAATCACTTTCGATGCCCCGATTTTTCTTGCTTTTTCCCTGCACAACTCAAAATCATCGTCCTGTCCCACATCCGCTACATAGGCAATAACATCATAACCTTTGTCAACAAGCCACTTCAGAATAACAGAGGTATCCAGTCCTCCACTGTAAGCCAATACAATCTTTTCCACTTTAATACATTTTATAGATGAAACATAAAAATCGGTCAATCACCCCGGGCAGGTCAGGCACCGGCTGTTGGTTTCTTCCCTACAGCTTTTCCTCCAGATCGGGAAATATCATTTTCAGGCTTGACCTGATATCCTTCACCGGCACCCCGTCACGGGGAATGATCAGGATGGTATCGTCGCCGGCCACGGTGCCCAGTATCTCGAATTTTGCAGCCCTGTCAATCCTGATGGCAAAGCTGCTGGCATAACCCGGCAGAGTTTTCAGCACCCCCAGCGATCCGGAAAATTCAAGAGAAACGAAACCCTCGTCGAAACGGAGGGGCGACTGGCTGGTAGCTTCTTCCCGATGAAGCGATTCGGGCATAACATAATACAAACGTCCTTTCTCATCATACCGGCGGGTCACCTTCAGAAATTTCAAATCGCGGGAAAGTGTGGCCTGGGTCACCCTGAACCCTTTCTTTTCGAGTTTTCCCATCAATTCTTCCTGCGACCTGATCCGGTTAAAGGTAATCAGCTTCCTGATGGCCATCAGACGGTTGATACGATCTTTCATTTGTATATTTATGCTTTTATTTTGCAAATATATACATTTTTTATAATGAATCACCCTTTTCTCGGATTTTCTTCCTATTTTTACCCAACAAATTCCAGGCATGAAATCACATATCAGAAAGGTAGTGGTGCTGGGCTCAGGGGCACTGAAAATAGGGGAAGCAGGAGAATTCGATTACTCGGGCTCACAGGCCCTCAAAGCCCTGAAAGAGGAAGAAATCACCACCGTGCTGATCAATCCGAATATTGCCACCGTGCAAACTACCGAAGGAGTTGCCGATTTTATCTATTTTCTGCCCGTAACTCCCTTCTTTGTTGAACAGGTTATTGCCCGTGAGAAACCCGACGGCATTCTGCTGAGCTTCGGAGGACAAACGGCACTGAACTGCGGAATTGAACTATACCGGAGCGGCACACTGGAAAAATACGGGGTGGAAGTACTGGGAACCCCCATCCAGGCCATTATGGATACAGAAGACCGGGAGCTTTTCGTAAACAAGCTGAAAGAAATCGACGTAAGGACACCGGCCAGCATTGCCGTCACATCGGTGGAACAGGCCCTGGAAGCAGCCCGAAAACTGGGGTTCCCCGTCATCATCCGTTCGGCTTATACCCTGGGCGGCCAGGGCAGCGGTTTCTGCACCAGCGAAAAAGAACTCCGAAGCCTCAGCCAGAAGGCCTTTTCCTATACCGGCCAGATACTGGTGGAAGAATCGCTGAAAGGCTGGAAAGAAGTGGAATATGAAGTGGTTCGCGACAACCACGACAACTGCATCACCGTATGCAACATGGAAAATTTCGATCCCCTGGGTATCCATACCGGTGAAAGCATTGTGGTAGCCCCCTCCCAAACCCTCACCAATTCCGAGTATCATACGCTGAGAGAAATGTCCATCCGGGTGATACGCCATATAGGGATCATCGGCGAATGCAACATTCAGTACGCCCTGGATCCCCGCTCGGAAGAGTACCGCGTGATTGAGGTAAACGCCCGCCTTTCCCGCTCCAGCGCCCTGGCATCCAAGGCCACCGGCTATCCCCTGGCGTTTGTGGCAGCCAAACTGGCGCTGGGTTTCGGCCTGCCCGAACTGAAAAATTCCGTCACTCGCACCACCACCGCCTGTTTCGAACCGGCCCTCGATTATATCGTATGCAAAATCCCTCGCTGGGACCTGAACAAATTTACCGGCGTTTCCCACCACATCGGCAGCAGCATGAAAAGCGTGGGCGAAGTGATGTCTATCGGTCGAAGCTTCGAAGAGGCCATTCAGAAAGGATTACGCATGATCGGCCAGGGAATGCATGGCTTTGTGGGAAACCGCAACATGGAATTCGATGAAATCGAAAAAGAGCTGGCCGAACCTACCGATATGCGCATCTTCGTCATCGCCGATGCCCTGAAAAAGGGATGGACCGTGGAGCAGATCAGCAAACTTACCCGGATCGACTCCTGGTTCCTCTATAAACTGCAGAATATCGTTCAGCTGGAAGAAAAACTGGGCGCCTTTCAATCCCTGGATGAACTGCCCGACGATTTGCTCAGGGAAGCCAAAATACAGGGATTCAGCGATTTCCAGCTGGCCCGCATTATTCTCAAAACCGACCCCGAACACATAGAGCACCGGCTGCTCGATGTGAGAAAACACCGGATCAAACGGGGCATTGTACCGGTAGTGAAACAGATCGACACCCTGGCGGCCGAATACCCCGCCATGACCAATTACCTGTACCTCACATACAGCGGAGTGTTACACGACGTTCCGTTTGAACACGATAACCGCTCAGTGGTAGTGCTGGGCTCGGGAGCCTACCGCATCGGCAGTTCGGTGGAATTCGACTGGTGCAGTGTGAGCGCTCTGAATACCGTAAAGAAGAGAGGATTCCGTTCCATCATGATCAACTACAATCCCGAAACGGTTAGCACCGATTACGATATCTGCGACCGGCTTTACTTCGACGAACTATCGTTCGAGCGGGTAATGGATATCATTGAACTGGAAATGCCCCGGGGTGTGATCGTTTCCATGGGCGGGCAAATCCCCAATAACCTGGCATTGCGCCTGTACCAGGTAAAAGCGCCGGTGCTGGGAACTTCTCCCCTTTCCATTGACAACGCGGAAGACCGGCACAAGTTTTCCTCCATGCTCGACCAGCTGGGAGTGGATCAGCCCAGGTGGAGGGAACTCAGCGATCTCTCAGACATTTACGACTTCGTGGAAAAGATCGGTTTCCCCGTGCTGGTGCGGCCCTCCTATGTTCTTTCCGGAGCGGCCATGAACGTGGTCTCCAACCGCGACGAACTCGATCATTTCCTGAAACTGGCAGCCGATGTGTCGAAAAAACATCCTGTGGTGGTATCGGAATTCATCCAGCATGCCAAGGAAATAGAAATTGACGCGGTAGCCCGGGAAGGCGAGATCATGGCCTATGCCATATCTGAGCATGTGGAATTTGCCGGGGTGCACTCCGGTGACGCCACCATGCTTTTCCCACCCCAGAAAATCTATTTCGAAACGGTTAAAAGGATCAAACGCATATGCCGGGAGATTGCTCAGGAACTCAATATTTCCGGACCTTTCAACATCCAGTTCCTGGCCCGCGACAATGACATCAAAGTGATCGAATGTAACCTGAGGGCCTCCCGTAGTTTCCCTTTTGTTTCCAAAGTGCTGAAGACCGATCTCATTGAACTGGCTACCGATGTCATTCTGGGTTTCCCCGTGGAGAAGCTGCATAAAAGCACATTCGATCTCGATTATGTAGGAGTGAAGGCCCCCCAGTTTTCTTTTTCCAGGTTGCAAAAAGCCGATCCCATCCTGGGAGTGGATATGGCTTCCACCGGTGAGGTGGGTTGCCTGGGGGAAGATTTTTATGAAGCCATCCTGAAAGCCATGTTTTCGGTAGGTTACCGCATTCCCCGGAAAGCCATTCTGCTGTCAACCGGCGAACCCCGCTCAAAGGTCGAAATGCTGAACTCGGCCAGGGCCCTGAAAGAAAAAGGGTACCTGTTGTATGCCACCCGCGGAACCCAGCAATTTCTCGAGGCAAACGGAATAGATTCCACCGTGGCTCACTGGCCCGATGAGGAAAGCAAACCCAACACCATCGACCTGATCAGGAAAAAAGTAGTGGACCTGGTAATCAATATTCCGAAAAACCTTACCAAAACCGAATTGAGCAACGATTATCTCATCCGAAGAAATGCAGTGGATTACAACATTCCGCTAATTACCAATGCCAGGCTGGCCAGTGCTTTCATCCTGGCATTCTGCAAAATGGATATGAACGATATCAAAATCAAGCGCTGGGATGAATATTGATCCTGAAAACGACCTTCTGATCAGAAAGGCCTCACCCGACGAATACGCCATCATCGCCGATTTCCAGATCAGGTTGGCACGGGAAACGGAAAACATGGATCTTGATCTTTCCACGGTGGAAAAAGGGGTAAAAGCAGCACTGGCCGACCGGTCAAAAGGGCAGTATTACGTGGCAGAAACCGGCGGGAAAATCATCGCCTCGATGATGATCACCACCGAGTGGAGTGACTGGAGAAACGGAAATGTGTGGTGGATCCAGTCGGTTTACATTCTGCCCCAATTCCGGGGGAACAGGGTCTTTTCGCACATGTATGCCTTTCTTAAAAAACAGGTGGTTGAATACTCCGACGTACTCGGACTGAGGCTGTATGTCGACCGGCACAACCACCATGCCCGCAGGGTATATGAAGCACTGGGCATGAACGGACAACATTACACCACCTACGAGTGGTTGAAATAATCCTTTCATACCATCCCTGCCTGTGGATTACGGTACTTGCTTTCCTGATCCTGATGGTTTACGGAAGCATGATGCTTTTTTTCCGCAATGGATGGAACCGGATACCCGAGCACCGGGCACCGGCCGCGGAACCCTCCACAAAGATCAACGTGATCATCCCCGTAAGAAATGAGGCTACCCATCTGCCCCGGCTGATCCAAAGCCTCGATCACCAGGAGTACCCGAAAGGGCTGTACGAGATCATATTCGTGGATGACCATTCCACCGATAACACCTCTGCCCTGCTTCAGGAAAGATATCTGAAAAATCCCCACCACTTCACGTGGATACCCCTGCCCAACGGCATCAGCGGGAAAAAAGCCGCCCTGAAAACCGCCCTGTCTCAGGCCAGGGGTGAACTGATGGTACAAACCGACGGCGATGTTCTGCTGGGAAAATACTGGCTGGCCTCCATTGCTGCCTTTTATGAAAAACACCATCCCCTCCTGATCATCATGCCGGTGGCCTTTACAGGCAAAAGCGGAATTTTCGGCCTGTTCTGCAAGCTGGAGTTCGCCGGTTTGATGGCCGCCGCTGCCGGATCAGCCGGGGCCGGACGACCCGTTCTGTGCAACGGGGCCAACCTGGCCTATCCCGGTGAGGTGGTTGCCGGTCATCCCAATCTCTTCATGCATCAAAAAGCCTCGGGCGATGACATGTTCCTGCTTCAGGAAATGAAAAAAAGAAACCGTCACCGCATCCGGTACCTGAAATCAAAGCATGTGCTGGTCACCACCCCCGCCCCTGCAAGTCTGACAGAACTGATGCAACAACGTTACAGGTGGGTATCAAAAAGCAGTCGCTACAGCGACCCCGGGCTCATTGCAGCAGCTTTGCTGGTGTTGATCACAGCCCTGGCGCCATTTGTGCCGGGCGTATGCCTTATTCATAAATTCAACTATTTATTAATTTTATTTACTTATTTATTAATTAAATCAATATTTGATTTAATATTATTAATTCCATTTTTAAATTATTATAACTTGAATTTCAAGCCTTTTTCACTCGTCCTGTTTCAGGGGATTTATCCTTTCTATGTGCTTTTTTCTTTAGCAGGCGGACTTTCCGGTAAATTCAGGTGGAAGGAAAGGAAATTTTTCAGAGGCCGGGAAGAATAAATCCCGTACAAAAAATCCTATTTTTGGGTCATGTTCCGGAGAAAAAACCATGTTTCGGCCTCACTGGGAAGAATTGCCTGGAAAAAACTGCTGCATGACCCACTGGCGGTTTCCGGCCTCGGTGTGATAACCCTGGCCGTTATGGTGGCCCTGCTGGGGTATCTCATCACACCTGACCAGAGCCCCAACTGCAACAGGCAATATCTGGAACTTTCAGCACGCCCCCCGGGTTTTTCGGTCACCATCCTGAAAGTGAGAAAAAATGAGCCGGAAAAAGGAGGCAGTAAATGGCATACCATGTTGCACGGGAAAATTTCGCCTTATGATCACATTCCGGTCAACCGGTTCCGTTTTGAGAACAGCCGGGTAATGGCGGAAGAGTTCAGCGACATGCCCGGGGAGACCCTGTTTCTCAGGGAATTCAGCCTGCCCGATGTGGTATATGCCATTGATCCTTTAAAACCGGTTAGTACGGAAGGTGACCGGGTTTCATTTACCCTGCTTGACGGAACGCATGCCACGGCTTCCCTCAGCAGCCTGCAGGAGCAAATACTGGAAAACCTGGTAGTGCAGCAGAAGTTCCTGCTGGGTACCGACCGGTTCGGGCGCGACCTGCTGAGCAGGCTGATGCTGGGGACAAGGATTTCCCTTTCGGTGGGATTTATTTCGGTATTCATCTCGCTGGTTATCGGTATCGGGATAGGAGCCGCCGGCGGTTATTTCAGAGGCTGGACAGATTCATTCGTACTATGGCTGATCAATGTAGTATGGTCTGTTCCCACCCTGCTGATGGTCATTGCCATTACCCTGGTACTGGGGAAGGGTTTCTGGCAGATATTTGTGGCCGTGGGCCTGACCATGTGGGTAGAAGTAGCCCGCGTGGTGCGGGGCCAGGTTCTGGGTATACGTGAGAAAGAGTATGTGGAAGCAGCGCGTGCCATGGGATTTCCCCATTTTCGCATCCTTTTTCGCCATATTTTGCCGAATGCTTTTTCTCCCGTCATCATTATTTCGGCAGCCAATTTCGCATCGGCCATACTCATTGAGGCCGGACTTAGCTTCCTCGGGATAGGGGTTCAGCCACCCCTTCCTTCATGGGGAACCATGATCAAAGACCATTACGGATACATTATCATGGATCAGGCGTACCTGGCCATTCTGCCGGGTCTGGCCATCATGCTGATGGTGCTTTCGTTCACCCTGCTTGGAAACGGGCTACGGGATGCCCTCGATACCCGCACCCTCAGCGGAAGTGAGCTAAAGGTTCCTCTTGTTCAGGACCAGTCCTGAACAAACAATAAACAATACAATATACAATACGGCTAACGACAGGCTGAGCCACTGCGGCAAATCCGGGCTGCCGATACCCATGGCAGCCAGGTCAATCTGATCCTCACCTGCATGATTCATAAGGGATTCATCGGTTGGATTGCCTAAAACCCTGGGCATGGGGATGAGGTGAGAAATGACCCGGACCGGGAAATAACTGCGGGCTTCCCTGGGGAAAAAACGGCGCAATACGGGTTCTATCAGGGCAAAATAAAAAATGAACCCCAGGATGGATACCGCATTGTTCCTGATAATGAGAGTGATCAGCAGGGCCAGTGCCATGTAGGCTGTTGCCTGGACAAAATATACCAGCAGGCGCTGCATATTTTCGATCATCAGGCCGAAAGTGAGGTCGCGTGTATGAATCATTCCGAAAATCAGGGAGGAAATCAGCACCAGCCCCACAGCATACAGAGCGATCCACAGGATAACCCGGACTTTGCCCTGCAATAATTCCATTCTGCTTAATCCGTTCATCACCTGCTGGCGGTAGGTGCCATAGGAAAACTCGTTGCCGGCCAGCACAATCATCAGGATAGCCAGCAGCAGGTTGAACCAGCTGGCGATCCAGCTGAAGGTTTCCCATATATTCGGAAAGGAGTACAGGCTGCGGATGCTGAAACCCGGAACAGAAATCTGTACTCTGGAAAGCAGAAGCACTACCAGAAAGAAAAGAACAAAATGCAACAGGATAATCACCCGGAAAGGAACGTAATTCCAGGGCTTTGTTATGATATAATCAGCAATTATTTGTATATTTGAAAAAAATGCTGTTATGGAATTGTCAGAAATTAAACAGGCTATTGAAAAACTCAGTGAAGAGGAGCGTCAACAGCTACTCAGT
>DSCJ01000115.1 GCA_011049175.1 Bacteroidota bacterium | reverse complement strand
TCCGGTAGCGGATTATTCGCCTCCTATTGTCGGCTCATGAGCTCGCTCCCCTGCCGGGGAGCTCGGTTCGAACCGCTGTAACTGGTTTTGCAGACCAGCGCCTAACCACTCGGCAAACCGACCCTGTAAAATGCAAATTAACGAAAATTTGTTGATTTTTGCCAGAAGAAACAGGAATGTAAGATGGAAATAATTTGGAAACCACCGGGAATGGTCTTCTGAAAACGGCAGAGCACCAGCCTGAACTCGTTTGCTGAGTTGCTTTCAGGGTTTTCATTTGTTCCCGAACCTCTGCATAATCTCCAGGCACATCCGGCTGTTATGATAGGGACATTTCCAGAACCCGGCTTTGTCGTCATGGGTGTTTGCCGTTCCGTCGGCGCGGATACTCCAGTACCATTCCCCGTTTTTTCTGTCTGCCAGATGGTTTGTGATGTAGTTGAAACACCGGTCTGCCTTTTGCAGGTAATCCTTCCTTTTTGTTAGCTGCCAGGCATGGATCAGTCCTACCACCGCTTCGGCCTGAACCCACCAATGACGATCCCTATCGATGTAACCTTTTGAATCATCTTTTTCATAGATCAGGCTTCCGTCGTCCTGAAAACCTTCCAGGGCTGCATCCACCATTTTTACAGAAATTTCCGCCACCCTACGGGTGAGGGAGCTGTCTTCCACCATCAAAGCGGCTTCGTATAGCAGCCAGGCCGCCTCGATGTCGTGGCCGTACGATACCAGTTGCGACCGTGGATTCCAGAACTCGTCGAAAAATAACCGCAGGTGAAAAGTCTCCGGATGAATGATCTTTTCCAGAAAACTACGTAGTAAACTACGTAGCTGACTACGTAGATACCTGACGGGCCAAATCCTGGAAAGCAAGGTATATGCCTCCAGTACATGGAGGTTGGTGTTGGTGGTTTTTTTCTCGTTTTCATCCTTTTTGCTCAGCCGGAGATCTTCCATCTCTTTCCATTCACGGCTGAAAGCCTCCAGGTAACCTCCGTATTGCCGGTCAAGGCTGTGTTCTTCCAGCAATTCATACAGTACAACGGCTCTTTTCCTGGCATTGTCGTCGCCGGTGGTAATAAAATACCGGCTCAGGGCATAAATAAAGAAAGCCTGCGCATATACCTGTTTTTTTGTTTCCAGGGGAGTGCCGTTACAGTTTAGGCTCCACCACACGCCCCCGTATTCCTCATCGAAAAAATACCGGTTGGCATACTCCCATGCCAGGGTGGCTGTTTCCAGGTAAGAAGGTGTCTCCAGGATATGATGGGCTGAGGAAAAAGCCCATAGAATACGAGCGTTCAGTACGGCTCCTTTCGGGGCGTCGGGGTGAACCGTGTTTTTCCCGTCAACCCGTCCGTAAAAGCCTCCCTGTTTCCGGTCGGGCATCCGTTCTGTCCAGAAAGGAAGGATGTTTTCCGTGAGTTCATTCCGTGCATTTTCTTTTAACCGCTGTATGATGTCTTCTTCGGAACGGCTCATTTTCCACTGAGGTATTTCCGGTTTTTGGCAATCAACTTTTTTACGTTCTGTACCGAAGCGGCGGAACGGAACCCGTCAGGAGGTGTGTTCAGGCAATAATCCGTGAGCTTTTCCATGCTGGAAACGGCCACATGCATGCGGGTGTCTGATGACCCGTAATAAATATACACCGTGCCTCGCTCATCGGCTATCCAGCCGTTTGAAAACAATACATTGGAAACATCTCCCACCCGTTCCTCTCCTTCGGGAGCCATGAAATATCCTGCCGGTTCGGCCAGGGTGCGTTCGGGGCGCTGCAGGTCGGTTAGGTACAGGTAAAGCACATATCGTAAACCGGCGGCACAGGCTCTTACGCCGTGGGCCAGGTGCAGCCATCCATGAGGGGTTTTCAGAGGCGGGGGGCCTTCCCCGTTCTTCATTTCATTCACCGTATGGTATCTCCGCGGATTGATGATCACTTCCTCTCCGATTTCTGCATGGGTGATATCCTTTACCAGAGCCCATCCAATGCCCCCTCCGTTTCCGGCCTCGATAAACCCTTCCTGGGGTCGGGTGTACAGGACATACTGTCCGTTTACGAATTCAGGATGCAGTACCACATTTCGTTGCTGGTATTCCGAGCGGAGGTCGGGTAACCTTTCCCATGTTTTCAGGTCGCGGGTGCGCGCAATGCCTGCTGCTGCCACGGCCGACGACATATCTCCCGGCGGGGCGCCGGGGTCTTTCCTTTCCGTGCAGAAAATGCCGTATATCCATCCATCTTCATGCCGGGTAAGCCGCATATCGTATACGTTCACATCGGGGTTTTCCGTTTCGGGCAGATCCACCGGTTCGTCATGGAAACGGAAACGATCCGTTCCATTGGGACTTTCGGCAATGGCGAAGAAAGATTTCCGGTCAACGCCTTCCACCCTTACAGCCAGAAGGTATTTTCCGTTCAGTTTGATGGCCCCGGCGTTGAAGGTGGAATTAAATCCGATCCTTTCCATCATGAAAGGATTGGTTGCGGGATCCATATCGTACCTCCAGTGCAGGGGGACATGGGCAGCGGTAAGTACAGGATACCGGTACCTTTGGTAAATACCGTTAACCGGCTCCAGCGGGGGATTGTCCCGGTTCACCAGCTTTTCATATTCCTTTATCAGTCTCTGCAGGCGTTTCTCGGGTGCTTCCATGATTTTCTCAGTTGATATTTACCAGTAAATGCTTTCCATTGTGATCTCGTGCAGAAATAACGTGCCGGGAAGTTTACAGAACTCAATAAAATCGCGTTCACTGACATGTCCCGGATAGGGGGCATAATGATGCCCCGGCCGGTTGTGGGCATTTCTCCATACCAGGACGTAGGAAATGGGGTGGTTTTGAATGGCAGGCCACAGCACGCCGGTCCACCATTCCGGATCGGGGATGCCTTCCAGTCCTGTTTCCGTAAGGGCAGCCACTTTCTGATGCTTCATGGCCACCTCATTAAGTATATCGAGCTTCCTGCTCACACGGTCTCTGAAATCTGTTTTTTCTTCAGGTCCCATCTGGTAATCATCGAAGCCAACCAGATCCACATAGTCGTCTCCCGGATACCTTTCCAGGTATTCCTCCTCCGATTCGAAGCCCGACGAGGGAGAGTAAGCAAACAGCAGATGGTGCACCTGTTTTTCCCGGCACAGGTAGTTTACTGTGAACTGCCAGAGATCAATGAATTCCTGTTCGGTACAGAGGTCTTTTCCCCACCAGAACCAGCTTCCGGTATGCTCGTGATAGGGACGGAAGATCAAGGGGATAGCCTGGCCCTGTTCGTTGTACAGGGTATGGAAAAAGTTGGCCAGGCGGTCGAGCCACTGTTTGAATGTTTCGTGTTTCTCCCCCCCGGGCAAAACCGATTGCACTGTCATACTTGAACTGATATCCCAGGCTGAACCGCCGGTGAGGGGATTATCGGCGTGCCAGCTCATGGTGATGATCCCTCCCCGGGCAAAGATGTCATGGGCAAAGCTCCGCATCTGCACGAACGGTACCGAATCGAGGTTAACCGGTGAGCCGTTTTCCAGGTGTCCGAGGTCCATTCCGTAAACGGCGGGGAAATCGCCGCATACTCTTTTAACATCCGATACTCCTTCCGGATATACCCAGCCGATTCCATAGGCCAGGTCGTCCTGGTGACCGAACAGGATGCCTTTCCGGGTAAGTTTGTGCAATGATTTCAGGAGATTTTCCGTTTGCAGGGTGGATCGCGGATCGGCGGGTTTTATACTGTTTTCCTGTTTTCCTGTGCAGGCGGGCCATGCCAGCAAAAGGCAAAAACAGAGATACAATGGTTTCATGGATGGATTATTGGATGTTTTTTAAAAGTTTCCGGTTGTATTTTTTGATGAGGGAAACCGTAGAATCTGTGTCGAATACGGAATTCAGACCCTGTTCTTCCTGCGGGGGATCGCCCAGGTAATCGTCACCGATCTGCCAGAATATCCTGGCGGAGGCAGGCCTTCCTTCTCCGGCCCATGCCCAGAAGTTGCATCCCGCCAGTACGTCGCGGTGGCGGGCGGATTCCAGTACGTGATTGAAAGCATGCCGGTAATACTGGTCGCGGCATGTTACCGGTTCGGCGGGCCCGTACCCGTGTTCATCACGGGGAAGGCCGAATTCTTCCAGTACCAGGGGCTTATCCAGTTTCCGGGCTATTTCCATATGATCATTCATATACCGGGTGGTATTTTCTATGCTGGCTTGCAGGCTGCCGGGTATATCGTGTATATCCAGCCAGGCCCAGTTTTTGGGCCAGATATGCATGGTCAGGTAATCAATGTTCGGATCGGAATGGATGCGTTCGAACACTTCCATGGATCCTTCGCATCCGTGCTGTCCTTCGGTTCCGGTTGTCACCAGGTGGTGGGAATCTAATTCTTTGATCAGGGCAGCTATTTCCCCGATCCATTTTTCGAAAGCAGGGATGCTTTCTGTGGAAAATGCACGGGGCTCATTGCCGATTTCCCAGGTCATGATCACCGGATCTTCGGTATATTTTCTGCCGGTATACCGGTTGGTACGCCCAAGTATGAATTTAATATGTTCCTCGAATTGCCTGAGGCAGTTTTCGCAATGATGAAACCGGCCTGCATAGCTCATGAATTCCTGCCAGGTATGGGGTTTTACCGAAGGATAGGGGATGGGCCCGTATCCGTTCCAGTTCAGGTACTGGGCATATCCGCCCGACCAGTCCCAGCTGTTGTTCAGATACAAAACAGCTACCTGCCCCCGTTTTTTCATTTCGGCCAGCAGAAAATCCAGTCCGTCAAGCAGCTCTTCGTTGTATACTCCCGGTTCGAGCTGCAGGGCGGGGGTAACGCGAAAAGGTTCTTTGTCAGGGCCCTCCGCACCTACCAGGATGCGAAGGTTGTTCACACCGATCTTTTTCAGATGATCGAGTTCCCGGATCAGCCTTTCCCGGTTTCCGTATTTCCCGGCCGAGCCAAGAATTCCTCCGTACCAGTAATTCGTTCCTATAAAATAATAAGGCCGTCCGTTTTTCATGAACGTACCGTGCTGCACGGTAACGCATTCATCTGCATGAGCCGGCTGGCCGGTCATGCGAACGGGAATCAAAGCCAGTAACAGGAAAGTGGTTAGCAAACTGTATTTCAAATGATTGATATTTAATTACCTGTCCAATAAAATTAATAAACCGGCCTGTTCGGGAATAATACCTTTCTTTTAAATCATAATACAATAATGCCCATTTTGTTTTTTCGGCAATCTCTTTATGCTGTTTATCCGGGTATGTAGGTATCCACTTTTCTATCCGACATTTTCTGAATATTCCTGTATGGTACTATTTTGTCAGGAATTGGATAACAAATTTTCCATACAGGCTGAAATGCCGATGCATTGATTTATGGATCTGATCATTATGTGATCGCAAATATGATGCGAATATTATATTTTTTTATTTTGTTGATTTTTTTATATTTGGATCAACAACAGGGAAATCTGAACAAGATCATGGCTGAGTCCATTGTTCGTGAGATTACTCCGCTGACGCAATCCGATTGTTTCACCCTGTTTTACAGGAAAAAATCGGAATTTGATTTTCCCCTGCATTATCATGAAGAAATGGAACTGAATTTCATCATGAATGCCAGGGGGGCCAAACGAATCATTGGCGATCACATAGGTGAAATTGGCCGGTATGAACTGGTGCTGGTGGGTCCTAACCTGCAGCACGGATGGTTTGGATCAGGTTTCGGGCCTGATCAGGTAGAAGAGATCACCATTCAGTTCCATAAAGATTTTTTTGATGAAAAATTCCTGCAAAAAAATCAATTGAGTTTTATCCGGAACATGTTCCGGAAGTCATTGAGGGGAATCCTGTTTTCACAGCCTACTATACGGCAGGTAAAGCCACGCCTTTACAGACTCAGGGAAAAGCAGGGATTCGATTCGGTGCTTGAACTGATGTCTATTCTGCATACTCTGTCTATTTCGAGGGATTACCGGGTATTATCCGACAGCGGTTTCAACACGCACGAAGTGTTTTCCTACAACAGCCGGCGGATAGAAAAGGTCATGGAATTTATCCATACCGGCTTCGACAAGCCTATTACCCTGGAAGAGGCGGCTCATATAGCGAATATGACCGAATCATCATTCAGCCGTTTCTTCAAGCTCAGAACGGGGATCACCTTTGTGGACTGCCTTACCGAGGTGAGGCTGGGGCATGCATGCCGCATGCTGATCGATACAACCAAAACCATAGCCGAAATAGCCTATTCCTGCGGATTTAACAACATTTCCAATTTCAACCGGATATTCAAAAAGAAAAAAGGCTGTACCCCGAAAGAATTGCGGGACAGCTACGACCAGGGGAACCGTCTTTTTATCTAAAACAAAGGGCTTTATTCGATATTCAGAACACATTCGGCCGTTTCCAGCCCTTCCGAGGTGGCCCTTACGGTAACCGTCCCTTTTTTACTGCCGGCCTTTACCACCAGAAGGCATTTTCCGTGAAATGCCCTTCGGCTGTTGGCCTGAAAAGGCTCATGGCTGGCCTGGCTGCCATTGTCCACACCGGCAATGGTGGCATCCCCTTCTATGGAAAACCTGACCAGGTTATCAGCCAGGAGAACCGTGTTGTTTTCCTGATCTTTGACCGTCACAGTGATGAATGACAGATCAGACCCGCCGGCTGCCAGTTTATCCCGGTCGGGCTCGAGAACCAGGCGTGCCGGTTCTCCGGCCGTTTTTACCCGGGTGACCAGGGTGTCGTGTTCTCCTGTTATCCCCACGGCCATCAGGGTCCCTTTCTCAAAAGGCACTCTCCACATCAGATGCATATCACCGGCAGTTTTTTGTTTCTTTCCCAGGGAACTGTCATTCAGGAAAAGTTCTACTTCGATACAGTTGGTATATGCCCATACATCCACTGTCTGGCCGGGCTTCCAGTTCCAGTGCGGGAAAAGATGCAGTACCGGGGTGTCGGTCCATTCGCTCTGGTATAGATAGTAGGCGTCTTTCGGGAAGCCGCAAAGGTCGATGACGCCGAAATAGGAGCTCCGGGCAGGCCATCCGTAGGGGGTGGGCTCTCCCAGATAGTCAAAACCCGTCCAGATAAACATGCCGGAAAGAAATTCGTATTTTTTGATGATTTCCCAGCTTTCACGGTGTGTTGAGCCCCAGGGGGCTGAACAGTTGTCGTATGATGAACACGAATAATCGGGGTTTCCTCCGGTAAACGGGATATCCCATCGAATGGGCCAGCGGCGCACCGAATCGGAAGGCATATCGTAACTGCCCCGGGTAGCCAGGGCCGAGGTGGTTTCGGTGGCAATAAATGCCTGGCCCGGGAAATCCGATGGGAACCGGGGGAAGGTCTCATGGTGATAGTTGTAGCCGATAAGGTCAAGCGCTCCGGATTGAATCACCGGGTTTTCGGGTTCGGGGTAATTGCACCCGGAGGTAATGGGGCGGGTATTGTCAAGCTGCCGGATAATCCCTGCCAGGTGGGTGGCTATGACCGATCCTGTTCCTGTGCTGTCCCATTGTTCCATGACTTCGTTCCCTATGCTCCAGATGATCACGCTGGGGTGATTTCGATCGCGCAAAACCATGTCTTCCAGGTCTCTCCGGTGCCATTTGTCCCAGTCACGACTGTAGTCAAATTCCGTTTTGGAAATTTTCCACATGTCGAAAGCCTCATCCATAACCAGAAAACCCATCCGGTCGCACAGGCTGAGCAGCTCGGGTGAAGGAGGGTTATGAGCGGTACGGATGGCATTGCAACCCATATCTTTCAGTATTTCCAGCCGGCGCTCAATAGCCCGGCTATTTATGGCTGCACCGAGGCATCCCAGGTCATGGTGTTCGCATACCCCCCGTATTTTTACGGGTTTCCCGTTCAGGAAGAATCCCTTTTCCGGGTCGAAACGGAACGACCGGATTCCGGTAACCGTTTCATACACATCGAGAGAACGCTTGTTTTTCACAATTACCGAAACTACCCGGTACAGAGAAGGATCATCCACCGACCATAACAGCGGTTCTTCAATGGTTAGTTTCTGTTGCACTACCGTAACGGAGTCTGTCAGGTTTATCCCTTTGGTACGGGTCCTGGATACACGATGGTTGTCCATGTTGTATACCGATGTTTCCAGGGTTACCGTCTCCGTGTTCCCGGTGCTGTTTTTGATACGGGTTTCGACATGCATTTGTGCCGAATGTTCATTCACTTCGGGGGTGGTAACGAAGGTTCCCCAGTGATCCACTGCCACAGGGCCTGTGGAAACCAGCCATACATTCCGGTAGATGCCCGATCCGGAATACCATCTGGAATTGGGTTGTTGCGAATTATCCACCCTGACTGCCACAACATTTTCCTGATCTCCGAAATGAAGCCAGGGGGTGACTTCATACCTGAAGGAAATGTAACCGTAGGGTCTTTTCCCCAGGTAATGGCCGTTAATCCACACTTCACTGTTGCGGTATATTCCGTCGAATTCCAGGTAGAATAGTTTTCCTTCCTGTCTGCCATCCAGGCGGAAGGTTTTCCGGTACCATCCAACACCTCCGGGAAGGGCTCCTCCGCCTGACGTGGCCGGGTGATCTTTGCTGAAAGGTCCCTCGATGCTCCAGTCGTGGGGCAGATCCAGTAACCTCCATTCCGAATCATCAAAGCCGGGCTCAGAAGCGGCTTCATGATCAGCCAGAGTGAATTTCCACCCGTTACCGAAGTTGATTTTTTCCCGGGAAACTTGTTTCGAACAAGACCCCAGGGTTGTGATTATGACGAAAAGAATAAAAACTGCCAAATAATGAGGGACGATGGGTTTCATAATCGGGAAGTCATGATTTTTTTCCTGTTAATCCAGCGGAAGGTTTATTTCACTTCCGTTATATTGAACTGTGTAATGTGGTTCACCAACGGGGTAAGCCGGTACGGGATCGCCGGCATCCACATACACAATATGAAATGTACGTTCGTTCAGCATTCCCTCGAATGATCCTGTTCTTTCACCGATGGTCAGTGTTCTGGTGGTTTCGTTGTACCGAAGGGGGATCAGTGTATATGCTCCATTCTCGTAATTGTAATTGGTATTTTCATCTTCATACAACACAAATTCTCCGTCAGCCCCGGCATACACATACAGGGTGACAGGGTTTGGGGCTTTTTCGCCGGCATACTGCAAAGGAGGGCCGAAGGGAATGATGGCACCTTCCCTTACAAATATGGGTATTTCGTTGAGGGGAGCGGGAACTTCCAGCCTTTGTCCGCCTGAGGTATATTCCCCGGTGAAAAGATGATACCAGCCGGTCCCTTCCGGCAGGTAAACGCTTCGTTTACGGGCCTGGTATTCGCAAACAGGATTGATCAGAAGCGATGGCCCGAACATGTATTGGTCGCCGATATCGAAAACACCGGGATCATTTGGGAAATCCATGGCCAGTCCGCGCATCAGGGTATAATCGTTAAGCCATACGTGTCCGGCCAGGGAATAGATGTAGGGCATGAGGCGGTACCTCAGGTAATCGAATTTCAGCATACTCTGATAAGCGGGATGAGATTCCGGAGCCACATGGAATATTTCCCGGTAGGGGTATTGCCCGTGTGCCCGGAAAATAGTGCAGAATGCACCGAACTGATACCAGCGGGTCATGAGTTCCCTCCATTCTTCCAAATCGGCCGGAGAAGGATTGTAATATCTGCTTTCCACAGCAAATCCGCCGATATCCATGGTCCAGAACGGGATTCCCGACATGGAAAAATTCACTCCGCAGGGGATCTGGGCTTTCATATCGTGCCAGCGGGCTGCAATATCGCCGCTCCAGTTGGCAGCCGAATATCTTTGCAAGCCGGCATATGCCGAACGGGTGAGGATAAATACCCGCTGGTTGGGACTGATCCCGCGCTGGCCTTGGTAAATTCCTCCGGCCTGGACCAGAGAATAGGCATTGAAGTACTGGTCGGCCGGGCCCAGGGCGGTGGGGTTCATCAGGGCTTTCCGTTCTTCCATGGGAAGGTTCGAGCAGATATCCGGTTCCGTGGCATCGAGCCACCAGGCATCGAAACCCCGGCTGAACAAACTATCGTTCAGCTGATTCCAGTATGCTTCGCGTGCCCCGGCATTGAATGCATCGTAGAAGGTGGAAACGTAACCCAGCCAGTCTTTCTGGCCTTTTTCCACATTCCGGGAGTACAGCCATCCCCGGCTGTTCATGGCCTCGAAATTTTCCGTCCCCACGTAATATTTCGGCCACACCGAGATCATGATGTGTGCATGGAGCGAATCGTGAAGGGTTTGTACCATGCCGTCAGGATCAGGGAATCGTGACCGGTCGAACCCATGGTCGCCCCACTTGTCAATGGGCCAGTATTGCCAGTCAAGCACCATATTATCGATGGGAATCCTTCTTTTTCTGAATTCCCTGGCGGTGGATAGCAGTTGCTCCTGGGTCATGTATCTTTCGCGGCTCTGCCAGAAACCCATGGCCCACCGGGGCATAACCGGCGCTTTTCCGGTAACTGTGCGGTATCCGCCAATCACTTCGTCCATGTTGTCCCCGGCTATGAAATAATAATCGATCTGTTTTCCCACTTCGGAAAACAGGGAGATGCGATTCTGAAGATCTTCTTCCGAAGGATCCAGGTAACGCAGGGCGATGAACGATTCTCCCCCGTCAGGGATCCATTCGATTTTCAGATAGATTTTTTCCCCCTTCCTCATAGGCAGATCAAAATGGTTCGATGAGGTATTCCAGCATTGCCTCCACCGGTCGAAAATCAGGCTGTCGCCGATCCATAATCTGGCATAACCGGCGGAAGTGAATACGAAGGAATGCATACCGGTTGTGTCCGATTCCAGATAGCCTTCCCATGTTACAAAACCGTTGTTCAGGTCATATCCGGAGGGAAATTTCACCAGATCGGGGATAAACTGGTAATTGATTTCTTTTTCTTCCCGGGAGGTATAAACCTGGGTTCTTCTGTTCCGGTCTGCATATGTGGCGGTGAGGCCGCCCGGTTCTCCCCGGCTGTTGTAGAGGGCCAGGGATGAAAGCTCCATGTAATCGCGTACATCTCCGAATTTGCTTCTGGAATAGTTGTCCCACAGGATACCGTAGTTCTTCGTTGACAGGAGAAAAGGCACCACCGCCTGGGTGTTGTACTGGTACAGGTCGAAATTTTTTCCCCTCATGTCCATGAAGGAAGTTTGATTGCCTCCCAGTCCGTACAGTGCTTCTTCCGGGGATAAGCCGAACTGCTGCCTGATGGCGTAGAAAGATTCTCCCTGTATGGTTACCGGCTCAAAAGTTTTGCCCCCTCCCGGTATTTCCGACAGGATGGTGCTGCCGTCGGAGCGGTGAAAAGACACTTCTCCGGTTTCCAGGGAAACATTTACCTGGAGGGTGGAGGTTTGCAGGCTCACTGCCCCGTTGTTGCGTTCGACAGAAAATTCGGCCGTTTCCGGCGGTTCGGCAACGGCCATCAGGCTTTCTGTTTCGGGGAATTCTTTCCCCGGAACGGAGGTAATCCGGATAATCCGGTCGGTTATGACCTGCAGCCTGACCGATTCGTTTGCGGGGGCTGCTTGCGGGGAGACAATGATTCCGTTGGAGGTTTTTCTGACCGGAGAGCTGCCGCACGAGGTAAGGAAAAGGGGCAGCAGGGCTCCTGCCAGACAAATCAGAAAATAGGTGATTCGGTTGCTTTGCATAACATGGATGTTTTTTATGCTGAGGGTAAATTACTATTTTATGATGAGCCGAGAAACCACAGGACCGTTTTTTCCGCTTAGAGTCAGAAAATATATCCCGGGCGAAAGGGCCATTACCAGGGAATGTTCCGGTATTTGTATGGGACCTTTCTTTTGCCATACCAGCCTTCCCAGATTGTCTCTTACTTCTAATTTTTTTACCTCCGCTTCCAGATGGCTGATGGTAAATGATCCGGAATTGGGATTGGGAAATACATTAACCTGGCCATTCTGAGCGGCAGGCATTCCGGTAGTGACTTCCTCATTTACCTCGAGTTCGCGTGTACCTGCTTCCACCAGGATAAAACTGGAAGAAAGAGGTGGCAGATTGATCAGGATTTCATCGGGGATGGTTCGCGCTTCGGCGGGTAGTGTTTCATAGTTTTCCGGTCCGCCAGCCACGCCGATGTTACTTGTCCCGTTGACATATACTTTTCTGGAGAAATCTTCTTCCGGCTCTCCTGTCAGGGTATATGTGTAGAAACGGTCACCGAAACCAAAATTCCTGATGTTTATCCGTGCAATCCGGTTGTTTCTGGCTGTGTTTACCAGTGTGATCCCGGCCTGCCCCGAATGAAAGGCAGTGGGGATGGCTACCACCCCGTCGGCTCCTGTTTGTGTGGATCCCAGAAGCACATCGCCGGTATATTTCCTCAGATAATACAGGTGATAGAAGGCGGGTCTGGGGGCATAAAGTTCCACCCCGGGTTCATTTCCGTAGGAGAACATGCCGTGATCGTTGCCGTTATCCCATCCGTTGGCAAGATCCCAGCGCAGGGCAGCTCCGTAGCCTGTTTTCATGGCTTCTCCGGTTACCAGGACAGCATGCATGCCGTTCACGTGGGATACCGCCTGGTTGGAACCCACGGCAAAGATATTGTATTCGGTAAGAGCCACGGGCAGGGGAGGTTTTCCGGCAGCCTCCGCTTCGTTCCATACGTACGATTTGAAATGACCGGCTTTTTCATACGATTGCAGTATGGTTTCTACACCTGAATTTGTATTCCAGGGGGTAAAATAGCTATGCACCACATAAAAATCTGCCAGATCGCCTGCCTGAGCTGCAACATTCCTGTTCCAGGCGGCACCGGAAGGAGTGTATTCATCGCGCATCACCAGGCCAATACGGATATCGGCACCGGTTTCGGTTGCAGCAGCCCTCATGGAATCTATGAATATCCGGGCGTGTTGTCCGTACAGGGTTCCGTTGATGTATTCCGGCTGACCGTCCTGGTTCAGTTCCGTATCAATGCGGTATCCGGCCTCCCATTCTCCGAACACTTCATTCCCGATTTCCCAGAATTTACTTCGTCCGTTGTCATAGCGCACCCATTCGGCAGCCATGTGAGCTGCTGTGGCAACGGGGGTCGGACCGGTTCCGTAACGTGCATAACCGTAATTTACGGTGATCATACCGGTGGCATCTACCTGTTCCAGTATGCGGTAGAAAGAGTCGACATCCATGGTCCAGGTTTCCCAGGGATAGGGTCTGTCGCCGTACCATATCCAGTCTTCACCGGTCTGTCCGGGCAGTGTGGCAGGGACGTCTTCGGGAGGGTTGTCGATGTTCCGGTTCCAGAAGAACACATCGGAAATGCTTCCCCCGGGGCCTCTCAGCACCCCGATTTCGCGGCTGGCAATATGGTGCATGAGTTCCTTGTTATTGGACATGCAGCCGGTCCACAGGTTGGCATTGTCGCCGAACAGGTAGGGAGAAATCCTGGTCAGGGTATCGTGGAAATCGATGGTAACGGCGAGGGTTACCGGACCGGTGACGGGTTCTTTTTCGGAAAAGGGAGGGATATCTATGGTCCTGGGTTCCCAGTCTTGTAGGAAGAAACCCTGTGGTGCCTGCCCGAAACCCTGCAAACCTAAGGAGGTAAAAATCAGTACGGTATAATAAAATAGCCGTTTCATTTCATGTAAATTGCATGAATAAGCCAGCCGCCCGATCATTGCAAGATAGCAGGCGGCTGGACTTACCCGTTCTGATTCAACCTAAACCTCTCAACCAAAAAACCTATTCAACAAAAAGAAGATCATCATAATAAACGGTACCGCTTCCTGTGATCTGGAAATTGATCCGTCCGAAGTTTCCTGAACCGCCCACAAAATCACTCAGTGGGATTTTAAAGAAGGTCCATTCATCAGCCGGAATGGACACGGTTTTTTCTCCGGTTGCAAAGTCAGACCAAGGAGGTGAATCGGGTCTGATGGTAATTTCGGCTGATTTCCCGTCTCCTTTTGCATAAAAGACCAGGTATTCAGCCGTGTAATAATCGGTAAACCAGTGTCCGTCTTCCCAGGTATCGGAACCCAGGAAAAGGCTCAGACCCCCTCCTTCAGAGTACTCCACTTTCAGTGATTTTGTACCGGTTTTGAACTCCTTGTTTGTTTCAGAAACCACACAACTCCAGCCCCAGTTCTGTATCCCTCCGTTAAAGGCTCCAGGTCCGTAAGCATCATCATATACAATGAATGAATTGGTGATGCTGATGAATTCCTGGGTGGTGGTGATTTCACCGGTAACATTGGTGATATCCAGGGTTGTTCTCACGGCGGTGGTGGCCGGCATTTCGATCACCATAATCTTTCTTTCCTGAGAAATGATGGTAGCTGCCTCTCCTGTTTCCGTCAGAACAACCGAGCTGACATCATTCAGGTTGTTCCCTTCCAGGGTGATTTGTGTGCCTTCCTTAAAGGTGTATGTGGATACGGATGATACCTGTGGGAAGGCCAGTACATTAAAGGGAACCCGCATGGTTTTCTCTATGCTGTTGATAAAGATTATGTCCTGTTCCCCTCCGAAGGCATCGGTAGGCACCCGGAAGAGTATGGCTTTATCGGTGTTCAGGGTTGGCATCAGGTAAGCGGGAACCGAATCGGTTTCAAAGATAATGGCCACCATATCTCCCAGCCCAGAACCCGTTACCACAACCAGTTCGCCGCCTGCTGCGGCTGTAGGTGAAATGCTTTCGAACACCGGGGTGCCGGGTTCGACAACAGGACTTCCGTCACTGTCTTTTTCACAGGAGTTGAAGGCCCAGGCTACAAAGAGCATGGACAACAACAGGATATTTTTTTTCATGATCTCTTTCATAACGGATAATTCTACTTGGTTTCATAATAAGGTACCGGAGGTTCCAGCAGCAACGGGTCCTGTACGGTTTCTCCGGCAGGAATGGGAAGATGCATCATTGATTCGGTGAAATTGGTGATATATACGGGGACATGCCATACGGGGGAATTCCCCAGGGATCCCCGGTCCTGTGATTCAATGATTTCTTTTGCTTTGGCGAAACCCTGGCGCTGGATATCAAACCAGTAATCTCCTTCAAAAGCGAATTCAACCCGGCGTTCGTGCAGTATATCCTCTTTGGTCAGAACATCCTTTGGAAGAAGATTCGCCCGGATACGAACCCGGTTGAAGGCATTCAGCGCCGACGCATCGGAGGTGGAAGCGTTATCGGCCAGTACGGCTTCCGCGTATATCAGCAGGATGTCGGCAAAACGCAGGACCATGAAATTGATGCCTGTATTCATACCGATTACCGTTTCTCCGCCGTAGGAAGCCCCCGGGCCCACCACGTACTTGGCAATGTTGGCACGCACTTCGTTAAGGTATCCTCCGCGGTTGGTGGGTTGAATAGTATCATACCGGTACCCGTCGGCCATGAATTCGTTGTAGGCCAGATCATTCTCGGTATAGGTGCCGTCATCCTGAGGTGATTTCTGAGGTTTCCATTGAGGCATGGTCCATCCGTGTTCCATCACTGAGCCGGTCCTTCGCAGGTCGTTGGGTTCGTATTCGGCCAGGATATCAAGCGTAGGACGGTACAGATCCCACATGGAAGCCTCCGGCGTCTGCAGGTTGGAGGGCCCCCGGTCAGGGTTCATCTGGTTCCCTGATCCCCAGGGGTTCATGGTAGGCTGGTGCTGTACGGCAAACATCGATTCGATGTTGTTGTTGTGCTCGCTGCTATTGAACATGGCCCGGTAGTCAGGGAAAAGATCGTACTGTTCCGATTGGATCACTTCCAGAGCTTTGATGCGGGCGCTGTCATAATCCTGTTTGTACAGGTAAAGCTTAGCCATCATTCCCTTGGCTGAATAGGTGGTTACCCTTCCGGGCACGTCTGTTTCGGGTAGTCCACGTTCAGCTTTTCTCAGTTCACCCAGAGCGAAACGAAGCACATCTTCCTTGTAATAACGGGGAATATTAAAATCACCGCTCAGAGCAATGGCCCCCGGATCGGTAATAATGGGAGCATCCCCCCAGATGCGGGCAATGAAGAAATAGGCGGTTCCACGCATGAAGTGACACTCGGCAATGGCCGGATCCAGTATGGCAGGATCCCCTCCTTCGGCTTTTTTCTGCTCAAAAGTGGCGATGAGTGCACTGGTCCATCCATTGATCTTGTAAAATGCTTTCCAGGCATCCTGTAAACGCACCGAAGTAGCTGAAATGGTCAGTTGCTGGAACGGAGGGTCATCGGTTCCTCCTGATCGCTCGTTTCCGGCCATCACTTCTCCAATGGCATCCAGGGCCCGGCTTTCATAGCCCGTCCATGCCAGACCCGAATAGAGGGTACTGGTGGCGGCCCTTACCTCATCGGCCGTATTGTAGTAGTTGGTTACGGTAGTTCCGTCGAGCGAAGCCCTGTCAATAAAGGATTCTTCGCATGACATAACGGCCAGGGCAAGAATTAGGGTCACGTATGTGATTTTGTATTTCATGATTGGATTTTTTTCAGATCAACAGTTAGAATTCCACATTAACACCGAATGAGAAAGTGCGTGGGTTGGGGTAATGCCCCATGTCTACGTTCATCAGCCTGATGCTGTTGTTAAACGAGCCCACTTCCGGATCATAGCCGCTGTAATCGGTGAAAGTGTACAGATTTTGAACGGAAACATACACCCGCAGGTTCGACATCATGATTCTGCCTGCCAGTTCGGCGGGCAGCCTGTAACCCAGGGTAATGTTCTGGATACGCAGGTATGACCCGTCTTCAATATACCTGTCCGACATATAGGTGTTGTTGGTATTGGTTGTGGTGAAACGGGGCAGGCTTCCTTCGGTGTTTTCTTCGGTGTACCGATCCATAACCGTCCTCGACTGGTTGTAATAGGCGTTGTCCATTTTTTCAGTCTGCCATTTGAGAAAATTGTAGATTTCAGCCCCATGGCTTCCCTGGATAAATATAGAGAGGTCAAAGTCCATAAACTGGAAATTGTTGGTCAGTCCGTAGGTGAAATCGGGCAGAGGGCTGCCAATAAAAGTAAGGTCGCTGGCATCGATCTGACCATCACCGCTGACGTCAACGAAACGAACATCGCCTAACCAGGTCTGGTCTTCCGATACGGTATATCCGAACTGGGTCATGGCATTGTCCAGGTCTTCCTGTGTGCGGAACAGACCGTCGGTCTTCAGCCCCCAGAACGATCCTACCGCATAACCGGGTGTGGTATGGGTGATGGTGAAGCGGTCGTAATAAACCCTTCCGTTAATGGATGATTCTTCATTGATCAGTTTGTCAAGCCGGTTTTTGTAATGGGAAAAAATAAAGGTGGTGTTCCATTTGAACCGGGCTGTCATGATATTCCGGCTGGTAATGTTCAGATCAACACCGGAGTTGGTCATTTGTCCTACATTCCCAATGGGGGCTTTCAGGTCGTTCCACTGGTCTCCGATTCCCAGAAGGGTAGGACCGGTACTGAAGAGAAGCATTTCTGAAGTGATCTTTTTGTAGATATCGAACGTCACATCGACCCTTCCTTTCAGCAGACCAAGGTCTATTCCCGCATTCCGGGTTATAACCGATTCCCAGCTGAGGTTGGGGTTGGCAATGCCGCTGATGAAGTTGGTGGAAGAATTTCCAACCTGCCCGAAACCAACCGGGCCGGGCCAGAAATTCACACCGGCGGTATACGGCGGGTTTGGTGCGCCCGAGGGCAGGTTCTGATTCCCCACGGCGCCGATTCCCAGCCTGATCTTCATGAAGTTTACCACATGAAACCAGTCGGCGGCAAAACTTTCATTGCTCACCGTCCATCCTACCGACGCACCCGGGAAATATCCCCATTTGTTGTTCGGACCAAAATTGGATGAACCGTCGGCGCGGTAGCTCAGGGTAACCGAATACCGGTCATCGAAGGTGTAATTCCCCCTGATGAAATACGATTCCATGGCCCAGTCGCCTTTTCCACCGTTCAGGTCCCAGGTCGTTTTATCACTGTTTCCAACATTCAGGTCAAGAATATTGTTCTGCAGGTCGGTTTTCTTGCCGCTGACCTGTTCCCAGTATGAATACTGTGCTTCATGCCCTCCTGTCAGGTTTACGTTGTGCTTTCCGAAGACTTTGCCAAAATTGAGATAATTTCTCAGGGCATAATAATAGGAATTGTTCCTGCTATCATATAATTGCGATTGCAAGCTGCGGGTTCCAACATTGGCGGCATACTGGAAGGCGATGTTGTTACGGAGACCGATGTTGTAAGATACCTCGTTGTGTAAGGTAAGTCCCTCCAGAATCTGTACATCGGCGAACATGCTTCCGAATATTTGTGATATGGTGGTTTTATTTCCCCGGTTGCTGCTGGTGGCTACCGGGTTGTCCTGCGTATAGGTATACCCTCCCACATTAGCATTTCCCGCCCAGGTTCCATCAATATTTTTGACGGGGACCAGGGGGCTCTGCAGGGCAGCCCACCAGATAGTACTTTCAGCAGCATCGGCCAGGGTGACGTTTTGCACGCTGCGGGTAATGTTTGAACTGACACCCACTTTCAGCCAGGATTTGATCTGGTTGTCGAGGTTAAAACGGGTAGTGTACCTGTTGAAGTCCGATCCGATCAGGATACCGGTTTGGTCATAAACGCCGAGAGACAGATAATAATTCATATTTTCCCTCCCTCCCGAAAAGCTTAACTGGTGATCCTGAACGGTCCCGGTTCTAAAAATGGCCTCCTGCCAGTCGGTTCCTTCCCCCAACAGGGAAGGATCGGCAAATTCCTCTGCAGGTTCCTGTCCCATCAGGGGAGCCACTTCGTTTTGATACTGGGCAAATTCCCGCAGATTCATCAGATCCAGTTTTTTATAAATACGTTGCCGGCCGAAATTGAAATCATAGCTGATCTTTCCTTCACCAGAACGGCCTTTTTTGGTGGTGATGATAATCACCCCGTTGGCAGCCTGTGATCCGTAAATGGCCTGCGCTGAGGCATCTTTCAGCACATCAATGGATTCAATGTCGTTGGGGTTCAGCGTGGCCAGTACACTGTTGCCGGTTTGTCCGTCCGATCCACCCAGGCCTGAAAATCCGGAGTTCGATACCGTGTTGCTGGTAAAGGGAACTCCGTCGATCACGATCAAAGGATCGTTGCTGTTGATCGTCGTAATTCCCCTGACACGCAATGCAACACCTCCACCGGGTTGGCCGCTGTTACTGGTTACCATCATACCGGCCACTTTTCCCTGCAGGGCCTGGTCTACTCCGGTAACCACGAGATTCTCAATATCATTGCTGGACACAGAAGCAATGGCGGAAGTGACTTCCGACCTTCTCATGGTTCCGTATCCAATTACTACCACTTCGTCCATGATATTCCCTGAAGGCATCAGGGTAACGGTCATGGGTTCCTGTGTGATCAAAACCTCCTGTGGTTCCATTCCAACGAAAGAAACCACAAGATACTCCGAACCTTCGGGCACATTCAGGGTGAACCTGCCTTCAGCATCCGTTGCTGTACCTATTGTCGTACCCTTCACTACAACAGAAGCTCCGGGTAAGGCAGTATTTGTCTGATCAACCACCTTTCCCGTAACAGTCATCTCCTGTTGCGCGGATAGCGTGAATGCAGACATTAAAACTGCCAGACAAAAAAGATAAACTCGTCTGAAAAAGATGTTTTGCATAGCTGGTTAGTTTAGGACAAAATAAAAATACATATACTTCATCGGCAGCATTGATACTATTTTGTCCAATTATTATTATTTATTGCTTGCCTTAAGGCAGGCCAGCCGTACGCTATCCAGATAGTGTATATGCTACACTTAATATTTCTTTCCGGAAGGGATTTTTCCGGTTCCCCCTGCTTTTCATATTTTCCCGATTTTATTCCGGCAGAGTATCTGAAGAAAAAATAAAACAAAAAAGACGGTCAAAGGAATATGAATGCCTGAAGCCGTCAAATTTACCATGCCGTTGTATATTGATTATCCTGTGTAATTACAATATATTTGAAGCATATATGGAAGATACACTAAGGGTTGTAATGTTTTATATAACTGAAAAACAATGATATCCCACAAAATTGTTCCGAATGTATCAGTTGACTGTGTTATATTCGGCTTTGATTTTGAGAAATTGAATGTATTGCTGGTTGACCGGGAACTGAAAGATGAAAGAACGGGGAAAGTGTTGATCAGCGACCACACACTTACCGGTTACCATATTTACGATGACGAAGACCTGGATACGGCTGCTTACAGAATACTGAAAGAGCTGACGGGGCTTGACAATTTATTTCTTGAACAATTTGCCGCTTTCGGGCAACTTGACAGGGTTTCCTCTGAAAAAGACCAGTTATGGCTGAAGCATATCAACAAGGGTTTCGCCGACCGGATCATTACCGTGGGCTACCTGGCGCTGATCGATAATACACAGGTGACCCTGAAATTGTCGGAAAAAAACGTGCAGTGGTATCCGGTGAATGAGGTGAAGAATATGGAGATGGCGTTTGATCACAAGTATATATTTTATAAGGCCCTGGAGGCCCTGCAGAAGAAAGTGAAAGTGGAGCCTATTGCCTTTGAGCTCCTGCCCGACTATTTCACTCTTTCGCAATTACAGAAACTGTATGAAGCCCTTCTGGGTGCATCTTTCGACAAACGGAACTTCCGGAAAAAAATATCACAGATGCATTATGTAATTCCTTTGAAGAAGAAACAGAAAGGCGTGCCTCATAAGCCTGCTCAGTATTATCTGTTCAGCCGGGAGGTGTATGAAAAAACCAAGAAAAACCGGATCTCCTTTATCGTTTGAGCGGTTGTTACCAGAATTCATCCCCTGCCATATGCTTCTGCCACCTATATCAAATCTTCTCTCTTCTTCTCCTGCTGATTCCTGTTACCTCTTAATGTGTTTTCAGTCATGAACCTGCACGTTATTGACCTGGGTATTGTCGTGCTGTATCTGATAGCCACCGTTTTTATCGGATACTGGGTTTCCCACAGGGCTTCCCGGAATATCCGGTCGTATTTTCTCGGAGGGAATACCCTTCCCTGGTATTTTCTGGGAATATCGAATGCTTCGGGTATGTTCGATATAGCCGGTACCATGCTGATTGTTTACTGGCTTGCCGTGTATGGATTGAAAAGTATCTGGATTCCCTGGCTCTGGCCTGTTTTCAACCAGATCTTTCTGATGGTTTACCTCTCGGCCTGGTTGCGCCGCTCCCGGGTTATGACAGGCGCTGAATGGATCAGGACACGTTTTGGGAAAGGACTGGCGGCCAATCTTTCACACATCATTGTGGTGATCTTTGCCCTGGTCTCAGTGATCGGATTCCTGTCATACGGATTCAAGGGAATAGGAAAATTCGCTTCGGCTTTTCTGCCCCCCATTGTGACCAACCCCGAATACCTGCTTAAACACCCACAGATCAATGTGAATCTTTATGCCCTGATCCTGATGGCTGTTACCACGTTTTATGTAGTGAAAGGAGGTATGTTCAGCGTGGTGATCACCGAGGTCATTCAGTACGGTATCCTTATCATTTCTTCCATTGCCATCGGGATCATTGCCATGACTCAGGTGGCCCCCGGAACCATCGATGCCTTTGTGCCGGAAGGATGGAAAAGCATCTGGTTCGGCTGGACCGTGGGGCTTGACTGGACACAGATCTCCGGTGCGGCATCCGACAAGCTGCATGCCTTTAACGAGTGGATCGTGAACGACGGTTATCAGATGTTCGGATTGTTTTTTATCATGATGCTTTTCAAAGGCATCTTTGTTTCGGCTGCCGGCCCGGCTCCGAACTATGACATGCAGCGTATTCTGGCCACACGTAACCCCAGCGAGGCTTCCAAAATGAGCTCCCTGGTGAATGTGGTACTGAATCCGGGAAGATATTTTATGATTACCGGGCTTACCGTACTGGCCCTGGTCCATTTTGACAGTTTGTATACAGGTTCGCTTACTGAACCCGATTTCGAAAGCATTCTTCCGGAGGTACTGGCCACCTACGTGCCCGTGGGATTGCTCGGATTCCTGATGGCCGGCCTTTTTGCGGCTTTTATGAGCAATTTTGCCGCCACCGTGAATGCCGCCCCGGCGTATATTGTGAACGATATATACAAAAAGTATATCAATCCCAATGCGGATGAGAAGAAATATGTCATGATGAGTTACGCCTCATCATTGCTGATTGTGATCATCGGCATCACCGTGGGCTTTCTCATCACCTCGATCAATGATGTGGTCCTGTGGCTTACGGCAGCCTTGTGGGGTGGATATACCGCGCCCAATGTTCTGAAGTGGTACTGGTGGAGGTTTAACGGATACGGTTATTTCTGGGGCATGGTGGCCGGCATCGGAGCCGCCCTGATCCTGCCTCTTCTGAACCTGGGAATCCTCCACAAGTGGCCTCTTCTGAATAATTTCAGTATGAACGCTTTTCCCATCATCCTGCTGGTTTCTACTGCCGGAAGTGTGCTGGGATCGTTGCTTACCAAACCCGAAGATCCTGAAACGCTGAAAAATTTCTATAAAAGCGTCCGCCCCTGGGGATTCTGGAAACCGGTCCACAAAATGGTGGTGCGTGAAGATCCTTCTTTCGAAGGCAACCACAATTTCTGGCTGGATATGTTCAATATTGTGGTGGGTATCGTGTGGCAAACCACCCTGATCGCTTTTCCCATATTCCTGGTCCTTCGCGAATGGACGCCATTCTTGATTGCCATCGGGATCATGGCAGGAACCACACTGATCCTCAAGTTTACCTGGTGGAACAAACTGAAAGATTAATTCCTTAAATCACTGGCCATGCAATACGGACATTTTGACGATCAGAACAGGGAATATGTGATAAACCGGTGGAAAACCCCCTATCCCTGGATCAATTACCTGGGAAACCGTGATTTCTTTTCCATTATTTCAAACACGGCCGGGGGATACAGCTTCTTCCGTGATGCCCGCCTGCGCCGCATCACCCGTTTCCGCTATAATAATGTTCCTCTGGATGACGGAGGGAAGTATTTCTATATCAATGATAACGGCTCGGTATGGTCGCCGGGCTGGAAACCTGTAAAAGAAAACCTCGACCGGTATACCTGCCGGCACGGACTGGGGTATACGGTGATCACGGCGGAGAAAAACCTGGTGGAAGCCGGGGTAACCTATTTTGTTCCTCTGGATGATCCCTGCGAAATCCAGTGGGTCAGACTGACAAACAAGAGTCCCCGTACGAAAAATATCCTTCTCTTCTCTTTTGTGGAATGGTGCCTGTGGAATGCTCTCGACGATATGACCAATTTCCAGCGTAATTTTTCCACCGGTGAAGTGGAGGCGGAAGGAAGTGTGCTCTATCATAAAACGGAATACAGGGAAAGAAGGAACCATTATGCATTTTATTCGGTCAACAAACCGCTGGCCGGTTTTGACACCGACAGGGAGACTTTCCTGGGCATGTACAACGGTTTCGACCACCCCGATACGGTTTTTTCAGGAAAGCCCCGGAATTCCATTGCCCATGGCTGGTCGCCCGTGGCATCGCATTGCCTTGAGATTTCAATGGAAGCAGGTGAAACACGGGATATTGTTTTTGTGCTGGGTTATGTGGAAAATCGCGGTGAGGAGAAATTCATATCGCCGGGAGTGATCAATAAAAAGAAAGCGGAAGCCATGATCAACCGCTACAGTACGTTCGGCAGGGTACGTGAAGCCCTCTCATCCCTGAAAGATCACTGGACCGGTCTTCTCTCCTCCGTCAGGCTGGAACATTCTGACCCACGGCTGACCCGTATGGTAAATATATGGAATCCTTACCAGTGTATGGTTACCTACCATATGTCTCGCAGCGCCTCCTATTTTGAATCAGGAATTGGCCGGGGGATGGGATTCCGCGATTCCAACCAGGACCTGGCAGGGTATGTGCACATGGCCCCTCATCTGGCCCGCCAGCGGATTATCGATATTGCCTCCACCCAGTTTGAAGATGGAAGCGCTTACCATCAGTACCAGCCTCTTACGAAAAGAGGCAACGGGGATATCGGAGGGAATTTCAATGACGATCCTCTCTGGCTTATTTTCGGAACAGCCGTGTATGTAAGGGAAACAGGCGACTGGTCCATTCTCGACGAGACCGTACCTTTCGATAACGATCTTTCCAGAACCGATACCCTTTTCGGTCATCTGGAAAGGGCCTTCCGTTACATATTGAATAACCGGGGTCCCCACGGCCTTCCCCTGATTGGCCGGGCCGACTGGAACGACTGCCTTAACCTGAACTGCTTTTCCACCAATCCCGATGAAAGTTTTCAAACAACCGGGAACCGGGAGGGAGGCAGGGCCGAATCGGTATTTATAGCCGGCATGTTCGTCCTGTACGGGAACGATCTGGCAGTCATGGCGGAAAAGAGAGGGTTGCATGACCTGGCGGCCGAAGTGCGGGGACATACCGCAAAAATGGCCGAGATCATTGGAAAATACGGATGGGACGGAGAATGGTTCCTCCGGGCCTATGACCATTTTGGCGAAAAAGTGGGAAGCAGGGAAAACGAAGAGGGAAAAATCTTTATCGAATCCCAGGGCATGTGCATCATGGCAGGAGTTGGTCACGGTGACGGGAAAGCGGTTCAGGCACTTGAATCGGTAAACCGATACCTGGCCTGCCCGTACGGCATTGTGCTGAACCATCCGGCCTATACCCGGTATTATCTCCAATTGGGGGAAATATCGAGCTATCCTGAGGGATACAAGGAAAATGCGGGAGTCTTCTGCCATAACAATCCCTGGATTATGATCGCAGAAACCTGCACAGGGAACGGCAATCGGGCGTTCGATTATTATACCCGAATAACGCCTTCCTATTCAGAAGAGATCAGTGATCTGCACCGTACTGAACCCTATGTGTACTCCCAGATGATCGCAGGCAAAGATGCAGACAGGCCCGGTGAAGCCAAAAACAGCTGGCTGACCGGCACGGCCGCCTGGTGCATGCATACCATTACCCAGTACATCCTGGGAGTGCGCCCTGAGTTTGACGGGTTGAGGATTGATCCCTGCATTCCTGACGAATGGGACGGTTTCCGTATGACCCGGAAATTCCGGGGGGCCGTTTATAAGATTGACGTGCTGAATCCCGGGCACAGGCAGAAAGGAATAAAGGAAATTCTGGTCGACGGGCAGCCGCAAACAGGTAATCTTATCCCTCCCTTTCCGGAGGGGACTATGCATACCATTCAAGTAATTATGGGGTAAACCCCCCGGAACAAAACAAAAATTTTACAGATATGAAACGAATCGCCCTCTGTTTTTTTACCGGAGCCGTGGTTACTACCTGTTTACTTTATATGACAGGCTGCGGTACCGGGTCTGGAGGTGCTGACAGAAACAGCCGGTCCGACTCCACCGGGCTGTTTCTGATCAACCAGGCAGGATATCAACCCGCTTCCGTGAAAATGGCTCTCCTGAGATTTCCCGCTACAGAATTCGAGGTGGTGGACGAAGAAACCGGGAAAACTGTGTTTTCAGGCAAGACCGGCGTCCCCCGGTACTGGTCGTTTTCAGGCGATACGGTAAGAGCTGCCGATTTTTCGGCCCTCCGTAAACCCGGAATCTACCGGCTTGTTACCCGCCAGCCTGCTGCATCTTCCTGGCCATTCTCCATCGGAGAAAATGTATACGGCGACATTGCCCTGGCTTCCTTACGTGCCTTTTATTATAACCGGTCAGGGATGGAAATTGCCCCGGAATACGGGGGGAAATGGGCCCGGCCTGCAGGCCATCCCGATACGGCGGTCATCATCCATCAATCGGCAGCCTCTCCATCGCGACCCGCAGGTACGGTGATTTCCAGCCCGGGGGGCTGGTATGATGCCGGTGATTACAACAAATATGTGGTAAACAGCGGGATCACTACGTATACCCTGTTGCTGTTTTTACAGCAATATCCGGAATACTGCCGGGAACTCAGCCTGAATATACCGGAAAGCAACAATGCCCTGCCCGATGTGGCCGACGAACTGATGTACAATCTGAAGTGGATGCTTACTATGCAGGATCCGGCCGATGGGGGAGTATACCATAAGCTAACCCATAAAAATTTCAGCGGGTTTGTGATGCCTCATCAGGTCACCGAACCACGGTACGTGGTACAGAAATCTACCGCCGCTGCCCTGAATTTTGCCGCAGTGACGGCCATGGCTGCCCGGGTGCTGAAAAATTATCCGGGGCCGGAGACGGAAAACCTGCCGGAAATATGCCTGCGGGCAGCCCGGAAAGCCATGGCATGGGCCCGGGAACACCCAAATGTTATATACCGCCAGCCCGCCGATATTCAAACAGGAGAGTACGGTGACGGGAACCTGGAAGACGAGTGGTTCTGGGCGGAAACGGAACTGGCTCTTACCGGGGAAGATCCCGGCACAGTAAATACCGGATATATCAGGGACCATGAATTCAGAACCCCCACCTGGAACCGGGTAGATATGCTCGGGTTATGGTCCCTGGTACTTTCCGGTCATGAAGCATTCCCTACGGCTGCCGGACTGGCTCGTCAGAAACTGATGGAACGGGCCGATATCCTGTTTGAGAAATACAGTGATTCTCCCTATCTGGTAAGCCTGGATCATTTCGAATGGGGCAGTAACGCGGAGGTGGCAAACCAGGCTTTGGTCAAGCTGATCGCAATGAACATTTCGGGTGATGAGAAATACCTTGCTGCCATACAGGGAGATGTTGACTATCTGTTGGGAAGAAATGCCACAGGATATTGTTTTGCTACCGGTTTTGGTTCCCGCTCACCCGTGAATATTCACCACCGCCCCTCCGCTGCCGACGGGATACCGGAACCTGTGCCGGGCTTCCTGGCAGGAGGGCCTAACACGCAGGTAATGCACGACTGCGGAACGCTGGTCAAAAGGTCTTCCTTTCCGGCCCGGTCGTATACCGATTCGGAATGCAGTTATTCCACCAATGAAATTGCTATCAACTGGAATGCCCCCTTCTTTTATCTGATGGGAGCCATGGATACCATGCAGCAAAAAGCTGCCCGGTAGGGAATGGTTCTTATGTGCTGATCAGGTCTTTCCGGGAGAAATCATCCACATTTTCTGCATATTCCGGCAGGCAATCGGGGCACAGGCAATCGTTGTACTTCTCCCTGATTTTAACCAGCACCTCGGGGGAGATCAGGTATTTCTCACACCAGCAGGGCCTGTCGGTTTGCTGAAAACAGGAAAAAGTGCGCCCGCACCTGGGACATTTTTTGGAAATTGCTTCCATACCGAAGATTATTTGCTCAGAGTAACGCTTACGCATTCCACCCTTCCTCCTACGGGTGGGTTCATTTTCGACACTTTGATCGTGGCCCTGTCTATCCCCGTCAGTTCGTCGTACAGGGCGTCGAGGATGCGGGAAGCAATATGCTCCAGAAGATGCGATTTTTTCTGCATCTCCCTTTTCACGATTTCATAGGCTTTCTGGTAATTTACCGCATCCCGCAGGTTATCGGTGGATGACGGAAGGGTCATATCGGTTTCCAGCGAAAGGTCAACCAGAAAACGGTTCCCTACGATCTGCTCTTCACGGAAGTGCCCGTGGTAGGCATAAAATTCCATATTTTCGATCCGGATCACTCCCATCGGGCCGGCCAAATGGTTCATTTATTTTGCAATGTTACGAATCATTATTTTACATTGTCCTTTTCCTGCCGGCTTTTATCCCCGATTTTTCAACATTTTTTCACCGTGAAGCAGAAATATGAATTTTATTTATATGTTTTTCCATCCTGTGCAATTTCCTCCTATTTTTGTAAGCTGTTTGCCAATCGCTTATTTTATTTCCGATGGAAGAAAAAAGATCATCCCTGAATTTTATTGAACAGATCATTACCGGCGATCTGAAAGCCGGAAAAAATAACGGGAAAGTGCATACCCGTTTTCCTCCCGAACCCAACGGGTACCTGCACATTGGTCATGCCAAGTCAATCTGCCTCAATTTCGGACTGGCCCGAAAATACGGAGGCAAATGCAACCTGCGGTACGATGATACCAATCCTACCAAAGAAGAACAGGAATATGTCGATTCCATAAGGGAAGATATCCGCTGGCTGGGATTCGACTGGGAAGAACGGGAATTTTATGCATCCGATTATTTCGACCAGTTGTACGTCTGGGCGGAAAAAATGATCATGGACGGCAAAGCCTATGTGGATGACCAGTCGGCTGAGCAGATTGCCGGGCAGAAGGGGACCCCCACGGTTCCCGGGAAAGAAAGCCCTTACCGCAACCGTGCGCCGGAAGAAAATCTCAGGCTTTTCAGGGAAATGAGGGACGGAAAATACGGAGAAGGGGAGAAAGTGCTCCGGGCCAGAATCGATATGGCTTCTCCCAACATGCATTTGCGTGATCCCATTATGTACCGCATTATGCACAGATCACACCACCGTACTGGCGACAAGTGGTGCGTTTACCCCATGTACGATTTTGCCCACGGACAATCCGATTATATCGAGGGGATCACCCATTCGGTGTGCACCCTGGAATTTGAGGTGCACCGGCCCCTGTACGACTGGTTCCTCGATCAGGTATATACTCCGGGAACCGTGCGTCCCCGGCAGATCGAATTTGCCCGCCTGAATCTGAATTATACGGTCATGAGTAAGCGCCGTCTCCTTGAACTGGTGCAGAAGGGTATTGTCAAAGGCTGGGATGACCCCCGCATGCCCACCATATCAGGTCTCCGCCGAAGGGGATATACCCCGCAATCCATCCGGGTTTTTGCCGAAAAAGTAGGAGTAACCAAAACCGACAGCGTGATCGATGTGTCGCTGCTCGAACACAGTGTGCGCGACGACCTGAACAGAATAGCTCCCCGTGTGATGGCGGTGCTGCGGCCACTGAAGGTGGTGATCGAAAATTTTCCTGAAGGAAAGGTGGAAATGCTCGAAACTGTGAACAATCCGGAGGATGAAAGCATGGGAACCCGGCAGGTACCCTTCAGCCGGGAATTGTATATTGAACGGGACGATTTTATGGAAGACCCCCCGAAAAAATTTTTCCGGCTGAAGCCCGGAGGAGAAGTCCGGCTGAAAAGTGCCTATATTATCCGCTGTGAAAAAGTAGTAAAGAACCATGAAGGAGAAATTATTGAATTACGCTGCACGTACGATCCGGATACAAGAAGCGGAAGCGGTGCGCAACGGAAAGTAAAGGGAACTCTTCACTGGGTGTCGGCCGCCCATGCCATTGATGCGGAAGTGAGGATGTACGACCGCCTGTTCAACGATCCCGATCCCCTGGGGCATAAAGACAGGGATTTTAAGGAATTCCTGAATCCCGATTCCCTGAAAATTATCACGGGTTGCAAACTGGAACCCCGGCTGGGGAATGTCCATCCCCTGGATAAGTTCCAGTTCCAGAGGGTTGGATATTTCTGTGTGGATCCTGACAGTACGCCCGGCAAACCGGTATTCAACCAAACGGTTCCGCTGAAGGATACCTGGGGGAAAGTGGTAAACCGGGGATCGTGATCATTCCGGTAGCCATTCCTGTGGTTCCGGCACAGAACCAGGCAGTCCCGAAGCGCATTCTTCGTTACTTTTCTTTATATTTAAGGGTTGAATACTTCTGAAAACCTCGAAGTGAAACGACAACGCCTGCTGACGGGTATCGGAATTGTTACGGCTTTCCTGCTGATAACCCTTTCTTCCTGTAAACGGGATGATGGCCTTTATATGCCCGTTGCGCATACCCTTCCGGTCGATGCCGATGATACCGCCGATTCGATTCTGATCAAGGCGGCCCATGTGGTTCCTACCCCTGAACAGGTTGCCGCCCTGCAGGATGAATTTATTGCATTTGTCCATTTTGGTCCGAACACGTTTACACAAAGGGAATGGGGAACAGGACGGGAAGATCCTGGCGTGTTCGACCTGCAAATCCTCGATACAGACCAATGGTGCCGGGCAATGCAGGCTGCCGGTATGAAAAGGGTCATTTTTACCGCCAAGCACCACGACGGATTCTGCCTGTGGCAGAGCCGGTATACACGGCATGGGGTAATGTCATCGCCTTACCGCAGCGGGAAAGGAGATGTGCTGAAGGAACTGTCGGCTTCCTGCCGGAAGTACGGAATCAAACTGGGTATCTATCTTTCACCGGCCGATCTCTATCAGATGGAAAGTCCCGGAGGTTTGTACGGAAACCTGAGCGAATATACTCCCAGACAAATACCCCGACCGGTGGAAGGACGCCCTTTTGAGAACAAAACCACCTTTCGCTTTGTGGTGGACGATTACAATGAGTATTACCTGAACCAGCTGTTCGAGCTGCTTACAGAATACGGACCCATTCATGAAGTATGGCTTGACGGGGCCCATCCAAAAAAGAAGGGGGGACAGAAATATGCTTTCCGTGCCTGGGAGAAACTGATCCGTACCCTGGCACCCGATGCCGTAATTTTCGGAAGGCAGGATATCCGATGGTGTGGAAACGAAGCGGGGCGTACCCGCAAAAGTGAATGGAATGTGATACCCTATTCCACCGATCCTGTCCGGATCGACCGGTTCGAAGACATCACGGCCGATTCAGTAGGATACAGGGAGCAGTTGCTGCAGGCTCGTTTCCTGCATTACCAGCCCGCAGAGACCAATACCTCCATCCGCGACGGCTGGTTTTACCGCGACGAACCCTCCCAGCGGGTGCGAACGGCAGAAGAGGTGTACGATATTTACGAAAGGGCCGTGGGGGGGAATTCCATTTTCCTGCTGAATATTCCTCCCAACCGGCAGGGACGGTTCCCTGAACGGGATGTGGCCGTGCTGGAAACGGTGGGCCGTCGCATCAGGAAAACCTACGGAAAAAACCTGCTGGAAGGGGCCAGGGGGCCTCTGGAAGTTCTCGACGGGGATAACCAAACCTGGATGCTGCCAAAAGGAAAAAATCGTCAGCTGGTGATTACTGTGCCCAGGCCGGTTACCGTCAACCGCTTTGTGATACAGGAGTCGGTGGCTACGCACAGTGAACGGATCGAAGCCCATGCCCTGGATGCCCGGGTAAACGGTGAGTGGAAGGAAATGGCAGCAGGGACCAATGTGGGGTATAAACGCATTCTGCGGTTCCCACCGGTCACTTCAAACAGCTTCCGCATACGCATTCTTCGAAGCCGACTTGTACCGGCCATTTCGGAGGTATCAGCCCACTTTGACAAACCTTCTGCCGGCATTCCTTCCGAATGATCCTTTCCTTCTTCTTCTTTCATAATCGCCATTCTTTTCTTACCTTCAAACCCGTCAGTATTATAAATTTTTACCATCATGTCCCAACAACATTCACGCAGACAGTTTCTTTTCAGAAGCCTGGGACTGAGCGCCGGGGCGCTCATGATCCCCTCGGTGAACCTGCTGGCCCGCCAGAAGGGGCAGGGCACCATCCCCCTCATTATAACCAGCCATTCCAACGAAACCGGACGGAAAGCCATGGAAGCCGGATGGGAAGTGCTGTTAGGGGGAGGCACGGCCATTGACGCAGTGGAAAAAGCGGCCAATATCATTGAAGTCGATCCCGAAGATACCAGCGTGGGCTACGGTGGCCTGCCCAATGAAAGAGGGGTTGTGCAGCTTGATGCTTCCATAATGGACGGGAAAACCTACAATGCCGGGGCGGTAGCCTGCCTGGAGAACATCAAAACCCCATCTTCCGTGGCCCGCCTGGTGATGGAACGTACCGACCATGTCCTGCTGGTGGGGCAGGGAGCCCTGGAATTTGCCCGTGCCTGGGGATTCCCAGAAGAAAACCTTCTTACCGGGAAAGCCCGGGAAATCTGGCTCCGCTGGAAAGAAAACCTCAGTGACCAGGATGACTGGGGAGCGCCTGAACATTTAATCGAATTGCAGAAGGAAGAAGCATACTGGCGTGATTTTCCCGATATTGAGCATCATTATGGCACCACCAATGTGCTGGCTGTTGATGCCGGCGGGAATGTGGCAGGCATCACCACCACCAGCGGCCTGAGCTTTAAACTGCCGGGACGCGTGGGTGATTCACCCATCATCGGAGCCGGTTTGTATGTAGACAATGAAGTGGGAGCCGCCGGAGCCACAGGCCGGGGCGAGGATGTGATCAAATCCTGTGCTTCCTATTACATGGTCATGAGAATGAGCGAAGGAAGATCTCCTCAGCAGGCCTGCGAGGATGCCCTGCAGATGATTATCCGTAAGTACCGCAAGGTGAATCCCGACTTTTTCCCTTCCGAAAAATTTGTGGCCATTAATAAGCAGGGCGAAGTGGGCTGTGCCATGATGAAAGGCGCCAGAATCCCGCTGATGTCTGTTATGAATGAAAAAGGTTACAGTAAGTATGAGGGAACCGTCGTAGTTTCCTGAACGGCGGTGTGAGTGATGCCCCCGGCAAAATAACCTGTACCATGGAAAAAATACTGATTCTGACAGCTGCCGTATGCTGTTTCGGAACATTACGGGCTCAGCCCGACTGGGAAAATCCTGCGGTTCTCGGTATTAACAAGGAACTGCCTCATGCTTCCCTTATCCCTTACCGCGATGCAGCCCGGGCATTTCAGGGAGAAGATACTGAAAGGGTGATCTCTCTAAACGGGAAATGGAAATTCCGTTGGTCACCCGATCCGGATTACCGTCCTGCCGAATTCTACCGCCAGGATTTCAATACCGGGAACTGGGATGTGATATATGTTCCCGGGAACTGGCAAACCCAGGGGTACGGTACTCCCATCTATTCGAATATTACTTATCCTTTCCGCAGAGACCCGCCACGGGTTACCTCAAACCCTCCCCCGTTTTATACCAGCTATGCGGCCAGAAACCCGGTGGGCAGCTACCGGAGGAACTTTGCCCTTTCGGCTGACGACCTGTCGGGGAATGTTTTCATTCATTTCGGAGGGGTGGAATCGGCCATGTACCTGTGGGTGAACGGGCAGAAAGTGGGATACAGCCAGGGATCGTATACTCCCGCAGAATTCAACATCACTCCTTATGTAAAGGAAGGGCAGAACAGTGTGTCGGTGGAAGTGTACCGGTGGTGCGACGGGAGCTACTTGGAAGATCAGGATATGTGGAGACTCAGCGGGATCTTCCGCGATGTGAATCTGGTGCTGCGTCCACCGGTGTACCTGCGCGATTTTTACCTGACTACCGACCTGGACGAGGATTACCGGGATGCCCGGCTGAGGCTGCAGACGGTTCTCAGGAACACCCATACCGCAGAAGCCGGAAGAATCGGGCTGAAAGTGTCCCTATACCATCCCTCCGGTGACCTAGTGGATGAACATTTTCTGGGAAAGGAAAATATTCGCATCCCGGCAGGTGATGAAAGTATGGTGATCCTTGAAAAATGGGTGGAACAACCTGCCCTCTGGACCGATGAGGAACCGAATCTGTATACCCTGGTCATCTCCCTGGAGCAGAACGGGAAAGTACTGGAAACCATACCCTGGGAATTCGGCTTTCGTGAAGTGGAATTGAAAAACAGGCAGTTGTATGTGAACGGGAAATCCATAAAGATCAGGGGAGTGAACCGGCACGAACACCATCCCCGCATGGGCAGGCATGTGGACATGCAGACCATGGTCAGGGATATCGGGTTGATCAAACGGGCCAATGTGAACCTGGTACGTACCTCCCATTACCCCAACGATCCACGATGGTACCGGCTCTGCGATGAATACGGGCTGTTTGTTATGGATGAGGCCAACCAGGAATCGCATGATTTCGGTACCGGAAGCCGGGTGCTGGGAGATCACCCCGGATGGAAAATGGCTCATGTTGACCGGGGCGTATCCATGGTGGAACGCGATAAAAACCATACCTGCGTGCTCATCTGGTCACTGGGCAATGAAGGGGGATCGGGCCGCAACCTGGTGGCCATGCGGAAAGCCATGGAAGAAATTGATACAACGAGGCCGTATTTTTATCATGCCGATATGCAGGTGTCCGATTTTCGCGATGCCGATTACCCTACCCCCGAAGAGCTGGCTGCCTGGGTGTGGGAAGATACAACCAAAATGCTCTTTATGCGGGAATATGCCCATGCTATGGGGAATTCCCTGGGGAACCTGAAGGAATACTGGGAGGTGATCTACGGAAACCCCTTGCAACTCGGTGGCTGCGTGTGGGATTTTGTCGACCAGGGCCTCATCAGGAAAGTGAATGAAATGGCTATGCCGGTTGAAAACTTTCATGCCGGAACCGCCCTGCGGAAAGGAGAATTTTTTGCTTTCGGAGGTGATTTCGGCGACAGGCCCAACGACGGAGAGTTCTGTATTAACGGACTGGTGGGACCCGACAGAATTCCCCATCCACACTATTACGAGCTGCAGAAAGTGTACCAGGGGGTGTGGATGGAGTTTGCCGACCCGGAGAAAAGAGAAATACGCATCGATAACAAATACTTTTTTACATCCCTAAACCGTTTCGATGCCTTATTTATCCTGCTGGAAGAAGGAATTGAAATAAAGAAAGTGGCGCTTCCGGCCATTGACCTTCCTCCCGGAGAAGTAATGAGCCTTCTCCTTCCGGTGGACCCGGCAGAAATGAAACCGGGTATGGAATATACAGGCCGGATGGAATTTTGTTTAAAGAAGGATCTGAAATGGGCTCCGGCCGGAACACCCGTTGCCACGGAAGAATTTATTTTGCAGGGAAAAGACCTGTCGGCCGGGGTTCCCGGTAATGGAGGAAAGCTGAATACAGAGGATAACGCGGAGGTGATCCGGGTGAAGGGAAAAAACTTTTCCGTTTCATTCAGCCGGGAAACAGGGGCTATGCTCTCATACCGGGTGAATGACCGGGAATATGTTGGCTCTTTCCCGCTGGAGCCGTATTTCTGGAAACCCGCCAACAATAACCAGCAGAGGAATGCCTATGAACAACGGCTCGGCGCATGGAAAGAAGCGGCTGCTTACCGTGAACCCGTTTCTTTCAGTATGGATGAAGAAAACGGACGGGTACGGCTTGATTACCTGTTTACTCTGCCTGTGGGGAACAGCCGCCTGCTGGTTTCTTACCAGGTGGATGGCAACGGGATGGTCAGTGTAAAGATGCACTATACCCCGGGCGAAGAAGATATTCCTCTAATTCCGAAATTCGGTATGCGTCTTTCCCTGCCGGTATCACTTAGTCAGATCACGTGGTACGGAAGAGGTCCCCATGAGAATTACCCCGACCGGAAAAGCAGCGCATTTCTGGGAAATTATTCCATGAACCTGGAGGAATTCATCGTTCCGTATATTTCCACCCAGGACAACGCCAGCCGGTGTGATACCCGCTGGGTGGTGTTTTCCGACAAACAGGGCAACGGCATCCGGTTTCACGGCCTTCAGCCCTTCTGCTTCCGGGCATGGCCCTATACCGAATACGATATAGAACAAACCACCCACGATTTCCAACTGCCCCGCCGCAACCAGACTACCGTCAATATCGACCTGTTGCTGCATGGGGTGGGAGGAAGCAACAGCTGGGGAAAACGGACCCTAGACAGGTATACCCTGAAAGGCGACCGGGAATGGTCGTACGGATTTTCTATCGGTCCGGCAAGTATAAACCCCTGAAAAGAAACATATTTACCAAAATCCTTAATACCATGATCATGAAAAAATTACTTGTTGTGTGTCTGGCATACTTCCTTCCCATCCTGTCTTATTCCCAGCCTGGCCGGTCTGCACCCGAAATAAGGCAGTGGCACCTGAAGGAGATCAGGATGCGCGATGTGTGCATCCTTCCCGATCCGGTTACGGAAACCTATTATATGATAGGGATGGGGAGACGGAACGTACCGGTGTATACCAGCAAAGACCTGGTCACCTGGGAGGGTCCCGAGATCATATTTACCCCTGCTGAGGATATCTGGGGCGATATCCGTGTGGTAAACATCTGGGCCCCGGAAATGCATTATTACAAAGGGAAATACTACCTGTTCCTCACGTTTGATACCCGCAACAGGTTCCCCGAGCAATGGCGTAACTGGTTGCCACGTGTGACGAGAGGCTCGCAGGTGCTGGTGGCTGAGCATCCCAAGGGGCCCTATACCCCTTTTGAGAACCGTTCCACCCTTCCGCCCGATATGATGACCCTCGACGGCACCCTGTGGGTGGAAGACGGAATTCCTTATATGGTGTTCTGCCACGAATGGGTACAGATTAAAAACGGCACCGTTGAATACGTGCAGCTGGAAGATGACCTGTCGAAAACGGTGGGCGAGCCGATGAAGTTGTTTGACGGAAGTGATGGCCCCTGGGTGAAAAAGTCCGACCAGCACGGATGCCATGTCACCGACGGACCTTACCTGTAGACCAGCAAATCAGGAAAACTGTTCATGATATGGACCAGCCATGGCTACACCGGATACACCTGCGGAATAGCCATCTCCGAATCCGGGAAACTGGCCGGCCCGTGGAAGCAGCAGGAGGAAACATTGTTTGCGGAAGACGGAGGCCACGGGATGCTGTTTACTACCTTCGACGGCAAACTCATGATGGTTCTGCATGCGCCCAATAATCCTGCTGCCCAACCCCGTATTTTCGAAATGGAAGATACGGGTGAAACCCTGAGAGTGGTGAAGGAATTTACGGGGACGGAGTTTTGACGGAAAAAGACGCGGGTATCGAAAACGGTACCTGAAATTTCGTTTCCGATATAAATAATAAACATGGCAAATGTTGAAACATGGCAGTGCTTGAAGATGGGGATTTGATACTGAGGCCTCTGCGGCCACAGGATGCCCCAATTCTGGCCGGTCTGGCCAATAACGAAAAGATCAGCATCAACCTGAGGGATTCCTATCCCCATCCCTATACACTGAAAGATGCTTATGATTTTATCCTTGTGGCTACTCACGGCCGGTCAATGAGGATATTTGCCATTGAATGGAAAGGCCGGTACGTGGGGAATGTTGCCATACACCCTGAAAAGGATGTCTACCGCCGTTCGGGAGAAATAGGTTATTTCCTCGGAGAACCTTACTGGAACATGGGTATCATGACACGGGCCCTGAAGCTGGCCGTAAAATATGCCTTCGATGAACTTGACCTGGTCAGGTTGCATACCGGGGTGTTTGAATACAATGTGGCTTCGCAAAGGGTGCTTGAAAAATGTGGTTTTGAGAAAGAAGGGGTGTTCCGGAAAGCAGTATTCAAGCAGGGGAAGCTGGTGGATGAGATCAGGTATGCCCGGCTCAGGGAAGATGTCAGGTGAAAGAGGATGCTATTGTAGCCCACCGGTATAGTAAACAATGGGAAAGCACAGGGAACATACCGGATTCAGTAAACTGCGCATGGGGGATGTGTTTACCCCCCTGTACTGGGGTGAATTTGCTGTGGAAAAATTCGGGATATTCCGTTCCTGGCTGGCAGGTGCCCGCATTTTCGATCCAACCATGGGCGCCGGCAACCTGCTGGAAGCCCTGATCACCACCGGCCTGAAATCGGGATATTCCCTTTCTGCCCTTCCGGTAGACAGGCTGTTCGGGAATGAATTGAATACAGAGAATTACCGGGAAGCTCTGAAACGGTTCCGGGAGAAATACGGACTGGATATGTCGGCTCAGTTTAGCCGGGCTGATATACTGAAACTCCCTGCCTTTCCATCCGATTTTCTGTTCGGGAATCCCCCCTGGGCCAATTATACCGACCTGCCTGACAGATACAAGGCCTTTGTGAGAAAGGAATTTGTACGAGCCGGACTGACCGATAATTCCCGCAGCCTGCTGCTGGGCGGATCCCGCGTGGACCTGGCGGCCCTGGTGGTTAGAAAAAGCATTACAGATTTTCTGAAACCCGGGGGAGAGGCTATTTTTTTTATGCCTCTGTCTCTGTTACTGAATGAGGAAGCCAGCCGGAAATTCCGTTCATACAGGGCAGGCACCACTTCTTATGCCCTGCAACGTGTGATCGACTTGCAGGGGACCGGAATCTTCAACGGTGTTTCCACCCGCTTTGGCCTGGTGCATTTCCGGAGGGATGCACGGGTGTGTTTCCCTGTTCCCTGGGAAAGAAGGGAAAAACAGCAGTGGATTACACGGCTGGCACAACCCCTGTTGCAACCCGACAGCCCACTGAGCATACTGGATGAAAGCATGAATCATCCGCTGAAAGATTTCAAACCACTGAGCCTCCACCGGAAATCGGCTCCCCGGCAGGGCGTTAATACCTGTGGAGCTAACCATGTATTCTTTTTCGATAGCTATGAACCGGTTGATGAGGATACCTGCCGGGTAAACCATGAGGTATTACTGCCTTCCCGGTTTGTTTTTCCCCTGATTACACGGAAAAATTTTGCAGAGAACAAACCGCAACCCCGGAAATGGGTGTTGCTGCCATACCGGGAAGACGGTAAGCCGCTTACGGCAGAAGAAATCAATCAATACCCCGCCCTGGAAGATTATCTCCTCCGATACCGGTACATTCTGGAAAACCGGAAGGGCAGAATGGTAGGATCGCGCATCAGAAGCGGTACATGGTGGGCCATGCTGGGGGTAGGAGCTTACAGCTTTGCTCCGTGGAAGGTGGTGTGGGAAGCATACGGAAAGAAAACCTTCCGGCCGGTACTGTTTCCGCGACACTGGCAGGCCAACCAGTCACTGCAGGCTTTTATTCCGGCTACCGGCCTGAAGGAAGCCCGGCGTATCCTGGAGGAACTACGCCAGCCGGCCATTGAGAAGTACCTTCTGTCGCTGCAGATGCAGGGTACCATGAACTGGGCTCAACCCGGCCGTATCAAAAACCTGATCCGGTTTATCTGAGTTTTTCGGGGTGTGTTATTCCAGTTGATAAACACGTACATAGTCAATTTCCATTACGGCCGGGAAAATCGAATTGTCCACACCTTCCACACCTCCGTACGTTCCGCCAACGGCTACATTGAAAAGGAAATAAAACGGCCGGTCAAACGGCCAGTTTTCCTGGTCATACCCGGCCGGCCGGTGATAGGTAAGGATCGTGTTATCAGGATGGTCAATATAGAAATACAGCCGGTTATAAGTCCAGATCAGGCCATAAACATGAAATTCCTCTTCAGCTGTTGGTAAATGAATGTGACCCGAAGTGATGGCATTGCCCCGGGCATGGTTGTTGCTTTCGATGTGTATGGCGCTGCCAACATGATCAGGGTTCCAGCTTACGTATTCCATGATATCGACTTCTCCGCACAGAGGCCAGGGGGTTCCTTCCTGAATGGACTTTCCCAGCATCCAGATGGCCGGCCAGAGGCCGGGTCCTTTGTATTCAGGCATTTTGGCCATTATTTCGAACCGCCCGTAAGTAAAACTTTCCCTGCTGTTGATACGAGAAGAGGTATAATCCCTCACCTGCTGTCCTTCCCCTGTTTTTATTACGTTTATTTTGAGTTTCCCGCCGGAAAGGGAAGTGTTCAGCCCGTTCGTGTAATTCTGCCATTCTTTGTTTCCCCATCCTGTGGCCCCCGTTTCATGATCCCACTTTGTGTGATCGATTTCTTCCGTCTCAAACTCTTCCGACCACACTAGTTTATAGTGGTCGGGATAATCGGGATCATCCGACGGAATGATAATATTCCTGGTTATGCTTTTGGAAATCCCGTTGCGGCAAATTTCTAGTTCCAGCGGGTATGTATCTCCCATGGCAAGGTACAGCACCCTGGTTTCGCCGGGAACTCCGGGGTATTTCCTTCCCGGGTATTTCCAGGTGATGCTGTCGTAGTCACCGGTGCTTTGATCGGTCAGCCTCACATGATTGGATGAATCCGGAATGATTTCGTATATAAAATCGGGATTCGGAGCACTGTATTCCACAGTGACCGTTTTAGTTACGGATTTCTTGTCCGTTTCGTTGCCGTTGGTTCCCCACACGGTCAGGGTTACCGGATATTCTCCTTTCTGCTCATAAAATATGGAATAGGTCAGCCTGCTGGCAGGTTGTTTTGCCGTCTGTTCGCCGTTGCCGAAATCCCATTGCATGTAGCTGTGTTCTCCTGTAGTGGTATTGACGAACCGCAGCACGTTGGGATCGTCTTCCGACAGGGTAACTGTGAAATCGGGAGTGAAATCCTGATACTGTTCATTGTGGCAGGAGGGCATAGCAATTACGGGAAGGGTAATGAGGAGGATGGTGAGAGAAAATGATCTGGACATATTTCTTCGGGTATTATTGTTGGCTATACGAAAGTAAAAAGAGGATTTTATACCGGCCGGTATAAAACCCTCTTTTCCTGAAACATTCCGGTATTATTCTGCCGGCTTGAAATGCCAGGTCCAGCCTGTGCCCCAGGCATTATTATCCACATACAGGATCATTTCATCCCCGGTCAGCGAAATGATCTGGTACAGGCCGTCGTGGTTCCCGATATCGTAACCCTCTGTGGCGGCCCCTCCGAGAATATTGGGTCCGTTTACCTTGAGTGTCTGGTTCTTGACATCCAGTACGAAACTGCCCGCCTCGGGATCGGCATCGGGTGCCGCATAATAGGTGTAATTGGCAGCTCCGTCCAGGTCAAACACCATTTTCCCCGACGCATCTACCGGGGGCATGTCGCCCGAACCCCCTGCATTCCACCACAGTTCCTCCCAGTTATAGGGAGCCGACATATACCACCAGCGTTCCCCGTCGCCGGGGACACCGTCAAATACCCAGGTTTTGCCGGCAGCTGTATTTTCGCTGACCAGGTCATACCAGTCCTGGTTAAGGGCATGGTCGAGCTGGTCTACCTGGACATCAATGGTCTTTTCGAAAAATTCGGCTCCGAGGGTTCCAACAAAAGTGAATGTGTTGGTCCCGGGAATGGGATAAATAAATGTCACCTTGTTGGTCAGGGCCTTCCCCAGGTTGTAATTCCAGTAACCGGTTACTCCGGGGGTGGTCATTTCCAGGGTGATCTCATTTCCGCCCTGTGTGCTCTGGGTTGCCACGAGAGTCACTCCGTCAACCGTTGTGCTGTTTTCAAGGGTTTCCCTTTCAGCGATGGGTTCACAGGCGATAAAGGCCAGTGTGAGGATCCCGGTAAAGAGGCTTGATATGATTTTGTTTTTCATTGTTCTGTATTTTTTGATTTCCATCATCATTTTTTACCAGCCCGGATTTTGTTGATACACGCCGTTGGAAAGCCGGATCTCCGTTTCCGGTATGGGCAGCAGGCCCTTGGTCTCGGGCCGGTATGTCACGCTGTACTCTGCATCCATGCCCGAGTTTCTTACATCCAGGGTATAGTCGAAGGCGGTATTCACATCGCCCCAGCGTACCAGGTCGAACCAGCGCAATCCTTCAAAGGCAAATTCGTATTTGCGCTCTTCTTTCAGGTTTGCCAGTGAATAGGTTCCGTGAGGAATCAGTTCGGCCCGATCCCGTACCTCGTCCATTCCGTCCGGGGTTTGCGTGATCTCCGAGTGCATGAGCAAAACATCGGCAAAACGCAGCAGGATATAATCCTGGGCATGCCACAGCTGCATGTCTTTGTTGGTGATACCGTAAACGTAATAGAACATGCCGCATACTCCGTCAGGACCGTCATGCTGCAGGCTGTGATATTTCTTGTTAAAATAGCCTGTTTCATGGTCTCCCTTGTCCCCTGCATAATCCTGTGTTCCCATTTCTGCGCTTCCGGTTTCCAGGATAGAGCCTTTCTTTCTCGGGTCGTTGTCGTCCCAGCCCTGCCAGAACTGGTAATTCACGGTTCCCCAGCCCCATCCCTGGCCGAACGGGACCAGGGAATTGTCACGCATGCCGAAGTACAGAGGCAGCCGGTTGTTGTAATACTGGCCCCACTGCCAGTTACCGAAAGCATACCGGGTGACAAACATGGTTTCAAAATTCCCGGTTCCGATGTTGGAAAAAGGCCCGTCCTGTCCCACCCAGGCAAGGCCTTCGGCCTCTGCCCAGGGCAAAACCACGGCACCGGCACTCTCATTTATGTATGAGTATGGCCACAGGTTCCGGAAGTCTTCTGCCAGCTCATGGTCGCTGTTGTCAATACAGTCTTCCAGGTATCCGGCCACCTGCGTGGCTGACAGGGATCCGCCGTCGGCCAGGGGAAGCTCGCTGGTCGATGAATTCTCCATGTTGGTCATATAACCGGTATAAAAAAGGTATACTCTTCCCAGATAACCTTCAGCCACCCATTTGGTTGCATGACCGTACCGTTCGAGCGGGATCTCGGTGATCGGTTTGCCGGGCATGGTTTCAATGGCCATGACCAGATCGGATGCGATCTGTGCGAAGGTTTCCGTAAAGGATGCTCTCGGGACATCCCTTGGTGCATCAACGGAAAGGATCAGGGGCACCCCGCCAAAAAATTTGCCCAGTCTGAAATAAAAGAAAGCCCTCATGAAATAGGCCTCTCCCAGAGCCTGGTTCTTGAACTCGGTGGCTTCTTCCTCGGTATAGAAATGTTCCGAGAAATCGGCATCCTGCACTTTCTCAATAATGGTGTTGGCCCGGTAGATACCGTTGTACGATTGTTTCCAGAGGTCGTGATAGGTATCTTCCTCGGGATCCGTGAAATCATCAATCCTTTTTGCGGTTTTGTCATCGGGTCCTCCGCCTCCCAGCATCATATCCGAAAGGAGGTTTGCGGCCAATCCTTCCATACTGAGCACATCGGGGGTGTACATGGCATGGTATACACCTGCCATGGCTTCGTTGATATCCTGGGGTGTCTCGTAGTAATTATCCAGACTTTTCTCATACAGGTTTCTTGTATCCAGAAAGTCTTCACAGCCGGTAGCTATGACCACCAGGAGTGTAACAGAAATGATATATATAAGTTTCTTCATGGGTTGTTTGTTTTTTCTGTTTTAAAAAGAAACACTTAAACCGAACATCACCGTTCTGGCCTGCGGGTATAAACCAAGGTCTATCCCCGATGCCCAGCTTGCATCATGTCCGAAACTCACCTCAGGATCCATTCCGTCGTATTTTGTGAAAGTGTGCAGGTTTTTGAAGGCCACATACACTTTGGCACTTGAAACGGCATTGAAGTCCCTGAGCAGGTCGTCCAGCATATATCCCACCGTGAGGTTGCTGATCCTCAGGTAATCGGCGTCATGGATATAGATATCGGATATGAAGTTCGTGTTCCTGTGGGAAGAAGAACTCAGGCGAGGGATCCGGTCTGAGGTTCCTTCCCCGTGCCAGCGGTTGAAAATATCGGTGGTATAGTTCTGGTCGAAATTGTCGGCGAACGAACGGTATGACCTTGCTACCTGCATTCCAAAACGCCCTGTGAGGGTGGCGCTGGCATAGATCCCTTTGTAATCGGCATGCAGTTGCATGCCCAGTTCGAAATCGGGATTCGGATCCCCAATCATGACCTTGTCCTGTTCATCAATCACCCCGTCCAGGTTCTGATCGACAAACTTGATGTCACCCGGCCGCTGGTCGCTGAAGTAGGGAGTTCCTTCCGGCGTGACGTAGGCATCCACATCGTCCTGGTTCTGCAGGATTCCGTCGGTTTCAAAACCATAGAAATACCCGATGGGATAACCCACCTCGCACCGCGAAATGGCTGCCGTTCCCTGCGACAATACGTGTGCGGGACCGTGAATGATCCCGTCGGCATTGGCGATCCGGGTAATTTCGTTGTGGTTGTGTGCTCCCATTACCGAAATACCGTAGTTCAGGTCGCCGAAACTGTCGTCCCAGCCAACCGACACTTCAAATCCCCTGTTCATGATATCCCCTCCGTTGATCCACGGGGCGTCGGCGCCTGCCGTTCCGAGTATGGGGGCTACCACCAGCCAGTCTCTGGTCATTTTCCGGTACCAGTCAAAAGTGAGCGACATGCGGTGGTTGAACAACCGGGCATCCAGCCCGATGTTGAGCTGTTCCGAAGTTTCCCATGTTACATCGGGATTGGTAACGCGGGCAGGTACGGCTGTGGGTTGCGAAACGGTTTTGGATTCACCGAAATAGTATCCCGGGCTCAGGTATCGGATGGTTGAACTGTAAATGAAATTATCGATCGATTGGTTTCCGTTCTGCCCCCAGCTGGCCCTGAGCTTGGCAAAATTCAGCATGTCAGATGTGCCGATCATGAAGTCTTCTTCGGAAATTACCCATCCAACGGCTACTGAGGGGAAGGTTCCCCATCTTTTGCCTTCCGCAAAATTGGACGAACCGTCGGCCCGCATGATGGCGGTGAACAGGTACTTTTCCCTGAAGTTATACTGCAGCCTTCCGATATACGACATGATCCCCCCTCCTCCGGCAGCCCAATCGGCTCCCCAGGTGCTGATAGAGTTCACATCGCTTTTATCTACATTGTTCAGATAGGCATAGTCGGGATCCTGAAACCTTGAATCGGCCATCCATCCCCCTACTTCCCTGTTAATCTGGTTCTTGTACAGTTCGTTCCCCACCAGGGCGGTGATCCTGTGATCGCCCAGGTGCAGGTCGTAGGTCAGGGTGTTGGTCCATGTCCAGTTGTTCCCGAAATACATGTTCTGGTTTACAGCATCCTTGGGATTGCTGTAAAGTGTTCCCAGGGCGTATGTGGGGCTCCACGACCTGCCGCTTCCAAACCAGGCATCAATACCAAAGGCCGAACGGTACACCAGATTCTTAATGGGCTGGATTTCCGCATACACATTTCCCTTGATGTCGTTCCCCTTGTACCAGCCGTAATTGTGCCTGTAAAAACAGGTGGCCAGCGGGTTTGTCTGGTTGTTAGATATTCCTTCCAGGATGGGGGTAAAACCATGGGGATCGGGCGACTTGTCCCAGTATGCCGGCATCAGCGGGTTGATAACCAGAGCGTCGTGCAGGTCGTTCCAGTAAATATTCCCTGTTCCCACCGACCGGTTCACATTATTGGTGTAGGTGAAATTTTCACCCACCTTAATGATGTCATAGTCGTCGGCCCGGTACAGAATATATTCCGTATTGATCCTGGCCGTCATCCTCTTCAGGCCGGCATCGATCAGATCACCGGCAATGATCCCCGTCTGGTCGAGATAAGAAAATCCCAGAGAGTAAATAACATTGCTGCTGCCTCCTGTAACCGACAGGGCGTGGCTTACCATGGGGGCATCCTCCTTGGTGATCTCGTTGATCCAGTTGGTTCCCTCCCAGCCGTCCTGCAACATAGCCCATATCTCTTCACCGAGCTGAGTGCCCAGGTCATCGGGGAAATTGTTGTTCAGCCAGCTGTTGTTCTTCAGCATGGTTTCCCAGTCATAGGGCTCCAGGCCGTCGTTTACCCGGCCCTCGTCCATGATATACATGTACTCCTGAGCCGTCAGGGGGGTCAGGTTCCGGTAAATGTTCTGCAGTCCGTAATAGGTGTCGTACCGTACCATCGGCCGGGTGCCTCTTTCACCCTTGCTGGTGGTTACCAGGATCACACCGTTGGCGGCCCTGGCCCCGTAAATGGCAGCCGAGGCAGCGTCTTTCAGAATGTCGACCGATTCAATGTCCGACGGGTTCAGGTAATCGATGTTGCCTACCGGAACCCCGTCTACAATGTACAGAGGATCCGCATCGTATATGGTTCCCATCCCGCGTATGTGTACCTTGGTGCCCGCTCCGGGCTGACCATTGTTCCGGGTAATGCTTACACCGGGAGTGAGCCCCTGCAGGGCTTCCATGGCAGTTCCGGTGTTCAGCTCCGCGATTTGCTCCCCTTTCACATTCTGGTTGGCTCCCGTGATCAATGCCTTCTTCTGGATGCCGTATCCTGTTACTACCACCTCTTCCAGGTCAATGAGCTCCGGAACAAGTGCCACATCTATTCTCGAGGATGTAACGGTAACTTCCCGTGTCTGCATACCCAGAAAGGAAAAAACAAGCACATCATTCACGGAGGCCTCAATGGAGTATTGGCCATTGCTATCGGTTGTTGTACCAAAAGTGGTCCCTTTGATAACCACAGCCACACCGGGTATCGATTCACCGGTAGATTCCTCGGTGACCGTCCCCGTTACCGTCAGTCGCTGGCCGTAAAGGCCAAGACTGATGAAAAAGAGAATCATCACAAAAAGTTGTTTCATAGTGTTGGGTTTTTTGTTTTGGTTAGGATGAATATTTCAGCAGAAATTCCGGATGGGACCGATACGCTGCGATCAGATGCCGTTCCGGGAACAGCCCGGCTATGCTGTGCAATCTGAAAAAAATAGGGATTACAGATGCCGAACGGGGAAAGTGCCTGGGAGCTTTGTTCTGCATAGCTGCTGCTTGTGAACAACTATAAAATTAAACATACTTCATCCCCCGCATTGATACTATTTTGTCCGTTTATTATAATAATTTGCTTATCCTGCTCTTATCAGCCGTGGATTTGCCTGATAGTGTATATTGTACACTTTATTTTCGTACGGAGAGGAAGGGGAACATACGAAGAGATGATTTTATTCCGGTAAGCCCTGCAGCAGGTTCGCACTGTACCATTTTCGCCTTCCTGACTGAAAATCTCTTCCTTTAAAAGCGGGGCGTCCCACAGAAGGCGGAGTGGAGTGTGAAAGGAGGGATGCCCTGCTGAAGGCGGGTTGGATTGGTTGGTTCCCCTAAATATATTCTTTCTTAAGGCCGGGAAATGATTATTTCCCGGCCTTTGCTTAAGAATCTTTCCATCAAACCCCTTCCGTCTTCCGCCTGTCGGCGGATTCCACCTTCCCCTTCATAGGAAGGATATAAGGGTGTATGTATGCGGTTCCGACAATATGGGCGGCAGGGTGGTTGATTGCCTCCCAAAGCCGGGGAAATCCGGTTTTAATAAATAAGTATCCTGACAGGCGTCCCTTGCGTAAGGCCTGCTCTCAGAATAGTATTCTGGGAATAGCGGCAGATCCTGTTATCTTCTGCCCCGGGGCGGCAGGCTCGAAACAAAATCGATTAATGACTGATCAAAATTATACCGTACTTCACACTGGTTATCAAATACCATGGTGGCCCCTTCTTCCGGGGAATAGGGTGCCCATTCCGGCAATTCTTGGCAGTTGGGATCGCCGGTTTTCACAAAGCTGATCCAGGCTGAACTGATTTTATCGGCAAGCTCGTAGGCTTCTTTCCCGCCACCGGTTAACGTGCGTGCCATGGCAATGTTATTGAACATGAAAGGCAGTTCCATTCCATGGGCTGCTCCCAGGCTGCCATCATTCACCGGCGACTGCCATTCAAACAGATAAACATACGCGGGTGCACCACCCTGTGCATTCTTGACAGAGGCCTGCTTAATGGCGTTCGTACGAACGGATGTGGTGAGAATATGCTGAGGCTGGTCGTCGTCAGGATAGGCTTCCTGGTATGCCGCAATATACTTTTCGGCATTTTCTGCCCCATAACGTTCGGTAAGCGTGGCTTTAACCTGCTCCATGGTCTGGGGAGTGATGATCTGGCGGTTCCGGTACCCGAATTCGTTCAGGTTGGAGCCGATCAGCATGGGCACGTCTTTTGAGAATTCTGCGGGGGTAGGTTCGAACGGATGTTGCGTTATGTATTTCCCGTCCACGGTGGGTCCTTCTCCTCCCCTCATCATGAATTGTCCCGATTCTCTCATTTTCATCGAAGCGCGCCGGCTGGCCGCCACAAGTTCCTCATAAGTGAAATCGTTCAGCTTGTCTGCCTCTTCGGGGGTGATGCCCAGTGCCTCTATGAAGGCCAGGCCGAAAGCCTTGCTGGCTTCACTGTTACCGACCGTCAGTGTCGATCCGCTCTGAACAATGGCCCGGTGGAAAAGTCCTGATGCCGAAGGCATGGCCATCAGGGTGGATACTTTCCCGCCGCCGCCCGACTGACCGTCAATGGTTACCATGCCCGGGTCTCCTCCGAATTGAGTAATATTGTCATGAACCCACTGCAGGGCGGCTACCAGGTCCTGCATCCCAAGGTTCACCGATTCGGAATATTTTTCTCCCACACCTCTCAAATCAAGGTAACCCAGGGTGTTCAGCCGGTGGTTGACCGTAACCACCACGATATCGCCTTTGGCAGCCAGTGAACGCCCATCGAAGAAAGGCAGCTGGTTGGCCGAACCGGCAGAGTACCCTCCGCCATGGATCCATACCCATACCGGGCGTTTTTTGCCGTCGTTGATACCCTGCGTCCACACATTGAGAACCAGGCACTCTTTTTCATCCATCGGTTCGATGCAAAACTGGAAACCGAAATTTTCATCACTCTGTCCTCGCCAGTTCTGTGCTTTGTTCTGCATGGCCTGCGGGCCGTAAATGGTACACTGGCGTACATCTTCCCATTTATCGGGGGCCTGGGGAGGCATGAAGCGGTCGGCGCGGGCATAGGGGATGCCTTTGAAGGCAAAGATGCCGTCGTCGATATATCCGCGGACTTTTCCGTATTCGGTGGAAACCACTGCGATGTTTTCGCCTGCCTCAATCGGGCCCTGCCCCGGCTGGCTGCAACTGTTAGCTGCTATGATTCCAAATGTCAGGGCAATGATCAGTGGAATGTGCTTTGTCATGATAGTAACTTTAGTGAATGAAGAAATAGATTATTAAACAATACTATCCCAAAATCTGCGGATTCAACATCAAATACCTGCCAATTTTTTCCATTAATCAATCATTTGCCGGAGAATTTCCCCAAAGGGTTAGGTCCCGGGGCCGGGAAATCACAGATCTTTTCCATCCGGAGTATTTTACCATATGCTTGGTTCCCTTCGCAGCCACCCTATCTTAAGATGGGAAAGATTTAAAAGGTGGTTGCCCCGTCAGGGGAAGCTACTCGCCCTGACGTGTGGTGTCAGGGCTCGTGGGCCTCTCGGGAAAAGTCAAACCACCAAAGAAAGTTCCCTGCGGGGACCAATTTTTCGCGGCCCGGCATCAATGAAAGAACTTTCATTCTGCCGTGCCGCAAAAAAATGGCCGCAACCTGCGGCTGCGGCCTTTCTTAGGTGGTTGCCCCGTCAGGGCTCGAACCTGAACTCTTCTGATCCAGAGTCAGACGTGTTGCCAATTACACCACGGGGCAATCTGCTTTTCCGGTGTGCAAAGTTATGGATTTTTGCGAATTGAACAATATCAACACCCCATTTTGCCTACCGGCTTTTTATTATACCGGGAATCATTCTTTGCACCGAGGAATGATGATTCTATGACCAGACAGGGCAACTACGTAGAAAACTACGTAGAAAACTACGTAGTTGTCTACGTAGATATATATCGTATGGCAAGTAAAAGAGCCTGTTATTTGTGTAAAAATAGTGAAAAACCAACAACATAAATGAAGCAAAGCCCGGGGGAGGGGTGCGGTATAATGATTCCCCGCCCGCGGGATTATGCTTCATCCTCCCCGTTGTCATACAGCCGGGTGAACTCCCAGGTGTTGCCCGTATGGTCGAGGAAACGGATGAAATCATTCATGGGAAGCACCAGGCTCGCCGTGTTGATGCAGGGATGGAAGGAAATACGCTCCGCATGCCGCAGGTTCCCGTCAAGAAACACATGCACGTGGTTCTCCCGGTCGTTGATCAGGCCGAAAGGCGTTACCGACCCCGGGGTGAGTCCCAGGTATTTCTTCAGCCGCCTTTCCGAGGCGAATGACAGCTTCCCCTGCCTGAGCCGTTTCTCCAGGTCGTGGATATCGAGCACCTGACGGTAATCGATGATCACCAGGTAGTGCCGGTTTCCTTTATGGTTGCGGAAAAAAATGTTCTTGCAGTGGGCCGAATTGATCCCCTTCCAGTACTTCGAGGCTTCCTCCACCGTGGGAACCGGCGGATGCTCATGGTAATCGAAGGAGATGTTCAGCTCTTCCAGTATCCTGTAAAGTTCGGGCTGTCCGCGCATGGTTTTTTTCCGTTTTCAGGCAAAAATAACAAATCCGTTCTGGAATACTGCCCCCGTATGGGTTGGTAAAACGCAGAAAACATTGAAATTCAAATTTATTAACCGGGTACTTTTTAGACTCTTTTCCCCAACAGGGTATATTGGAACCGATTTTTTCCTATATTCGGCCTGTTAAACCAAATCATTGTAACCATGCGAAAACTTACCCTTATCTTCGTTTTGGCGGTGTTCCTGTCTGCCTCTTCCTACTCGGGGGGACTGGTAACGAACACCAACCAGAGTGCGGCCTGGGTTCGGCTCCTGGTCAGGGATGCGTCTCTCGGCATCGATGCCGTGTATTACAACCCGGCCGGACTGGGATACCTGTCCAACGGTTTTCACCTTTCGCTGAACAACCAGTTTATCACACAGAATAAGGATGTGACCAGCAGTTTCACACTGCTCAACCAGGACAAATACCACGGGGCGGTTTCGGCTCCCCTGTTTCCGGGTATTTACGCGGCGTATAAAATGGACAAGCTTGTTTTCTCACTCGGGTTCAATCCTGTGGGTGGAGGTGGCGGGGCCGCTTACGAAGACGGTGTGCCCATGTTCGCCATGCCAATCTCCGAACTGGTCCCCCTGATGTCGGGATTGGGAGTAACCGATTATTCCTACGATGTGTTCTTTGAAGGTACTTCGGTTTTCTTCGGGGCACAGCTGGGGGTAACTTATTCCATCAGCGACATGATATCGGTGTATGCCGGGGCACGTTATGTGTTTGCCAACAATACATACAACGGATACCTCAGGGATATTGCCGTTATTGCCGGAGGCGAGGCCATTGCTCCCGGTACCCTGCTGACCAATACTGCCAACACCTTGTATGCCACAGCAGAGAGTCTGCAGCCCATAATCGACGGAGGATATGGCGGTCTAACCCTGGAAGAAGCCGAAGGGTACGGTATCATTGATTCAGATACCCGTGCACAGCTTGAAGCCGGTGCCACCTCCATCGGCCTGGATCCTTCCACTGCTACCATTACCGTGTTGCAGGGAGGATTCGATACGGCCGGCGACCAGACCTCGGCCCAGGCGGCTGCCGTGACCGCCGCCACTGCCGATCAGGAAGTGGATGCCAAACAAACCGGCAGCGGTATTGCCCCTATCCTGGGGATCCATTTCCGGCCTTCTGAAATGTTCGACCTGGCCATCAAGTATGAGTTCAAAACCAGTATGACCCTGACCAATGAAACCACCGTTGACGGAACCGGGATGTTCCCCGATGGAGAGGAAATTGCCAGCGACATGCCGGCCATGCTGTCGGTGGGGGCCAACTTCCGTCCTGTGGGCGGGCTGACTGTTTCCGGAGGATTGCATTATTACTTCGACAAGGCAGCCGATTACGGAAGAACCTACGGAGGCGTTCCCGTGGCCAATGATGAGATCATCGACAAAAATTACTGGGAAGCCGGCCTGGGAGTAGAGTACATGTTTTCCGACAAGTTCGGCGCCAGCGCGGGTTTCCTTCGCGCACAGACGGGGGTGAACGAGAAATACCAGAGCGACCTGACCTACAGCCTCACTTCCAATACCCTGGGCGGAGGGATAGTTTATTCACTCAATAACCAGATATCCCTGAATCTGGGAGCCGGGTATGCCATGTACGAAACCCAGACCCTGGATTATACACATGACGTGCTGGGAGATTATACCAAGACCTACTATAAAGATGCGCTCTTTATCGGGGTGGGACTTGATTTCAGTTTCTGAAAACGGGAATAATCGTTAAAAAAACCCGGCTGGCTGCCGGGTTTTTTTTCAGGGTACTGCCATGTATTCGAAGGGCATTTCCAGCATTTCGCTCAGCTCCTTACCCGCTTCGTACACATCTTCATCCTCCTCGTTGTACATCCAGTTTACCCGTACGGGAATTCCCGAAAGATGGATCTCATTGAATGAGGAAAGGATGTCGAACAGGAATTTGGCGGAGGAGGAATTGAAATAGGTGAATCGCAGGTTGAGGGTCAGCGGGTTATCTGACGTATACAGCGATGCCGATGTTTCCAGCTCGTCGGCGAACCGGCTGATCCATTCCAGCACGGGGTAATAGAATGTCCTGACGTCTTCGGGCCGCGAAATCCCCGACAATTCCAGCCGGCCGTTATCCGGGTCCAGATGGATCAACGGGGTGGTCCGGGTAGGATCAATGATCAGTGCCTCCATTATTTTCTTCCAGTAGTTTATGTTTTATACGGAGAAATACCTCCCGGGTTATGATTTCAGGTGATATTTCTTTTCCCTATTCATACCGCAGCGCTTCGGCCGGATTTGTCTGTGCTGCCTTCCAGGTTTTTGCGCTTACCGTCAGCAGGGCAATCAGGAAGGCCAGCAGGGTGGCGCCAACAAAAACCCATATTTCCAGATCAATGCGGAAGGCAAAGTTCTGCAGCCAGTCTTTCATAAAATACCAGGCCAGGGGCCAGGCAATAACCGTGGCAATGAGCACCAGCCAGAGGATCTCTTTTGAAAGAATGCCCATGATACGCTGCACGGAAGCCCCCATGACTTTCCTGATCCCTATTTCGCGTGTGCGCTGGTCGGCCGAGAATGAAGCAAGCCCCAGCAGTCCCATCGAGGCAATGATAATGGCCAGAAGTGAAAAGGATCCGAATATCATACCGGTGCTGCGTTCGGAATCATATTTTCCGGCCAGGGAATCGTCCAGGAAGGTGTAACTGAGGGGCTGGTTTGATGCCATGTTTTGCCATTCAGCCTGGATGGCTTCCAGGATAGCCTGCCGGTTTTCGGGACGGATCCGGATGTTGAGGTTGGTCCTTGCATCGTACATGCGTCCGATCACCAGCGGTTTGATCGTTTGATGAAGGGTTTCATAATGGAAATCTTTCACCACTCCCACGATCTGGAGCGGAAGGTTGTTCTCACCCAGCAGGATCATCCGGTGTTGCAGGGGGTCTTCAAAGCCCAGGGCACGGGCAGCCGCTTCATTGATCACCAGCGCGTTCGAGTCCGACGGCATTTCGGGGGAGAACCAGCGCCCTTCCACCATTTCCAGTTCGTACACATCGTCAAAGTATTCGTCGGTTATCATGAAATTCAGGGCATGGGTCTGGCTGGCGGCGGATCCCTCGGGGACAAAAGCCGTGTTTCCGAAAATTTCTCCCGGAAAGGTGTTCGAATACGACGAACCGGTTACCCCGGGGATTTTGTTGACCTCCTGCCGGAAGGCCTCGGCGCTTTCGCCCAGTATGTAGGTGCGTTGGATCAGGAGCAGGTTCTCTTTGTTGAATCCCAGATCTTTCCGGCTGATATAGTTCATTTGCCTGAAAACGATGAATGTGCTGATGAAAAGCACAATGGTGATGGTGAACTGGAACACCACCAGGATGCTTCTCATAATACCGCTTTTCATGCCGGCCTTGAATTTTCCCTTCAGCACCTTCACGGGCTGGAACGATGCCAGGAAAAAGGCAGGGTAGGTTCCTGACAGAAATCCCACCACCAGCCATACTACCAGAAGCACCGGCAGCAGCATGGGATTTTTCAGCAATTCGAAATCAAGCGATTTTCCGGTGAACTGGTTGAATGCAGGCATGAAGAGTATTATCAGCACAATGGCCAGCAAAAGCGAGAACAGGCTCATGATGACCGATTCGGATATGAACTGACCGATCAGTTGGTAGCGGGCCGATCCCACCACTTTGCGGATGCCTACCTCATGAGCTCTGATGGAAGAACGGGCGGTGGCCAGGTTCATGAAGTTGATGGAGGCGATGACGATTATGAATACGGCAATAAGACTGAAAATGATCACGGTGGCCATACTTCCTCCCGGCTCGATCTCGAACTGGAGGTCCGATCGGAGGTGGATATCTTTCAGGGGCTGAAGGAAATACCCGTAATACTGGCCCGCTTCTTCCATTTCTTCCAGGGTAACCCCGATGAATTGTTCCATCTGGGGCCCTACATACTTCCTCACCAGCTTGTTCAGTTGCTCCTGTACCTCTCCGGCAGAAGCCTCTTCACGAAGCGTGACATAAGTATAGTTATTGTTTGAGATCCAAAATTCGTTCTGGTTGCTGAAAATGGTAGATCCTGCCCCCAGCATATCAAAGGTGAAATGGCTGTTTTTCGGGAAGCCCTTTACCACGCCAACCACTTCGAAAGCCGTCCTGTCTTCGCCCACTTCCAGTATTTTCCCTACCGGATCTTCCTCCCCGAAATATTTTTCTGCCGTTTCTTCAGTAAGCACCAGTGTTTGCGGCCGTTTTAAAAACTCATTCCGGTTGCCTTTCACCACAGGGGCAGTGAACACGTCAAAGAAGGTGGAATCGGCATAATAGAACTTCCTTTCCACAATGGAATGTTCGCCGTAACGTACCACCGGCTCACCGGCAAAGGTAAACAAACGGGTATAGTTTTCCACGCCGGGAAGCTCCCGTACCATGGCCGGCCCGACAGGAGCATTGCTGATGGCTCCGTTTATTTCGTTGCTCTGTATCTTTCCTTTCAGAATGATCCGGTAAATGCGGTCGAAATTCCGGTTATGCCGGTCGTAGCTCAGCTCGTCCTGAACGTACAGGAAAATAAGAACAGCCGTGGCAATCCCGATACCCAGCCCGGCAATATTAATGAACGCATAGCCTTTGTACCTGAGTAGATTTCTTACGGATGTGGTCCAGTAATTTCTAAGTATGCTCATAATCTGAGAATTTGAGATGAAAAAAACCGGCATTGATTCCTCAATTTTTATACCATCCTGAATAACCTTATATTAATCAATAAAGTATATAACTTTTATACAGGTAAGGTGCCGGGGAAGTGTCCGGTTCTGGCAACGGCCTGTTCGTAAACGGACAGTGTTCGCGAATGTTCCCTGTTATGTATCCGGCAACAGCAAGCCTGTTCACTTAACTGAAGGAAAGGATACGAATACATTTCGGGATCGAAATATTCCATCTGAACGGGCCGGATCACGGGATTTTCTGCCAAAAACTGGAAATTCAAAAAATGTTTTTGTAACTTCCTGCCTTGTAATTCATCATCATGTTATGAAAGATGTTGGAGGCAACCTGAAGAATGGTTAAACGCTATTTCACATGAAAACCCTGTTACGATTCTTTATTATCACGGTCATGGGAACCGGGGCTGTGCAGGCACAGAGCCTCAGTCCCACGGTGATCGCTTCTGCCGGAGGGTATGCCTCCGGAGGGAATTACACCATTTCATGGACCCTGGGCGAGGTGGCCATTTCCACCCTCACAGGGGGGGATTTTATACTAACCCAGGGCTTTCAGCAACCCTGGGAACTGGATATCGGCAATGCGGTGGAGGATATTTCCTTCAACTGGTCTGTCATTCCTTATCCCAACCCGGTAGACGGGCAGCTGAGGCTGAGGTTCAGCACGGACAGAACCATGGATTATAATATCGAGATTACCGACCTTACCGGCAAAAAACTACGTGTGGAAATACTGAAGCATGTGGCTCCGGGTCAGGAGATCGAAGTGGATTTTTCGGGGTATGCCCAGGGATTGTATTTGATGACCGTATCCAGCACCGACAGGAAATATGTTCGCACGGTGCGTGTACAGAAATATTAGCAACCGGTAAAGCAAAAAAAGGGGCTGTTTGTGTGGTAGCCTCTTTTTTTTATCACCTGGATTCTGCTTCCGGCTCAAAACAGTCCCTGGTCTTCTTCTGCGCGGTAGCCAGGGTCGGGTTCCAGATCGTTTCGTCGGGAAGCTTCCACGGCCAGACGGTCGCACCGTTCGTTTTCGGGAATATCGGCATGTCCCCTGATCCAGACGAATTCCACCCGGTGATTCCGGTATACTTCCAGGAACCGTTTCCATAAGTCGGGGTTTTTCTTCTTTTTGAACCCTTTCCTTTCCCACTCGAAAACCCAGCCTTTTTCAACGGCATCGGCCACATACCGTGAATCGGTGTAAATCGTTACCCGGCTTCCGGGTTTTTTCAGGGCTTCCAGGGCTTTAATCACCGCCAGCAGTTCCATCCGGTTGTTGGTGGTGTGGGAATATCCCCCCGACAGTTCTTTCCGGTGCCTGCCTGCTTTCAGAACAATGCCGTAGCCACCCGGTCCCGGGTTGCCGCTGGCCGCTCCGTCGGTGTAGATGATGATGTCAGGGGGTTGTGCCAAGCTGGATACCGGTATTGGAGATGAATAATTTGATGGCGATGGCCAGAAGGATAACCCCGAATGCTTTTCTCAGGACATGAATGCCGGTGGGGCCCAGCAGCCTTTCGAATAGGCGGGTGGACCTCAGTACCAGGTAAACAATGAGCATATTCAGGGCCAGGGCAACGATGATATTCACAGTGGCGTATTCGGCCTTGATGGAAAGCAGGGTGGTGATGGATCCCGCTCCCGCCACCAGGGGGAAAGCAATGGGAACAATGGAGCCTTCGGAAGTTGTTTCGGTTTTGAAAAACTCGATGCCCAGAACCATTTCCAGGGCCAGGAACAAAAGCACGAACGAGCCGGCGATGGCAAATGAGGAAATATCCACCCCGAAAAGGCCCAGCAGGGGCTTGCCCCCGAAGAGAAAAGCCAGCATGATGGCAAAAGCCACCAGGGTGGCTTTTATGGGCTGAATGATGCTTCCCCTGCTTTTGATATCCAGGATAATGGGGATGGATCCCGTGATATCGATCACGGCAAACAGAACCATAAAGGCGGCAACGATTTCCAGATAGTCCAGTTCCATAACCCGGTTTTGCAGCAAAGGTAGATACTTTTTCAGCCATAAAAAAGCCCCGCCGGTTCAGGCGGGGCTCTGTATGCGGCCGGCCCGGTTAGTAAGCTGTGAGTGAAGGTTTACGTTAGCGGGTGGGCCGGCCTGAAAAGATCATTCGCGCAGGCTGAGTTCTTCGATCAGGTGTTTTGCGCCGGCAAATTTGTCGATCAGGAACAGTACATACCTGATATCGACCGATATACACCGCTGCAGGTCGGGTTCAAAGGCAATATCTCCGCTCATGGCTTCCCAGTTCCCGTCAAAAGCCAGGCCGATCAGTTCGCCGCGGGCATTCAGAACAGGGCTCCCCGAATTTCCACCGGTAATGTCGTTGTTGGTGATGAAGCCCACCGGCATGATCCCGTCTTTGCCGTAACGGCCGAAATCTTTTTTCCGGTATAGCTCTTTCAGCTTTTCGGGTACCACAAATTCCCAGTTGTCGGGATCTTCCTTCTCCATTACTCCCTTCAGGGTGGTATAATGCTCATAGTACACCGCATCGCGGGGAATGTATCCCTGAACGGTTCCATAGGTAAGGCGCATACTGAAATTTGCATCGGGATATGGCACCAGCGAGGGATCCATTTCCATCAGCCCGGCAATATACAGCCTGCGTCCTTTCTCCAGATTGTGGTCGAAGGCGGCTGCCTGTTCGTTCAGTTTCATGGCGGTTTCCAGAACAGAACGGGCCAGCGTGAAGGCGGGATCCTGTTCCAGCACCTTGCGGTCGGGGTTCTCCAGGAAAAGGCTGAAAACCTGTTCGCCGGCGAATACCGAGCGGCTGAAAAGGTCCTGTACAAACCGCTGGTAATCACCCCGGTATTCGGCGGTAATGGTTTTCAGGGCTTCCGGATGATATTTTTCAGGCACGTCTTCGGCATACAGTTCCATCATGGCCGCCGTGATCTTCTGATCGGTGGGGGAATTGTAATTGCGGTAAAAGTCATTGGCCGAAGAGGCCAGGCTGGAAATTTCCCTGTCGAGGGTTTCCTGGTCGGTTTCTTCCCCGCCCAGTACCTCATACAGCCTGAAGGCCGATCTGGCCATGCCCAGTATTTCCGAGCCACGCATGAAGCATTCGCTGAGGTACTGGCCGGCATGGGCGAATTCCTTTCTGCCCTCAATGGAGGTGCGGATCAGTTCCAGAGCCTCTCCGTACTTTTTCTTTCGCTTATTGCTGGCCTCTGTCCAGCGGGTAAAACGGTCTTCCAGGGCTTCTTTTCCGGCTTTTACTTTCAGCCTCTTCAGGCCTTCGCTCTGCCCGATGGAATACTTCCAGTAGTTGGTGGAACTGGAATATTTGGCCCGGTACTTGGTCATGATCTCTTTGCTGGCCAGCATATCTTCCAGCATGAGCTCCTGCCTCAGTCCGCGTATTTTGATCCGGTTGGGGTGGGTAATGGTAAGCACTTCATCAATGCCGTAGGAAGTTATGTAGCGCGTGGTACTGCCGGGATATCCCAGGATCATGGCAAAATCGCCTTCTTCCACACCCTTCAGCGATACAGGAAGGTAATGCCTGGGCTTCAGGGGGATGTTATCCGGTGAGTAATCGGCAGGTTTCCCGTCTGGTCCTGTATATACCCTGAAAATGCTGAAATCGCCGGTATGCCTGGGCCAGGTCCAGTTATCGGTGTCGGCGCCGAAATTGCCGATGGCGGCAGGAGGCGCTCCCACCAGGCGCACATCGGTGTACCGTTCGTATACCAGAAGGTAATATTCGTTCCCGCCGAAGAAGGAACTCACCGAAGCCCGGTAATGGGTACCTTCCGTTGCTTCCTTCCGGATCTCCTCCATGTTGTCTCTTATCTTCTTCATCCTTTCTTCCTCGCTCATCTTGTCTTTCACCTTCTTGAGCACCCGGTCGGTTACTTTTTCCATCCTGATCAGAAACGTGACGGACAACCCGGGAGTGGGCAATTCCTCTTCCATGCCGGCTGCCCAGAACCCGTCGTTCAGGTAATCATGCTCCACGGTACTGTGATAATGAATGGAGCTTCTTCCACAATGATGGTTGGTGAAAAGAAGTCCCTGATCGGAGACGATCTCCCCGGTGCATCCTCCCCCGAAAATCACGATGGCGTCTTTCAGGCTCGAGCGGTTGATGCTGTAAATATCTTCGGCTGTCAGTTCAAGCCCCAGTTCGGTCATTTTCGCCATGTTCAGCTTTTCCAGAAGGGGAAGCAGCCACATTCCCTCATCTGCCCGGAGGGAAGGGGCCAGCATGACTGAAAACCATGCAAGGAGTAAAAAGAATTTTTTCATGATGCGTTCATTTTATGATTGGAAATATGGTAATGTCTCTGCAGAAATACAAATATAAATGATCTGAATGAATACGTCAGACTGGACTTTATATGTTTTACAGCCGTTCAATGAAAAAGCAACGGGTCGGGTAGCAGCCGGAATGATCGCCTGTGGTGGGGTGTGAGACCGTACCGCATCAGGGCTTCCCGGTGTTCGGCCGTTGGGTACCCCCTGTTCCGGTGCCACTGGTAGGAAGGGAAATCCCGGTGGATCGTTTCCATGTATTCGTCACGGTGTGTTTTTGCCAGTATGGATGCGGCGGCTATGCAGGCATACCGGGCATCGCCCCTTACTTCACACCGGTGGGGTATATTACGGTACGGGCGGAAACGGTTGCCGTCTACCAGGATGCCCGAGGGTGGGAAGGCCAGCCTGTCGAGTGCCCGGTGCATAGCCAGTATGGAGGCCTGAAGAATGTTCATGCGGTCGATGTCCCTGGGTGAAACGCTGGCCACGGCCCAGGCCAGAGCTACCGATTCGATGACAGCACGCAGTTCGTTGCGTTGGCGGGCACTGAGTTTTTTCGAATCGTTAAGCAGGGGAATGGACACATCCTCCGGAAGAATCACGGCGGCGGCATAAACCGGCCCGGCCAGGCATCCGCGGCCGGCCTCGTCACAGCCCGCTTCAGGCATTCCTGCGGTCCACCGGTTTATCAGGACATGATCTTTTCTATACCCGACCATAATTTTCTGGCTGTTTTGTCCCATGAAAAACGGGTTCTTTGCTTCCGGGCCTTTTCTATCAGGCTCTTTCTCAGCGGATCGTCTGTGGCGATGCGTTGCATGGCGCTGGAAACGGCCTTTGTGTTGGAAGGATCGACCGGCAGGCAGGCGCCGCCGCATACTTCCGGCAGGGAAGTGGTGTTCGAGCAAATGACCGGAGTATCGCAATACATGGCTTCCAGTACCGGAATGCCAAAGCCTTCGAACCAGGGGACAAACACCAGGGCCAGTGCGGAAGCCAGTGTACGGTGCAGGGCATCCTGCTCCAGACGGCCGGTGAAATGCACCCGGTCGCGGTGGGGCATGGCCCGGTAATACCGGTGTGCTGAAGCGTTTTTGAAGAAGGGTTCCCCCACCAGCAGCAAATGGATTTCCTGAGGGGAACCGGCTGAAAACCGCTCAAAGGCTTGCAGAAGCCCTTCAATGTTCTTCCTGGGGTGCAGGTTCCCCACAAAAATAAAATAAGGTTTTCCTCCCGTCATACGCTGCCTTATCTTCTCCTGTTCTTCCTCAGGAAGGGGGGTGAAAATGCTTCCGGCCCCGTTGTAAACCACATCGATCAATTCCGGATTGATACCGTAGGTGCTCACAATGTCCTGTTTCGAATATTCCGAAACGGTGGCGATGCGGCTGGCTTTCCGGGCAATCTTCGGGAAGAAACGGCGGTAGTAATATCCTGTTAGGAAAGGCAGATCGGCCGGCCGGTGGTGGAAATTCAGGTCGTGTATTACAGCCAGGGAAGGGAGTTCGCTGTGCAGGGGTAAAAAACCGTCGGGGGAAAGGAAAAGATCGGGTTTGGCTTTTCGCAGGAACCGCGGCAGGGAGATCTCAAACCAGGCATACCACAGAAGGGGGTGCCTGGCAGGGGGCGGCACTACCTCAGGAATGATGTTGGGAGAAAAGAGAAATTGTTCGGAAAATGGCCGGTCGAAAAGAAAAAGGAACGTATGTTCCGGATGGTTCCGGGTAATACGCCGGAGGGTTTCACAGGTGAACCATCCGATCCCATCGAGCCGGTTCTCTTGCAACAGGCGGGTGTTGACGGCAATTTTCATCGATGGAGGAACCATTCGGGAAACCCTTCAGAATATTACCTTTGTAAAATAACGGAAAAAACCCCGGATTGAAAAGGAAGTTCCTGACAAACCTCTTGTTGCTCCTGTTCCTGAACCTGCTGGTCAAGCCTTTCTGGATCCTGGGCATTGATCGTTCGGTGCAGAATGCCGTGGGAACGGAACAATACGGTTTCTATTTTTCCCTGTTCAGCCTGTCTGTTTTACTGAATATCGTGCTGGATATGGGGATCACCCAGTACAACACCCGGGCCGTGGCCAGGGATCCTGGCCTGCTTGCACAATACCTGCCGGGCATTGCCGTTCTGAAACTGTTGCTGGCCATGGCTTATGCATGCCTCTGCCTGGGGGCCGGCCTGCTGCTGGGATACAACCGCGCCCAGTTTGTTATGCTGGGAGTGCTGGTTTTCAATCAGTTTCTGGCCTCTTTCCTTTTGTACCTGCGATCGAACCTGGCGGGCCTTCACCTGTTCCGTACCGACAGCATCCTTTCGGTTACCGACCGGCTGATCATGATCGTGGTATGCGGGTTGTTGCTGTGGGGTGGGATAACCCACAGGCCTTTCCGGATCGAATGGTTTGTTTATGCACAGACTTTTTCCTACCTGCTGACCCTGGGTACGGCATGGCTTCTGGTACGGAGGCAGGCCGGGAAGATACGCCCTGTGAAGGAAGCGGCCCTGTGGAAAGGGTTGTTCCGGAAGAGCCTGCCGTTTGCCCTGCTGGTTTTGCTGATGGCTATGTATTACCGGGTGGATTCGGTTATGCTGGAACGTATGCTGCCCGACGGGAAATACCAGGCTGGTTTGTATGCCCAGGCTTTCCGCCTGCTCGATACCCTGGGCATGTTCGCCTTTCTGTTTGCTTCCCTGTTGCTCCCCATTTTTTCCAGGATGATAAGGAAAGGGGAACGCACTGACGAACTGGCAGGGTTGGCTTTCCGCCTCCTGATGGTCCCTTCGTTCATTATTTCTTCCGCCCTGATATTTTTCCGGGAGCCGTTGATGGATATGCTCTACCGTGGAAGTACTGCGGCTTCGGGAATGATTCTGGCCATTCTGATGGTGGCCTTTCTGGGGGTGGCGGCCGGATATATTTTCGGGACCCTTCTTACAGCCAACGGTTCGCTGAAGGTTATGAACATCCTGGCTTTCCTGGCCCTTGCAGGGAATGTGATCCTGAACCTGTTCTGGATACCCCGGTACGGAGCAACAGGCTCAGCCCTGGCTTCCATGATCACCCAGCTCACCGTTTCCCTGCTGCAGTTTGTCGTGGTCTGCCGTATTATGCACCTGAAAATGGGGCCTGCCAGATGGCTTCCATGGGTTTTGTTTCTGGTGATCACCCCGGCAGCAGGATGGATCCTCTCTTCTGTCGTAGCCATTCCCTTCTGGCCGGCATTTGCGGCCTCTGTGGCGGCGCCTGTCCTGCTGTCCCTCATCCTGCGGCTGATCCCTTTCAGGGAAATACTCAGCATACTTCAGTCGGGACGCGATGAAGAAGGCGGTTACCACACGGCCTATCCTGTCTGATGATATTTTTTATAGCTTACGGGTGAATACGGTTATGTTCCGGTTACGGATTTTCCCTATTCTTTTCTTCCGTTTTCATTAGCCGGTTCAGAGGGAAATACCACGTAATGAATCCGGTGAGTATGCCCAGTGCGTTGCAAAGCATGTCGTAGGGGTTGTATGCTCTCTCGGGAACCGCCTTCTGGATGAATTCGGTGAGCACGGCCAGCGCAAAAAGAGCCGACAGGGAAAGGATGATGGCCCGGGAATTCCTGTAAAAACCCGGAGAAAATTTCCAGAGCAAAAACAATCCCGTAAGCAGGAAATAAGCTCCGAAATGAAAAAAATAATCGGGGTTGATGAAAGATTCCTCCCCATTTTCCGGTTGGGAAAGGCCCGGCCAGAATGTTAGAAAAAGAAGGCACGCCAGCCAGGTCCAGAATAATACGGCAGCCGGTTTCCGGAATTTCGATATCAACATGGCTCTTTCAGACATTAATTCTAATCATTAGTTAGCGATGATCTATATCATCCTTATTTTCTTAACCGGATGAATGATTCATCGTATACTTGTATAGCATTCTAATCACATGACCCGTCACGATCCAAATATAAAAATTCTGAGGATAGCGATCATTGTGCTGTTTCTTTTATTATGGGGTTTATCCCTCTTCAGCAGTGAGCGGACGGAGTATCATGAAGAAAAGGTTCTCAATGAGGTACCCATAAGATAATGAAGGTTTTGGGCTGGTTTGAGCAACCTGTGGAATAGGATCTTTGTCATACTAAAAAAGTGGAAATGCCACTGAAGGGTAATACCCGGGGGTTAGTACACAGAGTTCTATTTCACGAACCTGAGAAAAGGGTCCCCGCCGGCTGGGCGGGGACCCTTTTTTTCATCAGGGGAAATCAATTTTTCGCCTGCTCCAGGATGACCTTTATTTCTGAAGCAATATCCAGGGCGGTGCTGAGGGTGCTGAGATCGGTGAACAGCTCACCGGTACGTCCGGAATAATGGCTGTGTCCCACAGGTACCATCGGGTATTCGTTCCGGCGATCCTGCAGGTCGATTTCCGCCGCATACACCAGAGCCGGCTGGGAAGAGGTACGGTACTCTTCATCACCCGGGTACTTGTTATTGGTCCAGTACTCGTTCCAGTCCCATGTTTGATTGATCTCCAGCAAAATACGAAACCGGCTGGGGGGAACCCGGTCTGTTCGCAGCTTCATAACAAAGCTTTGCGGGGGGGTAGGACCGGTATAGGTGTCGGCAACGGGATGTTCCGGTGTGGGAAGCAGTTCACCTTCGGGAGTGCGGATATTCCTTTTGTGTGTCCAGTAAGGAACGGCTGCAGGCCGGCGGATCTCTCCGGGCATCCATTTCCCCCGGGTTGCCTGCCCGTAATGAAAAATGCCCTTGCCAATGGATTCAGAAATGTACAGTGTCTGGATAAAACGACCTGCCGTGTCTTCCATCCACACAGCCATCAGGGGATAGTTGTGTGCGGGTCCCCTTTTGAAGGAAAGAGTCAGGGGGATGCCTTTTCCTTCCTGATTATAGGAATACATATCGGGAATATCGGTGGTAACGGGTCCCCGGCGTGAGCAGGAAAAGACGGCCAGCAGGGTGGCGAGCACCACGGATCCTGAAAAAGATAAAACCTTACGGGAAAGAGGAAGGTTCGGTTGCATTCGGTTCATGGCAGGTGTCTTAAAATTCAACAATTACTCCTATGGTAGGCAGAACGGTTCCCTGGCCATCGCTCCGGATGGTGCGCAACAGGTATCTCTGTTCTTCCGGCGGATCGGCCGGATTCAGGATGACCTCTTCTCCGTTCTCATTCTCGTTGATCAGCTTCCCGGGTTCATCCGACTTAAAATTATAGACATTCTGAACATCCACATAAAAACGGAGCGACCATTTATCAAAATAATATTCCTTGTCGATCCGGAGATCCAGCTGATGGAATGGCTCCAGTCTGAGGGAGTTGAACCGGGAATAATCCAGGTAGGGCATTCCGGTAGCATCCCAGGCCTGCAGCAGGCTTGACCGTTCCACATCGTACGGAGTATAGGGTGCCCCTCCCACCAGCCTCCATTTAAACCCGATATCCCAGTTGCGTTTGAAACTTCGTGTGGCAGTGAGGTTCAGCAGGTGCTTGTTATCCCAGGCGGTGGGCAGGTATCCGCCTGTAAATTCCAGGCTCGCATCCTGCTTTCTGAATTCGCTGTTGACAAGGGTATAGGAAAGGATTACATTGAAACCGAAGAGATCACGGTTGCGGTAGAGCAGCTCCAGGCCATAGGCCCTGCCCTCGGCAGCCGAAAATACTTCTTCACTGCCGAAGGTCCCGAAATCCGCCGCTTTGGTGGAAAGGGGAACCGAATCATTTACCGAGAAGGGATAATTGCTGTAATGTTTGTAAAATCCTTCCACGGTGATTTTCGACTCTTCCCCGGGCTGGTACTCCAGACCGGCAACCAGATGGCCGGAACGCATATAGGTAAGCCCGTTCTGCCGGTTAACCGCTTCGCCGCCAGCCGACCTGAATCCCATGGTGGTATAAGACGGAAGCTGGTAAAATATCCCTGTGTTGAAATTGAACGACCATTTCTCGCTGAACGCCCAGGAAGCGGAAAAACGGGGAGAGAACTGATCCAGCAGGTTCGACATTTCGGGTGAATAGGAATTGGCATCCATCCTGAATCCCAGGGAAAGTCCTAATCGGCCGTCCACCAGATCTTTGCTTACCTAACCGGAAAATCCCCATTTGAACAGATCGAAAAAGGAATAGGTATCCAGAGTAACGGGACCTTCCGCGAGGAACAGCTTCTGGAAATTGCTGGTCTGGTATTTGGCATATTCCAGGTTCAGACCGTAGTTGATCTTCAAACCCCCCGACAGGCGTGAAGTGTTTTCATACCTGAACTTGTTTTCAATTTCGGCAGAGGTATAATCAAGCGTGAGCATCGATTCGTCGCCGGTCTGGTTGTTCAGATATTTCTCAAAGGAGTTGTCCAGGTAATTGCGACTGAGGACCCAGGTGTCGTAACTTTTATCCCGGTAATGCTTCCAGACCGCTCCCACCGTGTAGCTCCACTGCCTGTTTTCCGGCAGGTAACCGAGTATGTACCGCTGTTCTTCCGTTTCGTTGGCTTCCAGGTTCAGGCGCGATACATCGTACGACCCGATACTCAGGACAGTGAGTTCATTCTTTTTATCGATTCGGGTTTTGACCTTGAGCTGGTAATCATTGTAAGTAGGCAGAAAAGGAAGCCCAATGGCGCTGAAAAGGAGTTGCAGGTACGACCGGCGGGCCGAGAAGATGAACGTGGTCCCGGGGGCAAGCGGTCCGTCCAGGGTGAGGGCCAGATCGGAAGCTCCAACCGTTGACCGGAATTTCAGTTTGTCGGGATTGCCGTCAATCTGTTTCATCTCAAGTACCGAACTGAGGGTGTTTCCCCGGCTTGCCGGGAAAGCTCCTGAGTAAAATTCCACCTCCCGGATGAAATCCACGTTGATGATCCCGGCCGGTCCGCCGGAAGCCCCCTGGGTGGCGAAATGGTTGAGGGTGGGGATTTCCACCCCGTCGAGGTAGAAGCGGTTTTCATTGGGGCCTCCCCCCCCTGACGATCAAGTCGTTGCGATAGGACACGGAAGAAGCCACCCCGGGCAGCGACTGAATGACCCGGGAAATGTCGCGGTTTCCGCCGGGATTTTTCTCAATTTCCTGTATGTCGATCCTTCGCATGGAAACAGGGCTCTCCTCCACCTTTCTGAAAGGAGAGGCCTTTACTACCACGGCTTCCAGCTCCACATCGGTTTCCTCCAGGGATATCTCAATAAATACCTTGTTGGCATTGGTTACCAGAATGGACTCGGAAATGTAAGGCTTGAATCCCACCGACGATGCCCGCAATTCAACATACCCCGGGGCTATGCCGGTGAAAATGAATCTCCCGTCGTAGTCTGATGTCGACCCGATGGTGGTTCCCCATAGTACGATATTGGCAAAGGGAATGGGCTCGTTATTCTGGGCGTTGAATATCCTGCCTTCAATGATCCCTTTTCCTTCAGATTGCGAATTGCCAGGAATCATGATCCAAAACTGGAACAGTAGGAGGAATATCGTTTTTCGGAACATATTTGTTTAATTGTTGGTTGTTGAACATTTAACAAACAAACGTTCGAATTGTTTATTCCTCCCGTTATTATATTTTCTCTTCCAGAAGGATTTCTTCCTGTGTGAGCGTTATAAAGGGGTATTTTTTCTGCAGTATCCGTAACTGCTTCAGGGTGTTTTGCACAAAGGTTCTGTATTCCTTGCTCTCTGGCTGAAAGGGCCGGTGACGGCAGGCAGTGATGATTTTTTCCACCTGGGGCATGATTTCCAAGGCCTCTTTGTCAATAAATGTTTCCGCAAATCGCTCCCAGATGTAGGAAATGGCCGTGTGGCTCAAATGGAGCATGTCTTCCTCGTAAAACCGGTAATCCCTCAGTTCGTCCATCATGATTTCGTAGGAAGGGAAATAGTGAATACCGGGATTTTTCTGCATCATCAGGTGAAGAGCCCAGTGCAGGGCCGATTTGCTGACCTGGTTCCCGTGTGCACCATCTTTCCAGTGCCTGACAGGACTGACGGTGAAAACAACGGTTAAATCGGGAAAGCGGTTTTTCAGGGTGGCCAGCTTTTCGTTCCAGGCGGCAGCTATTTCTTCCGGGGTAAGAAGGAAATGATCGAATTCCTCGTGGGGAAGTTTATGGCAGTTCGACACGATCTGCCCTGTTTTTTTGTACCGGTATACCCTGGCGGTTCCCCATGATATAAAGAGAAAACGGGCCTGTTTGAGGAAACCGGCCGCCTGTTTCATTTCCCGGTTGATGATTTCGAGGCATTTGTCACGGATTGGGGAGGAAAAGTTGCTGTGGTGAAAGAAGCTGTGCCACAGCCCCTGGTGATGGATCAGATCGCCGGATGTAAAATGTCTCGGGTTCATGAGCAGGTCCAGGCCGGAAAGGATGGACACGGGATTGTATAGCACGCCGAAAGGATTGACGCTCACCGGGAATTTGTAATCCTGCATCAACCGGCCGATGTTCAGTGTGAAACAGGACCCGAGCATCAGCACAGGTGTGCGGTATCCAATGCTGTCACCAGCAGGCGGTATTTGAACGGGAGTTCTGAACCGTTCCTGAACACTCATTTTGGCGGCAGGTTTTTATCGAGCCATCCCGAAAGGTAATGGAACACTTCGTCACGACATGGCTCGTTATGCAGTTCATGGTAACAGCCCGGCCAGGTTTTCAGGCGGATATATTCCGTATTTTTCCCGGCCAGTTCCCTGCTGGCTTCACAGGAAGTGATCCGGTCTTCTTCCCCGTGCATCAGCAGCACAGGCACCCTGATTTTTCCTGCCTGACCGATGGCGGTCAGGCCCCGGTCTATAACGTGGAACAGCATATTGAGCGATATCCTGTCGTGTACCAGGGGGTCGTTTTCGTATGTATGCACGATCTCCATGTCTCTCGACAGGGCCTGTGTTTCCAGTTTGCTTTTCTGCACCATAGAGGGTATAAGGCATCGCATCAGCCTGCCCGCCTTTTTGATCACTCCCGGCAGCTCGAAGGTAAGTTTCAGCCAGGGGCTGGTTACTACCAGCAGGTCAGCTTCTTCCGGATGAAGAAAATGGAAGTTCAGAACAAGATTGCCACCCAGGCTGTGGCCGTAGAGTACCAGGGGAATGCCGGGAAACAGTTCCCGGCTCCGGGTGGTGAGCAGTTTCACATCGTTCATCAGGGCCTCATACGAAGGGGTATGACCTTTTTTTCCTTCTGAACGCCCGTGTCCGCGGTAGTCCATGGATACAAAGGCATAATCATACTGTGTGAGCCGGCGGGCCCAGTCGTGATACCGGCGTGAATGCTCACCCATACCGTGTACCAGGGCTATAACGGCGTGCGGTGGGCCCATGGGGGAGGCCGACCAGGCATAATATTCCAGTCCGTCAAACGATCTCCAGGCAGTTTCCTGTTCCGACATGGGATTTCCTCAGGTTTGATGTATTTTTATAAGCTAAAAGTAATCAAAATCCGGTCAATAATGCAGGAACTCATCACAATTCGCACTTCCAGCAAAAACGGCCTGTACGACATTACCCGGCAGGTGTCGGAAGTAGTGCAGAAAAGCGGAATCAGGGAAGGCCTGGTATCGGTATATGTGCAGGGAGCAACAGCTGCCATAATGATTCAGGAAAACTGGGACGATTCGGTGCAGAAGGATGTGATCAGGCTGCTTTCGCAGCTGATCCCGGCAGGGGTATGGGAACACGACCGGCAGGACAATAACGGCGACGCGCATTTGAAGGCCGGCCTGGTGGGCCCCGGTGAGACCATACCGGTAACCGACGGGAAAATGGGACTTTCCACCTGGCAGAACATCTTTCTCTGTGAATTCGACGGTCCCCGGCAACAACGGAAGGTGATGGTCACCGTAACGGGGACGTGACCGGTATTATTTCCTGAGTTTCAGATTCCTTTTGATTCCCCGGTAACCTGTACGTTCCAGCGATGTGCCCGTGAATCTGTTACTGAAAGTGGTTTCATCCAGGGCTTCCCAGTCGTCGGTGGTCATTTCCAGCAGGCCGGGTACAGGTTCCAGTCCGGGAAAGGAGGTGGGCCGCACTTTCCGGTTCCAGGGGCAAACATCCTGGCAAATATCGCATCCGAAGATACGGTTCTGCATTTTCCCGTGCATGCTTTCAGGTATCTCTCCCCGGTTTTCGATGGTATGATATGAAATGCAGCGGCTGGCATCAAGCAACCGGGGGGCCAGAAGTGCGCCGGTGGGACAGGCATCGATGCAGCGGGTGCACTGCCCGCAGTAATCGGGTATTTCCTTGCCGGGGGCCAGCTCCAGATCGCAGATGATCTCGCCCAGAAATACGAATGAGCCACACTTACGGGATATCAGCAGGGTATTTTTCCCGATCCATCCCAGTCCGCTGCGGGCAGCCCAGGCCCGTTCCAGCACCGGTGCGGAATCAACAAAGATTCGTGCTTTTACAGGGCCCATGTGCTGATCAATATAATCCAGGAGAAGGTGGAGCCTGGATTTAATAATGCCGTGATAATCCGGATAGTATGCATATTTTGACACCACAGGGGCCGAAGGGTCTTCCTGAAAGCGGGGAGGATAATAGTTGACCAGGACAGAAATGACTGAACGGGCTCCCGCTACCAGTTTCCCCGGATCGGTGCGTTTGATGCGATTTCTTTCCATGTACCCCATGCAGGCATGCCGCCCTTCTTCCAGCCACCGGTTCAGAAAGGTTTCTTCCCTGTCCAGCTTGCCGGCGGCGGATATGCCACAGTCGTCAAACCCCAGGCGGAGGGCTTCCTCCCTGATGAGGATACTGCAACGTTTGGGGTCGGTTTCCATAGGGGAAGAAAAAATGAAAAGCTCCGGGTGTCAGAGCAGCCCGAGTTCCAGGCGGGCTTCATCCGACATCATGTCTTTATCCCACGGAGGATCGAACACCAGGTTGATTTCCACCTCACGAACCCCTTTCACCGTACTGACGGTTTCATGAATTTCCCTGATCAGCTCGTCGGCCATGGGGCAGTTGGGTGCCGTCAGGGTCATGCGGATCTTTACATCCAGCTCGTCGGTCAGTTCCACATCGTATATCAGTCCCAGGTCATACACATTGACGGGGATTTCGGGATCGTACACATATTTCAGCCTGTTAACGATCTCGCTTTCTAATTCATATCGCTGGTCGTGCTGTTCCATTATTCTTTGTTTTTGGCCGCATCAAAGGCCACTGCATACAGTTTCATCTGTTTGAGCATGGCAAGGAGTCCGTTCGACCGGGTGGGGGAAAGATTCTCCCGGAGCCCGATCTGGTCGATGAATTCCAGATCGGCCTCCATGATCTCTTCCGGAGTACGGTTGGAGAAGACCCTGATCAGCAAGGCGATCAAGCCCCGGGTAATGATAGCGTCGCTGTCGGCCGTGAAATGGATCTTTCCGTTGTCCCATTCGGCCCTGAGCCATACCTTCGACTGGCAGCCTTTGATCAGGTGCTCTTCGGTTTTGTGCTTTGCATCGATGGCGGGAAGATCGCGGCTCAGTTCGATCAGGTAGTTGTATTTGTCCATCCAGTTGTCGAAAACTGAAAACTCATCCACGATTTCTTCCTGTACCTGCCGTATGGGTTTTGTTTCCATGGTTATGTCAGCATTGATTTAGCGGTTTGGAGTTCTGTTACGAAACGGTCGATCTCTTCCGGTGTATTGTACATAGCCAGGGAGGCCCGGAGGGTTCCTTCAATGCCGAAATGCTGCATTACCGGCTGGGCGCAGTGGGTTCCCGTTCGCACGGCAATCCCCAGCTTGTCGAGGATCATCCCCACATCGTACGGGTGGGTGTTCTCCAGCAGGATGGAAAAGGTGGCGATCCTTTGGCTGGCCATTCCGTATATGCGTACACCCGGCACCTGACTGAGGTTGTGTGTGGCATAGTCCACCAGGTGGTGTTCGTGGGCCGCAATGTCCTCCAGCCCGATGCCCTGCAGGTATTCCAGGGCTTTACCCATGCCAATGGCACCGACATAGTTTGTGGTGCCCGCCTCGAATTTCAGCGGCAGCTCGTTGAAGGTGGTTTTTTCCAGACTGACCTGGTCAACCATGTCGCCTCCGTATTGATACGGGGGAAGGTCTTCCAGCCATTTTTCCTTCCCGTACAGGATGCCGATACCGGTGGGGCCGTAGACCTTATGGCCTGAAAACACATAAAAATCACAGTCCAGTTCGGTTACATCCACAGCCAGGTGCTGGACGGCCTGTGCCCCATCCACAAGCACGGGGATATTCCTTTCGTGTGCCCTGGCCACGATGTTTTTTACCGGATTGATGGTTCCCAGGGCATTGGATACGTGGGTAACGGCCAGCATACGTGTTCTCCCGGTCAGGAGGCTGTCCAGTTGGTCGAGCATAAGCTCGCCCCGGTCATTCATGGGGATGGCCCGCAGGCGGGCGCCCTTTCGTTCACACAGCATCTGCCAGGGGACCAGGTTGGCATGGTGTTCCATTACGGTAACCAGCACCTCGTCGCCCGGGCCCACATATTTTTCACCGAAAGAGGTGGCTACGGCATTGATGGAACCGGTGGTTCCGCTGGTAAAGACGATTTCATGCGAGGCGGCGGCTCCGATGAACTTCCTGACTGAGTTACGGGCTTCCTCATAGGCTTCGGTCATCCGGTCGCTGAGGTAATGCACTCCCCGGTGGATGCTGCTGTTTTCCTGCTCGTATATTCTGTTCATGGTTTCGATAACCAACCGGGGTTTCTGGGTTGTGGCCCCGTTGTCGAAATAGATCAGGGGTTTCCCGTGTACCTTTCGGTGCAGGATGGGGAAATCTTCTCTAATGGATTTCAGATTGGGATAAGATGCTTTGGGCACGGTTATCAGTAGTTTAATTTTCCGCAATTGATGTGACAGGCATTGCATCGGCTGAGTTCACCCCTGAGCCTTTTATCCACCAGATCGTCAATGCGTTCGCGAAAGGGAGGTACGGCAATGTGGGAAATGATATCGTGTGCAAATGCATACATCAGCATCAGCCGTGCCTCGCGGTAGTTGATGCCCCTCGACCGCAGGTAGAACAGGGCAGCCGGGTCGAGCTGCCCAACAGTGGCTCCGTGGCTGCATTTTACATCGTCGGCATATATTTCCAGCTGGGGCTTGGAATGCATCCGGGCCTCGTCGGTAAGCAGGATGTTGTTGTTCGACTGGTAGGCCAGGGTTTTCTGTGCATCCTGCCTTACCAGGATGCGTCCGGTAAAAGCCCCGGTGGCCTGATCGTCGAGCACTCCCTTGAACAACTGGTTGCTGGTGCAGTGTGGAGCCGCGTGATCAATGAATGAGAAATTATCTATATGCTGATGGCGGTCGGACAGGTAAAGGCCGTAGGTGTTGTTTTCGGCGTGCTCCCCGTTCAGCAGGGCATAGAAGTTATTCCTGACCAGGCCCCCGTGCAGGGTAATGGTATTGGAGGTCAAGGTACTTGCCGTTTCCTGCCGGGCAAAAGTATGGGAAATATGCTGGGAACTGTTGTTTTCGTTCTGTATCCGTGACAGGTCGAAGCGGGCCTGTTTATCGAGGAAAATTTCTGTTACGGCGTTGTTCAGGAACCGCCAGGGGGCCAGCGTATGGTCGCAGATAATAAGGCTGGCGGCACTGTTTTTACCCACAATGAACAGGTTTCGCTGCTGGATCATGAGATTGTCTTCCCATACCGACATGTTGACCACCTGAACAGGCCGTTCAAGTTCCGTTCCGTTGGGGATATAGAGAAAGAGCCCGTCCTGCGCGAAGGCAGTATTCAGGCTTACCAGGCCTTCGGGATTGAGGGAAGTGTACCGGTCGTAATGTTTTTCAAGCAATTCGGGGTACCGGCGGGCTGCTTCGGCGAGGCTGCCCACCAGCGCTTTTCCTTCCAGCTCTTCCAGGGGGGGGCTGTTGGGGGGCAGGAAGCCGTTTACCAGAAAGATCATGTGGGTATCGAGCTTGGGCACGTCGCACTGGAATATTTCTTTCACATCCATGTGCACATGGTTCGGTTGCAGGTTCATGTGCAGCATGGGGTTGAAGAGCCCGGGCATATCGGTGTATTTGTAGCTTTCCGTTTTCTTCCCCGGAATACCTAGCTGCATAAAATGCTCCAGGGCTTCTTGCCTCCGCCCGTTCATCAGTCCGGCCGAAAACCGCTCGATGGTATCCCGGTTTTTTGTGAACGATTCCCGGAACAGTTTCTCCGTCTCCTGATTCTGTGTTGTGGTATTCATAGGGTACTGCGTTATTTCCCGTTACCGGCATATTCCTGCCTGATCCAGTCGTATCCTTTTTCTTCCAGTTCCATGGCCAGTTCTTTTCCGCTGGACCGGACAATTTTACCGTCGTACAGCACATGCACGTAATCGGGGATGATATAATCCAGCAATCTCTGGTAGTGTGTGATCACGATGGTGGCATTTTCCTTGTTCCTGAGCTTGTTCACTCCCCTGGCTACGATGCGGAGGGCGTCGATATCCAGGCCCGAATCGGTTTCGTCGAGGATTGACAGGCGGGGATTGAGCATAGCCATCTGGAAGATTTCATTTTTTTTCTTCTCACCACCTGAAAAGCCTTCGTTTACCGAGCGGTTCGTAAGCTGGGAATCGAACTCCACCAGGTCTTTCTTCTCGCGCATGAATTTCAGGAAATCGGATGCCGAAAGCGATTCTTCTCCCCGGTATTTGCGCTGTTCATTCACAGCGGTTTTCATGAAATTGACCATGCTCACGCCGGGTATTTCCACCGGATACTGGAATCCGAGGAATATGCCCTCCCTGGCCCGTTCTTCCGGGGCCATGTCCATCAGGTTCTTTCCCATGTACATGATCTTTCCCTCGGTTACTTCAAACAGGTCCCGTCCGGCCAGTACGGCCGCCAGGGTGCTTTTCCCCGACCCGTTGGGCCCCATAATAGCATGGATCTCGCCGGGCTTTACCTCCAGGCTGATTCCTTTCAGGATGGGCTTTCCCTCAATGGACACATGAAGATTCTGAATGCTTAACATGTATTTTCGGATTGATAAAATTCAAAATAATGTTAATATAATTAAAATTAAAATAAATAATATTCAAATCTAATTAAATAATAATAAATTCATCAGCCTACACTTCCTTCCAGGCTGATCTGGAGCAGTTTTTGTGCCTCCACGGCGAATTCCATGGGCAATTTGTTGATCACTTCCCGGGCATATCCGTTCACAATTAGTCCGATGGCATCTTCGGTGGAGATTCCCCGCTGATTGCAGTAGAAGATTTGGTCTTCGCCAATTTTAGAAGTGGTGGCTTCGTGCTCAACAATGGCCGATTGATTGTCCACTTCCAGGTAGGGGAAGGTATGGGCTCCGCACCGGTCGCCTAACAGCAGCGAATCGCACTGGGAAAAATTCCGGGCGTTCTGTGCGTTTTTCAGCACTTTGACCAGTCCGCGGTAGCTGTTGTTGCTTCTTCCGGCGGAAATTCCCTTGGAGACCACGGTGGATTTCGTGTTCTTGCCGATATGGATCATTTTGGTTCCGGTATCGGCCTGCTGGAAATGGTTGGTTACAGCTACCGAGTAGAATTCTCCCACGGAATGGTCGCCCTGCAGGATGCAGCTGGGGTATTTCCAGGTAATGGCCGAACCGGTTTCCACCTGGGTCCATGAGATTTTCGACCGTTCGCCCCGGCAAATCCCCCGTTTGGTCACGAAATTATAGATTCCGCCCTGGCCCTGTTTGTCGCCTGGATACCAGTTCTGTACCGTGGAATATTTCACTTCGGCTCCTTTCATAGCCACGATCTCCACAATGGCTGCATGAAGCTGGTTCTCGTCGCGCATGGGGGCTGTACAGCCTTCCAGATAACTCACATAGCTATCTTCTTCGGCAACGATCAGGGTTCGCTCGAACTGTCCTGTATTGGCCGCATTGATACGGAAGTAGGTTGACAGTTCCATGGGGCACCTGACTCCTTTCGGAATGTAACAGAAAGAACCGTCGCTGAAAACGGCCGAGTTCAGGGCGGCAAAGAAATTGTCGGAATAGGGGACCACACTGCCCATGTACTTTTTTACCAGGTCGGGGTGTTCGCGGACGGCATCGCTGAAGGAGCAGAATATGATACCCAGCTCCGCCAGGGTTTCCCGGAAGGTGGTCTTGACCGATACGCTATCCATTACCGCATCCACCGCCACGCCGGTGAGGTGTTTCTGCTCGTCGAGCGGAATACCCAGCTTGTTGAATGTTTCCAGCAGTTCGGGGTCCACCTCATCCAGGCTGGAAAGGCCTTCCTTCTTTCTGGGTGCAGCATAGTATACGATGCGGTCAAAATCAATTTCCGGTATCTTCAAATGCGCCCAGCGGGGCATCTTCATTTTCTGCCAGTGCCTGAAAGCCTTTAGCCTGAAATCGAGCATAAACCCGGGTTCCCCTTTCAACAGGGAGATCTTTCTGATCACTTCTTCCGACAGGCCCGGAGGAATGGTATCCATCTCAATATCGGTGTAGAAACCGTACTTGTACTCCCCGGTGGTGACTTCCCGCAATAGTTTATCCTGTTCTTTTTCCATATTTTTGCCTGCTAGAAAATTGCCTGTGGGCGTACTTAATTAAAATTAATCTAAATAAGGACAAAGATACGAATTCTGATATATTTTTTGAAATCTTTGTTTTCGAAATCTTGTTGCCAGTACCCGTAAAATGTACCGTATGAGACCAGAGAACGGTAAAAAGACCCCCATATCCTCGCTGGGGGAATTCAGGCTGATTGAACACCTGACCCGATGGGCCGGAACAAACCATTCGTCCACAGTGAAAGGTGTGGGGGATGATGCGGCTGTTATCCGGCACGGCCACCGGCACACGGTGGTTACCACCGACCTTTTGCTGGAAGGCATTCATTTCAATCTGGTATACACACCCCTGAAGCATCTGGGATACAAGGCGGTGGTGGTCAATCTTTCTGATGTGTATGCTATGAATGCCGTTCCGGGGCAGGTCACGGTATCCCTGGGCATTTCGGGAAAATTTTTCGTTGAGGATATGGAAGAACTGTACGAGGGAGTGAAGCTGGCGTGTGAGCAGTACGGAGTGGATTTGGTGGGAGGGGATGTTTCGGCCTCGATGACCGGGCTGATCATTAGTGTTACCGCCGTAGGGGAATCGGAGCCCGAAAAGCTGGTATACCGCAGCGGGGCCCGGCCGGGCGATCTGATCTGTGTTTCGGGCGATATGGGAGCGGCTTACCTGGGATTGCAGGTGCTGGAAAGGGAGAAGAGACTGTATGAAGCCGACCGCTCGGTACAGCCCAAACTGGAGGGATACGACTATGTTCTGCAACGGCAGCTCAGGCCGGAAGCCCGGCGCGATGTGGTGGAATTTTTCAGGAAAGAGAAACTGGTGCCCAATGCCATGATCGATATTTCCGACGGCCTTTCGAGCGATCTGCTGCATATCTGCCATCGATCGGAGGTCGGGTGCAGGCTGTACGTCGACCGTATCCCGGTGCATGACGAAGCCAGGAAAGTGGCTGAAGAATTTTCCATGGAGCCGGAAACGGTGGCATTGAACGGGGGAGAAGACTATGAACTGTTGTTCACTTTGCCTGGCGCCCAGGGGGAAAAGATTATCGGAGTTCCCGGTATTACTGTACTGGGGGAGATCATTTCCGAAAAGGATGAAAAATGGCTGATTACCTCGGGCGGTAACCGGGTGCCTCTAACTGCCCAGGGCTGGAACCAGATCAGGTAGTGGTGTTGATGACCCGGTGGTAGCCCCGGATGATTCCTCTTTTCGATTCGCGGATGAAGGAAATGATGGCATCCCGTTCCGGGCCGGGGGCAAACTCTTTTTCGATCACTTCCAGGGCCTGCGTGTTGTTCATTCCCCGCAGATATATGGTGCGGTATATTTCTTGGATCTCATTGATGCACTCCTGGGAGAATCCCCGTCGTTTCAGTCCCACCGAATTAACCCCCATATAGGAAAGAGGCTCCCTGTCGGCTTTGATAAAGGGAGGGACATCGATTCTTACTTTCGATCCTCCGCCCACAAAGGCATGTTCGCCGATTCTCACAAACTGGTGCACAATGGTGGCCCCGCCCAGGGTTACGAAATCTCCCAGCTGGATCTCCCCTGCCAGCCCCACATTGTTGACCAGGATACAGTTGTTTCCCACAATGCAGTCGTGGGCAATGTGTACATAGGCCATCAGCAGGCAGTGATCGCCCACGCGGGTGGTTCCCACGGCTTTGGTTCCCCGGTTGATGGTAACACATTCACGAACGGTGGTATGGTTGCCGATCTCTACGGTGGATTCTTCTCCCTGGTATTTCAGGTCCTGCGGAATGGCCGAAATCACAGCTCCGGGGAAGATCTTGCAGTTCTCTCCTATCTTGGCGCCGTCCATGATGGTGACATTGGGTCCGATCCAGGTATTGTCGCCGATCTTCACATCGGGATAAATGGTGACAAAGGGACTGATGGTTACGTTTTTACCTATCTGAGCATCGGGATGAACATTACTCAACGGGTGGCTCATTGTTCTTATCTTTTAATATTTGTGCTGTTAATTCTCCTTCCATCACCAGCCTGTCGCCCACAAAGGCCTGACCATACATTTGCACAATGCCCCTGCGGATGGGTTCGGTCAGCTCGAGCTTAAAAAGAATGGTGTCGCCCGGGATCACTTTATCCTTGAACTTTACCTTATCGATTTTGAGGAAATAGGTGGAATAGTTCCAGGGGTCGGGAACGGAATTCAGCACGAGCATTCCCCCTACCTGTGCCATGGCTTCTACCTGGAGCACACCCGGCATAATGGGTTCGACCGGGAAATGCCCCACGAAGTATCCTTCGTTCATTGTCACATTTTTCAGCCCCACCACGGAGTTCTCATCCATCTGGATGATTTTGTCGACCAGCAGGAAGGGGGGGCGGTGCGGCAGGATCTGCCTGATCTGGTTGATATCGAATACAGGCGGGGTATTGGGGTCGTACTTCGGGATCTGTAGTTTGGATTTTTCTTTTTTGATCTCCTGCCGGATCCTTCTGGCCAGCTGGGTATTGGCATAGTGCCCGGGCCGGGTGGCCACGATTTTACCCTTGATAGGCTGGCCCACCAGGGCAAGGTCGCCGATAATATCCAGCAATTTGTGCCTGGCGGGCTCATTGCTGAAATGCAGGTCGATATTGTTCAGCACCCCTTCGGGCTTCACTTTGATATGCGGTTTGTTGAAAAGGTCGGCCACCCGGTCGAGTTCTTCCTGGGATACGCTGCGTTCAAGAATAATGATGGCATTGTCCAGGTCGCCTCCCTTGATCAGGTTGTGCTTGGCCAGCATCTCCAGTTCGTGGAAAAATACAAAGGTGCGGCACATCGACACTTCCCTGGGGAATTCCGACAGCTGGTTCAGCACGGCATACTGATTGCCCAGGATTTTGGAGTTGTAATCTATCAGCACATTGATGCTCAGGTGGTCATCGGGGTATACGATCAGATCGACACCCTGTTCTTCATTGGAATAAACGATCTTTTCTTTAACCACATAATGGTTTTTCGGGGCATCCTGGTCGGTGATACCTGCCTTTTCTATGGACTGAACATACATGTGTGAGCTTCCGTCAAGAATGGGAGCTTCGGGTCCGTTGATTTCGATCAGCACATTGTCAATCCCCATTCCGTACATGGCGGCCATAACATGCTCGATCGTGGCGACTTTTACTTCGTTTTCCTCAATGGTGGTACCCCGGGAGGTGTCTGTAACATATTCGGCCAGAGCATGTACCATTGGGCTGTTTTTCAGATCGGTGCGTTTGAACAGGATGCCGTGATCAGGGGGAGCGGGATGAAAAGTGATCTCTACGTCTAAACCGGTGTGTAATCCCTTTCCGTTAAGGGAGAAGGATTTTGCAAGGGTTTTTTGTTTTTCGGGCATGATATATCGATTCAGAATGATTCAAAAAAATTTGGGCGCAAGTTACAAAAAATAGGTTATTCCAAAATCAACTTTTTTGAAATGCAAGAAAAACAAGTGAAGCGGAGCAGATCATTTTTGGTCCCGGATAACTGGTCGAAAACCTGAAAGAAACCGGTTTTACCGGTTATTTTTCAGTTCCCTGATCTCCTTCTCCAGGGCTTCTATGCGGGCATTCAGCTCCGGAAGCTTTCTGAAAAACACATAAGATTTCTGGTATTTTGTAAAATTGAAGGAAGGGGCACCCTGTACTGCTTCGCCTTCGGTTTGGATACTGGAGGTGACCCCCGACTGGGCTGCGATCTTCACGTGATCGGCTATCTGCAGGTGTCCAACAATACCGGCCTGGCCACCCAGCATGCAGTTTTTCCCGATGCGTGTGGATCCTGCAATGCCGCACTGACCGGCCATAACGGTATTATCGCCGATCTCCACGTTGTGGGCAATCTGCACCAGGTTGTCGATCTTCACCCCCCGGCGGATGCGGGTTGACCCCATGGTGGCCCGGTCAATGGCCGTGTTGGCCCCGATCTCCACATCGTTTTCAATAACCACATTGCCTATCTGGGGCACTTTCTGGTAATTGCTGTCCGATTTTGGAGCAAAACCGAACCCGTCGCTTCCGATTATGGTTCCTGCATGGATGATGCAATTCGAACCAATGTGGCATCCGTGGTAGATTTTTACCCCGGGATACAGAACGGTGTTATCGCCAACGGTACAGTTCTCTCCGATATACACATGAGGAAATATCTGTACATTTTTCCCAATGCGTGTGTTTTCCGACACCACACTGAAAGGTCCGGCATATATCCCTTCACCTGTTATGGCACTGGGATGTATGTAAGCCAGGTCGTGAATACCTGAGCGGGACTGTTTCATCTGTTCCTCGGCCATCTCCAGCAGGCTGGCCATGGCCTGATAGGGATTGTCAACACGGATGAGGGTGGCCGGAATTTTTTTCTCAGGCCGGAAATGGCGGTCGACCAGCACTACCGATGCCCGGGTAGTGTAAATGAAGCGGGTATATTTGGGATTGGCCAGAAAAGTGAGGGTTCCGGGTGTGCCTTCTTCAATTTTCGAGACATCCGACACCACCACCTCCGGATCTCCTTCCACTTCTCCTTTCAGAAACTGTGCCAGGGCTTTTGCAGTAAATTCCATGGTTTTATGATTTTAAACAACAGTTAATGGATGATCAGGTTCTGATCTCTTTCGGATAACAAAGGTAATATTTCCTGACCCTTTTCGACAGGACATCCGTTCCGAGCATTTCCGAGACGGCTGTTACGTCGGCTGTTTTTCCGTTCTTGAGGAGTATTTTGATCTGTTCGTCGTGAGCGGAATAGGCATGGTTGGAAATGCTGCCCGTAAACACCAGATACCGGCTGTCGTTCCGGTTCAGATCCCATTGCCGGCCGGCCTTTTTCAGAAGGGTTTCGGTTTTCCCCCTTTCGAAAGGGCCCGGTTGCATTTCAATGGCAAACAGTTTCCGGGTGATCAGGCGGCGGCTCAGCTCCGACAGGACCGGATCGGGATGGTGCTGCCATACTTTGGCCGATGCCAGCAGGTCGTTGTCGTCGAGCCCGGTAAAATGTTTGATGATCTCAAGCTGGTATTCCGAGCCGGTCCATGGGCATACGTCTTTTTTTTCGATCTTCCCGCGGATAAAAAAATCAAGAGAGGGGGTAGCAAAAACCCGGATGCCCCTGTTACTGAGTTCCCTTACCCTCTGCAGCAGCTTCAGAAGCAGCTGCTCAGCCACAATCACTGTTTTGTGAAAGTAAACCTGCCAGTACATCAGCCGCCGTGCGATCAGGAACTTTTCTATCGAATAGATTCCCTTGATCTCCACCACCAGCTGATCGTTCACCACATTCAGCATTTTGATAATGCGGTCGGATCCGATGGTTCCTTCGGTTACCCCCGTGAAAAAGCTGTCACGCCGGAGATAATCCATCCGGTCCATGTCGAGTTGTCCGGAAACCAGCTGGAACAGGAATTTTTTCGGGTACCGGTTCCGGAAAATACGCAGGGCCGTTTTCAACCTGTTATCGAGATCCCGGTTCAGTTTTTCCATCAGCAGGATGGAGAGGTCTTCATGACGGATGCCTTCCATCAGGCTGTTTTCCAGGGCATGGGAGAAGGGGCCGTGGCCGATATCGTGCAACAGGATAGCTGTGGATACGGCTTCCTCTTCGGCCGGGGTGACAGGGGTCCCTTTCGAACGTATGCTCTGAATGGCCTGCGACATCAGGTGCAGGGCCCCCAGGGCATGCTGAAACCGGGTATGGTTGGCCCCGGGATAAACGAAACCTGTCAGCCCCAGTTGCCTGATTCTCCTGAGCCGCTGAACATAAGGATGCTCGGTGAGCTCAAAGACCAGCCCCGCGGGAATGCGGATAAACCCGTATACGGGGTCGTTGACAATTTTTCCTTTGGCTGCGGAAGACTCCACGGTAAAAATAGCGGTTTGTTCTAATGTTTTGTATGACAGGTAATTATGAAGCCGGCTGTGTTGCTTATCTCCGCAGGGCGGCAGCGGCATGTAACCTGCACGACAGTCCAATGGCAAAGGTGGAAAATAATTTTGTGATTTCAAGGATTATTCGTACTTTTGCGGCTGATAGTGCGGAAGTTTTCATAGGGGACAGTGTCCCCTATTTTATTGGAAATATATCATGGTAACCAGAGAGAGAGTACAGGAAGCAATTGAAAAGAGTTTCTGGGATGATGATTTTTTCCTGGTGGATGTACAGATAATTCCCGGGAAAAAGGTAACCGTTTATGTGGACCGTGAGAACGGGATCACTATTGACGAATGTGCGGAACTGTCAAAGAGCCTCCTCTATACCCTGGAGGGCGAGCTGGAGGATATGGAACTGACGGTTTCTTCGCCCGGGCTGACTATGCCGTTCCGGGTGAAGGAGCAGTACGAAAAGAATATTTCGAGGAATGTGGAAGTGGTGATGAAAGACGGGGAAAAATTCAAGGGGAAGCTGCTGGGTGTGAGCGACAGCGGGTTCTCTCTACTGACACGGGAAGCAACGGGAGCCGGAGGGAAGAAGAAAAAACAGGAAGAAGCTGCCGAACGGTGGTTTGCTTTCGACGAGGTGAAGTCGACAAAGATTGCTGTGGAATTTAAATAAAACCATTTATACGGAAAACAATGGATAATCTGAATCTGATCGATACGTTTTCAGAGTTTAAGGAACTCAAAAACATTGACCGGGCCACAATGATGAGTGTGCTGGAGGATGTTTTCAGAAATCTCCTGATGAAAAAGTACGGCACGGATGAAAATTTTGATGTGATCATCAACATTGACAAAGGGGACTTTGAGATATGGAGGAACCGGGAAGTAGTGGAAGACAGCGAGGTGGAAGATACGAACCTGCAGATATCCATTTCGGAAGCAAAAAAAATAGACGAAGATTATGAAGTGGGGGAAGAGGTCACCGATGAAGTGAAGCTGCATGATTTCGGAAGAAGAGCCATCCTGGCGCTGCGGCAGAACCTCAGTGCGCGGATCATGGACCTGGAAAAGAACAATGTGTACAACAAATACAAGGACAGGATCGGAGAAATTGTAACGGGGGAGGTGTATCAGGTGTGGAAGCGGGAAGTGCTGGTGCTGGACGACGAAGGGAACGAGCTGATCATTCCAAAGTCAGAGCAGATCCCTTCGGATTATTATCGCAAAGGCGATACCGTTCGGGCGGTGGTGATCAAAGTAGAAATGAAAAACAACACTCCCCTGATCATTCTCTCCAGAACATCGCCGGTATTCCTCGAGCGTTTATTCGAGCTGGAAGTGCCGGAAATCTTCGACGGCCTGATCACCATAAAAAAAATTGTGCGTATTCCCGGCGAGCGGGCCAAAGTGGCGGTTGAGTCGTACGATGAAAGGATCGATCCCGTGGGAGCCTGTGTGGGGATGAAAGGATCGAGGATACACGGCATTGTGAGGGAACTGAAAAACGAAAACATTGATGTGATTAACTTTACCAACAATACCCAGTTATTCATACAGCGTGCCCTGAGCCCGGCTAAAATCAGTTCCATCAAGCTGAATGAAGCGGAGAAACGGGCCGAGGTGTACCTGAAAGCGAGCGAAGTATCGCTTGCTATTGGTAAGGGGGGACTGAACATCCGGCTGGCCAGTCAGCTTACCGGTTATGAAATAGATGTATACCGTGAAAATGCCGAAGAAGACGAGGAAGATGTGAACCTGGAGGAATTTGGCGATGAAATTGACGGATGGATTATCGACGAACTGAAGGCTATTGGCTGCGATACGGCCAAAAGCGTACTGGAGTTGACGGTGGAAGACCTTGTGAAAAGAACCGATCTGGAAGAAGAAACCATCCGGGAGGTGCTTCAAATTTTAAAAGCTGAATTTGAATAAATTAACAATAAAATTTTAACTTAGCGCCACTTTTTTGCGGGGAACAGTGGACTGAGACAAATATCTTCGGAGAGAATATATGAGTGAAAACAAAGGAATCCGATTAAGTAAGCTTGCCCGGGAATTCAATGTGGGAATATCCACCATTGTTGATTTCCTGAGGAAGAAGGGGATTGATATTGATCCGAATCCCAATACCAAGGTTCCTTCTGAGATCCATGATATCCTGATGGCCGAGTACAGTTCGGATATAACGGTAAAAAAGGAATCGGAAAAGCTCAGCATGAGGAACCTCAGGGAATCCAGGGAGTCTATTTCCCTGGAGGATGTGGAGAAAGGCAGGTCGCCCGAAGAAGAAGACGAGGAGGAGGAGGTCCTGATAAAAGATATGAGCAGTACCTCGGTGAAGGGCAAGAAGGAAGAAGTACCGGATAAAAAATCCCCAGCTTCCGCAGCCGGGGAAAAGGCTCCTGCCGAAGAGAAAAAAGCCGCCGTTGAAAAGGCTGAGAAAGAAAAGGAGACTGCTCCTGAGAAACCGGCTGAAAAGGAAGAAGAACCTGGAACAGGAAAAAAGGCTCCAAGGGTAGTAGGAAAAATTGATCTGGAAGAGGTAGACCGGAAGAAAGAGAAGAAAGAAAAACCGGGAGAGAAGAAGAAAGAGAAAGAAGCCGCGGGGGAACCAGGGGAACAAAAAGAGAAGGAAGAAAAGGCGAAAGAGCCCGAAAAAGAAGCAGAAAAACCTGCTGCAAAGGTTGAAGAAAAGAAAAAAGCTGCCGGAGAAAAAGAAAAAGCGAAAGGTCCTGCCCGGGTTGAAAAAGAAAAAGAACCGAAAGACGATTTTATCGAATCGAGAATTGAAAAATTGACAGGTCCCACGGTCGTGGGGAAAATTGATCTCCCGGCAGAACCGGAAAAGAAAAAGCCGGTAGCTTCTTCCAGCGACCAGGATTTCAGGAAAAAGAAACGGAAACGCATCCGCAAGGATAAGGAGAAGGTGGAGGCCGATCTTGCCGGAGAGGAAGGACAGAAGAAAACCAAAAAAGGAGCCAGGAAGAAGAAAAAAGCCCTCCGCCCCGAGATCAACGAGGAAGATGTTCAGAAGCAGGTGAAAGACACACTGGCCCGGTTAACCGCCAAGGGGAAATCGAAAGGTTCCAAATACCGCCGTGAGAAAAGGGAAGCCATTGTCCAGCGGGCCCGGGAAGAAGCCGAGCAGAAAGAAAAAGAAAAAAACGTATTGCAGGTCACCGAGTTCGTCTCGGTTAACGAACTGGCTAATATGATGGACGTTCCTGTTAATGAGGTGATTGCCACCTGCATGAACCTGGGCCTGTTCGTTTCCATCAACCAGAGGCTCGATGCCGAAACCATGTCGGTTGTGGCCGATGAATTCGGATACAAGGTGGAATTTGTGTCAGTGGATCTGCAGGAAGGCATCCGTGAGGAAGAGGAGAGACCGGAAGACCTGCAACCCAGGCCTCCCATCGTCACCGTGATGGGGCACGTGGACCATGGAAAGACCAAGCTGCTCGATTATATCCGGAGTGCAAATGTAGTGGCCGGCGAAGCCGGAGGGATCACTCAGCATATCGGGGCTTACAGTGTGACCCGCGAAGACGGGAAAATGATCACTTTTCTTGACACACCCGGGCACGAAGCCTTTACGGCCATGCGTGCCAGGGGAGCCCAGGTAACCGATGTGGCTATTATTGTGGTGGCTGCCGACGACGGGGTTATGCCCCAGACCGTTGAGGCCATAAACCATGCTCAGGCCGCCGGGGTACCCATTGTCTTTGCCATTAACAAGATCGATAAGCCCAATGCCAATACGGAAAAGATCAAGGAAGAGCTGGCCAATATGAACCTGATGGTTGAAGACTGGGGCGGCAAGTACCAGTCGCAGGAAATTTCAGCCAAAACAGGGAAGAATGTGGACGATCTGCTCGAGAAAGTGTTGCTCGAGGCAGAAATGCTCGATTTGAAAGCCAATCCCAACAAACGGGCCGTTGGTACCGTGGTGGAATCGTCGCTCGACAGGGGCCGGGGATACATTGCCACCCTGCTGGTGAAAGCCGGGACTCTGAGGATGGGCGACGTGATCCTGGCCGGTTCGTATTACGGACATATCAAGGCCCTGTTCAATGAAAGGGGCAAAAAAATCGAAGAAGCTGGCCCTTCCACTCCTGTGATGGTTCTGGGCCTCAACGGGGCACCCCAGGCAGGGGAATATTTCCATGTGATGGAAAGCGACCGGGAAGCCAAGGAGATTGCCACCAAAAGAGAACAATTGCAGCGCGAACAGGAGCTTCGTACCACCAAGCATATTACCCTTGATGAGATCGGCCGCCGGATTGCCATTGGCAACTTCCAGGAACTGAATATCATTGTGAAGGGAGATGTGGACGGATCGGTGGAAGCCATTTCCGATGCCCTGATCAAACTGTCAACCGAAAATATCCAGGTGAATGTGATACACAAAGCTGTAGGCCAGATTTCTGAAACCGACGTGATGCTGGCCGCCGCTTCCAATGCCATTATTGTGGGGTTCCAGGTGCGTCCCTCTCTGGGTGCTCGCAGGCTGGCGGAAAAAGAGCAGATCGATATACGGCTCTATTCCATTATTTACGATGCCATCAATGAGATCAAAGACGCCATGGAAGGTATGCTTTCTCCCGAAATTAAGGAGGAGATTGTAGCCACCCTGGAGGTAAGAGAAACATTCCGCATCACCAAGGTGGGTACCGTGGCCGGCTGTATTGTGAGAGAAGGGAAAATTACACGGAACACCAAAGTGCGTGTGATACGCGAAGGAATCGTGGTGTATACCGGCGAGCTCGGTTCCCTGAAACGATTCAAGGAGGATGTGAAAGAAGTGGCCTCGGGCTATGAATGTGGATTGAACATCCAGAATTTCAACGACATCAAGGTAGGAGATATCATCGAGGGCTATCAGGAAGTGGAAGTGAAGAAAACCCTTTAGACTGCCCGTTTTTCAGATCCACCCGGTGGATGATGGTATTTCCGTAAAAAGTATGTAGTGTGTCGGAGGGCACCGTAAGGTACCTGCTGAAGAAAGTTGTATCCTGACCTGATACCAGGGTCGCGCGGTTCAACACCACGGGCCTTTCAAGGCAATCGGTCCACACATTTCCTCCCCGTTCAAGGGTTTGTTCGATTCGCCGGTGAAGTGAACCGGCGGTTATGCCACGGCGCGGCAGGTCGGAGGGGGGCCTGAATATTCCCGGCGCCGTTTCCTTGCCCGTAAGGTAATAATAAGCAGCCTGTATACGCTGGTCTTCTTTCAGAATGAACAGGTCGCCCGGATGTTCGGCTACCCGCGCGGCCAGTTCCCTGACCGGCTCGTACCGGTACAGGCGGGCCGGTATCAGTCCGTATCCTGTGTTCCATATCAGCAGGCCCGTACCGGTTAGCAAAACCGTGTGCACAGAGAACCGGAATACTGCGATGGATGATATGAAGAGCAAAGCAGGGATAGCTACCATAAATTCCACATTTCCCGACGACAGTACGGCAAATATCCACAGGGCGACGGATATGGACAGATGCACCGTGGCGAACCTTTCCTGTCCGTGCTTCCGGGTGATCCGGTTCCATGGCCGGCGGAGAAGAAGCACACTCCATACGGCAACCGCCAGCAGGGCCGGGAAAAGGTACCACAGACTGTGCCTGAAAAGCAGCCACATGTTGCCGTGTACCTGCAGAAAGCTTCTGACCAGCCCCGCCAGGCCGAGAAGAAAGCCTGTGATATCAGCGGAAAGGGAAGCATCACCTTCCAGGTATGACCGGAAGATAAAACCTGTCAGGGGCTTTATTCCCGTTAACCCGTTCATGCTGAACCATACACCCAGGTAGACCAGGGGAATGATAAGGCCAGTGGCGGCATAGCCCAGAGCAGCTTTTTTCTTACCGGAATTGAACAGTGTGAGTGCCAGCAATCCCATCCACCAGAATATGCCCGTCTGGTGGTATAGTACACCCAGGGAAGCCAGCAATCCGGAGAGTACCACATCCCGGATCCTCCCTGAGTGCCGGTAATGCAGAAAAAACATACTGGCCATCAGACCCAGGAGCAGGGGAAACAGATAGGTTTCACTTTCCGTGGCATACCGCATCAGGGCGAAACAGCTTCCTGTAAAGACCACCCCGGCAAGGTCCATATCCGCACTGTCTGACAGCATTCGTATGATCCGGATCATAACCAGAAGGATCAGGAAGGCAATGAAAGCATTCAGCGCGTTCATCAGGGAAAGTGTGCCGGGAGTTGCCCCGGCAATGGAAAACAGCCGGGCAACGAGGTAACAGGTGGCGTTATACAACAGGTGGTGAGGATGGAAAAGTTCTCCCTGATATTTCACCGAAGCGGCATAATACCAGGCATCAATCCCCGGGTTGTTGGTGGGAAGCAGCAGGAACAGCCCCAGGAACAGAAAGGCGGCTATCAGGGCTTTTCGACTGGTGAAAGACGGCACGGTATTTTTACAGTAAAAATAAAAAACCCCGGTGGAAAACCGCCGGGGTTGGGAAACCGATTCGTATATTATTTGTTCAGCAAAGCTTCATACTCTTCCGGGGAGAGCAGGCTGTCCAGTTCCGACAGATCGGAGGGGGTGATTTTGATCATCCATCCTTTCCCGTAAGGATCCTTGTTTACGATCTCCGGGTTGTTTTCCAGCTCAGGATTGACTTCCTCCACTTTTCCCGATACCGGCATGAACAGGTCACTTACCGTTTTTACCGCTTCGATGGTGCCGAAGGCCTCTCCTTTGCCGAGCGATTCCCCGGCGGTTTCAATTTCAATGAATACCACATCACCCAGTTCTCCCTGGGCAAAATCGGTTACCCCCACAAAGGCTTCCTTCCCTTCTACTCGTATCCATTCATGGTCTTCTGTGTACTTCAGGTTTTTTGGTATATTCATAATTCAGGTTTTTAAGGGTTGGCTGAACCAAAAATACATAAAATTTAAGAAAAGCAAACTACTGGGCCAGGGTAAACCTGACACTGAAGCCGAAATTGGTATTGCTGGTGGGGAAAGTTCTGTAAACATAGGGATTGGAAATGTCCTTGTCGAAGAACAGCCGCAGGTTGAACCGGTCGCTCAGCACGTAGTCGGCACTGAGTTGAAGGGCAATGCGTTGCTGGCCTGCCGTGATCTGATCCTGTTCTTCTACCAGCTTTCTCAGCACGGTTTTGCTGTCGCGCACCGAAAGGTCAAGTCTTACATTCAGGTCGCTCTTGAATTGTTTTTCTCCCCCTCCGGTACGGATGATGAACTGCACTTCATCGAAACGGTAACCGGCTCCAATAATGAGCTCATTGTTCATAACATCGGTCAGCTGGTTGTTAGCGAAACTGAGTGCCAGGGACCGTGATTTCCGGTATTCTATGCGGGAGGTGAGGCTGTTAACCCAGTTCATTTCAAAATTGATCAGGGGGCTGAACTGCTCATTGATAGAGACCGCACTGATCTCATTGGGAGGCAGAAAATTCCCTCCGGTCATATCGCGTACATAGCTGAAGCCGTCTTCCCCGGGCTCGTATTCCAAGTTGCTGGAGTAGCCCGCCACATCGTATGAGGAGCGGTACTGGTGGTTGATGGTAATGGAGCGGATAAAGGTTTGCAGGAATTCAATGTTTGAAAGTCCTTCGTAAGTTAGTCGCCAGTTCGGCATGATATGCAACAGAGACGGGAAGGGATCGATGGTGATCCTGTCAGGGTCGCGGTTGGTATATGCTGCCATGAATGCCGGGATCAGCACCTGCTGGGAGGTGGGTCCGTACCCGTCGTAAAATTTCCTTCCTTCTATTATTTCGTGGGCATTCGGGTTATAGCCGTGTTCCGGACTGGCCACCCGTTCTGCTGCCAGCCTGGCCGAAATGATGGAAGCATAATCTTTCATTTTGTTGAAAATTTCCGATGCATACCGGTTGTCTGAAGAGATTTTTTTGAAGGCGGTTCCCCAGGTAATCATGCTGATACTGAAATTTCCGGTGGTTATGGGATTGGAAACAACGATCCTTCCCAGCGAATCGTCATAGGTATAATACTCGTTCATGTTCTTTGAGAACCTGCGGGTGGCTGTTACATCGATGCGCATGCCGGGGATGGGTTCAAGGGTGCTGCGCAGGTTGAAGTTTTCATTGTGGGTCATTACATAGGGAGAGATCATTCTGGGGTCGGTGGTCAGCCAGTCGTTTCCGATGCTTCTTTCCAGGAAATCCCTGTCCTGTACACCCAGAATAAATTCCCAGCCGGGAGAGAGCATGCCGTTCACATCCATCAGGCCGGCCGTATAAAAGCGGGTTTCGGGAAGGTATCCGGGCAGAAGGGTTCCCTGGGTTTGCGAATAGGATATGGAAACATTCTTGACCGACATCAGGATACGTGCCAGGTTGTCGGCTATGAGTGTAAGCACGCTTTCGCCTTTTTCCACCTGTCCTTCCACTACCACCCGGGTGCCCCGGTAAATGGTATCGCTGTTGATGCGTATCCTCCTTTCATCCATTATTTCCACATCCAGATCGATTTCCCGGTTATTCTCATCAAAGATGGTTACCTGTATGTCTTCTGTTTTCAGATTATGCACGATGGATCTGGGCCGGTTATCGGAAATGTATACCCCCTTTCTTTCATAAGTAACGGTTTTGTATTCCTTTTCCCGGGTATCCACCCTGCGGTTATTCCGGTACTTGTCATTGACCTTTTTCAGGAAACCCACCTTATTGTACAGGTTGTTCATATTCAGTTGTCCCGACAGCTGACCGGTATTGGAATTCTTGATGGTGTTTCCGAGTTCAATATCCGAAGTATCGGCAAATTGCGGGCCGGCATCCCATCCGAAGGTAGCGTTGTACCGGGCATTCACGGTGATCCAGTTGAACAGGGGGATCTTGTTGATGGGAAGGGTATAGTTTACGTTCAGGCTGTGGTGGTAGGAAATGGTACGTCCCATATTTTTCAGGTTGGTCAGGACAGAATCTTTCCACAGGGTATAGCCGTCTTCATAGCGTTCCCGGTCAACCCCTCCTTCCGGTTCATCGATCCGGGCGGTGTTGGATGAGGAAAAATCGATCTTCAATGCCCGGGTGAGGTCGTATTTCAGGTCGAAATAGGTATTCCATTCAAAATCTTTCCTGAATGTGGGTTCGATCCTCAGATCGGGATGGTCGATTTTCCTCAGCTTTTTTTCTTCGTAATACCGGTACATATCGGTTCGCAGGGAGATATGCGAAGGCATGTAGTTGAAGTTAAAGTCCCTGATCAGGCGGAAAATCGGCCGGCGGAACAGCTGCGACTGTTGAAAGGGAACAACGGGTTTCGGCCGGGCATTATAGATATAGTTGATGGTTCCCCGGTAATTTTTCTGTATATGAAAATCGGTTTTTATATCGCGGTGGTATGTTTCGTGATAGCTGTAGCTGAAGGCGAAATTAGAAATATCCCAGAAATGGGGTTTCCCCTGCCTTTTTTCGATTCGCACATTGGTGAAATTGATGGATTTCCTCCGGGTGATATCCTGTGAATTTTTCAGGATGGAATCGCGTTCAGCGCGGGTTTCGGCATTGTTAAGGGCCTTTCTCAGCGGGATATCCGGATCGAGGGGGTTGTACTGCGGGTTGATGATCCCTTCTGAAAAACCGATATACATGGGTATGCGGAAATTCAACGCATCGGGCAGGAATTTCCCCAGTTCCAGATTGGACGATATATCGTACTGCATGATCGTTTCCTTGCTCCGTTCATTCACTTTTTTTTCTATGCTTCCGAAACCGGGGGTACTGGTGCTGCCGGCTATGTCGATCGATCCCAGGTCGGCCAGGCGGGTGGTGACCCTGGCATTGGCGGCCCATCCTCCTTCCTCATTGAAATGCGTCAGCCGGAGTTCATTCATCCACACTTCCGCCGATTTGGGGAGGCCGTCGTCTGAAGCCTGATTACGTTGTTGTGAGGGGTTTCTGATCCCGATCATGATGGTGCGGATATTGCTGAGGTTGGGGTTGCCTGTTACACTGACGCGGCGTCCGTCAACGATCATGGAAAAAAGGTCATTCACCGACACCCGGTTTGCCGGGTTTTGCATTTCATTGTTCCGGGTTTGCTTCACGTCCTGGAACAGTTCCAGGGGGATGTCAAAGCGGTTTTCCTCGGGCCACACGATGCGCCGGTCGTCCGCGCTTTCGTTGCTGTAGCCTCCGGGGGGTTTGGGAGGTGTGAGTTTGACCGGAATTTCGTATTCATAGAAATTGTTTCGGTAATCGGATCCAAGTCTGATAAAAACGTGGATTTCATCGTCCTGAAGGTTGATTCCCGGAAGGGCCTCGGCATGTACTTCCATTTCCAGCCTTTTGTACTGCCTGATATCAAGATTCACGTTCCGGAAAGCGGCACGGGCATCCCCGTCGGCCAGGTCACGTACTTTCAGTACGATGGACTGTTCGTTGAGCTGCCTGAGCTCGGGATTGGTGGGGTCAATCACGCGGGTAATTCCGGGAGGAAGAACGTAGTTAACGGGGTCCTTGCCCCCGTTCTCCTCGATGTTTACCGATCCGATCTCGAAGGATGCGTCGGTCAGTTCCTCGGTGGTTTCCCGTTCTCCTCCCTCCCATATGCTGAGGTTGTATTTTCTCCACTCTCCCCTGATAAGCTCGAATCGGGCGAACCGCAGGTGGGTTTCTTTTTCGAAACCTTTTAGGAACAGGCGTACAAAACGAATGGATTTGAAATCCTGGATGTTCCCAACAATCCGTTCAAAATCGGTCACCGGGATACGGAACTGATACCAGTCGACGGAAGATTGTTTTCCGTTGGCAAATTCCACGGTGGCTCTTTCGCGGTTGATGATGTAATTCCGGCCCACATCGAAGAAATCCTGCCTTATGTCGACCTTGTACTGGTAGTAGCTTTCTGTTTCGCTCAGGGTGTTGTCGCGGTTGATATCTTCTTCATTCGGCAGGGTGGAGCCGCTGGTGGGGTAATCTTCGGTCGTTTCCTCGAAGGCCGGGGAATTTCCCTCCAGCCCGTTGTATTTCTTGTACCGCTCCAGAATGCCGAGTTCCATGGCATCGTAGTCCGATCCCCGGAAGTAATGAAAATCATCCTGTGCAGGATCATTGATGAGCTCTTCCCTCATGGCCGGATCACTGACCTGTGAAGAGATCTGCTGAACATAGTCGTTGTAAAACTCCTGTTCCTGCTCATTATTCAGTCCGTCAAGCCCGATATCCTGCTGTTTCCGTGCGGCCTGGTCGAATGCCTTTACCAGCGACTGTGTTTTTGGAACACGTCCCCATACCGTGGTATCCATCAGGGCTTCTTCTTCCGGCGAGGTTGGCAGCCCGTTCTCAAAGCTTTTTCTGCCGTCGCGAAGAATATCTTCAGATACGTTTCCCAGGTTAATATACAGTTCCCCGCCGGGGTTGAGGCTGTCTTCCACAAAGGGATCCATCAGCCAGAATTCGATAAACTGGATATTTGAGGTTTCAAAATCCTTGATAGGGACTTCGCGCATGATGCCCCCCCACCTGGTTTCGGGAGACGACAGGTATCCTGATGGATCGAGTCCTGCCGAATACATGGAGGGGCCTGTATCGTAATTGTAGGGACCTTTTTCCCTGGGATAGAAGGATAGATTGAGAACGGCAATATTGGTGGGGATGCCGCTGGGACTTTCCTTGTTGGGCCATATTTCCTTTTCGAATACTTCCCTTACATAGTGGCTCGACTGCAGGTCGGGATTGTTTTTTATGTGTGCCGGTGTGGAGGAATTGTTCCTCAGGAACAGGGGGTCGATCACGTACCAGGCCAACCGGGCCCGGTTAAACCCGTACGCCAGATTGTTGCTAAGGGCTCCTTCCGGGAACATGTCGGGTTGTCCCTGGGGTGTGCTGGCATGCACCCAGGGGGGGATAGACTTCAGATCGATGCTGGTTTCACTGCCTTCGAAATCATCGATGTATGTAATTCCCTGTTTTTCAATAGCCCGGCTGTGCCCAGGGATGAGGTGGGCAAATTCGCCGAAGAAGGTGATGGAAGAGGGCTGGTTGGTATTGACGAAGGGAAGGAAATCCACCATCCGGGTGATAAAGGGCGCTTCGGTATGGAAGGAAGAATTGACCCCCCATATAGTATTCGATATGGGTTCGTTCCCGATGTTTACTTTCTGGGTCAGTGGGCGTTCCGTAAGGTTCAGGATGGTGGCCCCGACATTGAAATTATCCGATATCCGGTAATCGAAGTGCGATCCCACCAGGGTTTTTGTCTGGATATTGAACAGCTGATTGCTTTCCAAAGATATCCGGATGGGGGTTCCCGATTCGAGAAGCCCGGTGTTGAGGATGTTAACCCTGCCAAGAGTGTAATCCACTGTATAGTCGATGTTTTCTTTCAGCTGGATGCCTCCGGCCGTTACCACCACCGAGCCTTGTGGTACATTGAGGGCATTCAGAGGAATCTCGGAACTGACAGACGACTGGTAGGTTCCCTGCAGCCTGAATTTATTTTTTTCAGCCACCTGAATGGCCCGGGCCAGAGTGGAGTCATACAGTTCTTCGAATACGTATTTGTCGGCAAGGGCATCGTTCCCGATCTTTTCCCTCAGGTAAGAGCCGAACGGTTCCAGCACGGGGAAAATAACCCTGCCGTTGGACGGAAGAATGGTCACCCCTTCAATGAAATCGAACATCCCGTCGGGATAAGGATCCATCTGGCTGTTCAGGTTGTCGAGGTTCATCACCCGCAGCAGGATCTGATCTTTTATATCCCCTTCCCGGATATAATTGATTCCTGTCCCGGCCTGGTCATCCATGTAAATGATGTTCATCTCGAAATTCTGCGGGTTGACCTGGTATGCTCCGATAGCATAAATATTCTTCATCATCAGGTCCCAGGTGGGCAGTTTTGGGGTTAGGTTAGTGCCTTTCAGGAGTTTGAGGATGAGGGCGTCGGGGGCATTGATTCCGTCGAAGGAAAATTCTCCTACCTGGTACACTTTTCCGTTTGCCCTGAATTCATAGGCCACTGCCAGCACTTCATCGGAATGCAGGACTGCGTTCAGGGAAATGTATCCCAGGGTGGGATGAAAAGTATATTCGTTAGGGGCCAGCTTGCGGGCATTTTCAATCTTCTCGAAATCCTGCCCGATACTGAAATCGGCAGCGGGGAAACCGTCGAGTACCTGGGAAACTGTGCTGATATCGCGCACGTTGTATGGTCCCGTCATTTCATCGTACAGGGAATTGCTCCGGTTATCGGGGAAAGGATAGGCGGGATCGGGAGTGAAATAGGCATTGTGAATGCGTTCGTTTTCACCCAGGTCCATAAAGGCAACGATATTCCTGGAATTCTCGAAATCGCTGTTTTTGTTGGTAACCCACACTTCCACCCGGGTAATCTGGACGGGTGAATTGATCACCGGGAGGTTGGCCAGGGCCTCGTTGTACCTTTCCCGGAAGTAGTGTGAGAGGAAAAAATGCCGGTTGGCATCGTATTCGTCAACAAACACTTCGAATTCGTTCTGCTGGGCTCCGCCTTTTACCTCAATCACAGAGGTTTCCCCCTTCTGTTGGGAAAAAACGCTGGTGACTGTGAGCCGGCCGAACTGCAGTTCGGTTTTCAACCCGAACAGGCTCTGGCTTCCGGTGATCAATGAGCCCGACAGGGGTAAGGTGACGTCGCCTGCCTCGATTTTTTTGATGATCTCGTCTTCATGGCCCGAATATTCCAGCTTGGTCTTGTTTTCAAAATCAAAGGTGGCTTCGGTATTGTAATTTACGCCCAGCTTCATTTTATCGCCAATACTTCCGGTAACATTCATCTGGATTTTTTCCTGGAAATCGAAAGTGGTAACCCGGCGGAGTTTTTCCGAGAGCTGCGGATTGTCAATACGCGACGAATTGATGCCGAAGATCAGCTCGGCCGTTCCCTGGGGTTTGATGTCGATGGTGCTGGTTCCGAAAATTTTATCGAAAACTTCGCTTTCAACATAAATTTTGGGGATCAGGGACGAAGCCCCGGCCGATTCGTCGCCGCTGGCATGTAATCGCCAGTATTCCCGCATGATCTGGTCGTAACGGTATTGCCTGTATTCTTCAGGTGTCATGACCCTGGGCAGGTCTATCTCCAGTCCTCCCACAGTTTCGTAAATGATATACCGGTTGGTTTCGGTATCGTAATCCACCCGGGTTTCGAAATTCGACGGATTTTTCAGGAACAGGGGAGATTCAACCTTCTTTCCGGGAAGGGTGTGCGAACGTACCGGTATGGGGTAGGGAAGATCGGGAGGGGGGATACGGGTTGTATCCTGCCGGGGGTCCTGTGCATTCACGGGAGAGGCAAACCATCCGGCTACCTGACCGGCCCACAGTCCAAGGGTCAGTATACAGATATATTTAACCTTTCTGTGCAAAAGCGATCCGGTGTAAAAAGAGGGTTATAACCGTTTCAGCGCCAGCTTGATCAGTTCTTCCACATTCCCTTCCGGATTTTCAGCCAGAATGGAATCGATAACCTTGCCGGCGGCGACTTTCGGAAATCCCAGTGTTATCAATGCTGATAACGCTTCTTCACGCCGGGTATTGCTTGCGGCGGCGAAAATTTCTCCGGCATCGGCATCTTTCCCTATTTTGCCTTTCAGGTCAACAATGATCCGCTGAGCCGATTTGATCCCGATTCCCTTGATGCTTTTCAGAAGGTTGACATCCGCCTGCATAATGGCTTTTTCTATTTCTGCAGGCCGGTGTGCGGAAAGGATCATTCTGGCCGTACCCGCTCCTACCCCGGAAACCGAGATTAGCTGCCGAAAGATCTGTCTTTCCCGCCTGTCATAGAATCCGTAAAGCAACTGTGCATCTTCCCTTACAATATGGTGCAGATACACCTTAACCTTTTTTCCGGTCCGGTCTTCTTCCGTATACCGGGAATAGGAATACAGGGATATCTGTATGTGGTAAGCCAGTCCCGTGGTTTCCACCACCAGATGTGTCGGGGAGATTTCTGCCAGGGATCCTTCGATGTATTCGTACATGCCGCCGCCATTTATGGTACCTGCGGCTAAAATAGTGAAAATTTAACAGGATGGAGGCGTATCCTGGATAAAACAGAAAGGGGACTGCCCTTTCCTGCAGGCAATCCCCTTTCTGTTCATTCAGGCCATAGAAGGTTCAGAAGCAAGTGTCATCGGCCCGGCACTGGGCATCCACCACAGCAATGCCGGTCATATTGATGATCTCACGGGCCGATGAATCGAGCTGAAGAATATGGATGGGTTTGTTGATCCCCAGCAGGATGGGCCCGATCACTTCGGCATTTCCAATTTCCTGCATCATTTTATAGGCGATATTTCCCGAGCTCAGATTGGGGAAGATGATGGTATTGACCTCTTTTCCCTGAAGTTTGGTGAACGGGAACCTGCCTTCCCGGAGGCTCCGGTTGAAAGCAAAGTTGGCCTGCATTTCGCCGTCGACAATAAGATCGGGGTGTTCTTTGTGGAGAATATCAATGGCCTCCTGTACCAGGCGCGGGCTTCCGGTTCTGATGGATCCGAAATTGGAATAGGAAACCAGGGCCACCACGGGTTCTATATTGAACCTGCGCACTTCTTCGGCCGTGAGCAGGGTGTTGTTTACCAGGGTTCGGGCATCGGGATTGATGTTGACTGTGGTGTCGGCGAAGAAGAACGGTCCTTTCTTGGTAATGACGATGTACATACCCGCAATATGTTTCTGGGTGTTGTTGGTACCCACGATCTGCAGGGCAGGCCGGATTACGTCGGCATATTTCCGCGCAAAACCAGAAATAAAGGCATCGGCCTGTCCGGTTTCCACCATCATGATGCCGAAATGGTCGCGGTCGAACATCAGCTCCCTGGCTTCGTCCAGAGTGGCTCCCTTACGCTGTCTTTTAGCGAAATAGATGTCGGCAAATTCTTTTCTTCGACCGGCTTCTTCTTTGGAGCGAGGATCGATGATGTGGATCTCTTCATCGAATTCCAGTTTGTTTTCGCGAATGATTTCCATGATCTCGTCCTTCGGTCCGAGCAGGATGGGCCGGGCTATGCCTTCATGCACCACGCTCTGCACGGCCTTCAGTACTTTGAAATTGCTGGCGTCGGCATAAACAACCCGTTTGGGCTCTGATTTGGCCTTTTGCAGGATATCGTTTACCAGCTTGTTTCCGTAACCCAGCCGGCGGTTCAGTTCCAGTTCATAGGCTTCCCAGTCGGTAATGGGTTTACGTGCCACGCCGGTATCCATGGCCGCTTTTGCTACAGCCGGAGCTACCCGGGTAATCAGTCTGGGATCCAGCGGCTTGGGGATGATGTAATCCCGCCCGAAGGACAGATTCCTTACATTGTAAGCCGTATTGACCTGTTCGGGCACGGGTTCTTTGGCCAGGTCGGCCAGGGCCTTGCATGCGGCAATTTTCATTTCCTCGTTTATCTTTCTGGCCCGTACATCCAGGGCGCCCCGGAAGATGAAGGGGAAACCAAGTACGTTGTTGATCTGATTGGGGTAGTCCGACCGGCCGGTGGCCATGATCAGGTCGGAGCGGGTAGCTACGGCCACATCGTATTCTATTTCCGGATTCGGGTTGGCCATGGCAAAAACAATGGGGTGGTCGGCCATGGTTTTCAGCATTTCGGGAGTGAGCTGATCGGCAACTGATAGTCCCAGAAACAGGTCGGCTCCCTTAACGGCATCGGCCAGGGTATCGACATTCCTGTCGGTCACAAACTCCTGCTTGTGTTTGTTCAGGTCTTTTCTTTTCCTGTTCAGCACACCCTTGCTGTCGCACATTACGATGTTTTCCTTTTTCACGCCGAGCGATATATAGAATTTTGTGCAGGCAATGGCTCCGGCTCCCGCGCCGCTGACTACCATTTTGATTTTGTCGATTTTCTTTCCGCTGATCTCCAGGGCATTTAGCAATCCTGCCCCGGAAATGATCGCGGTTCCGTGCTGGTCATCATGGAAAACCGGGATGTCGAGTTCTTCGATCAAACGTTGTTCTATTTCAAAGCATTCAGGAGCCTTGATATCTTCCAGGTTGATACCCCCGAATGTAGGCGAAATAGCTTTCACGATCTCGATCAGCCGGTCAATATTTTTTTCATCCACTTCAATATCGAATACGTCTACATCGGCAAATACCTTAAAAAGCAGGCCTTTCCCTTCCATAACGGGTTTTCCTGCCATGGCGCCGATATCGCCCAGACCAAGAACAGCCGTGCCGTTGCTTACCACCGCCACCAGGTTGCCCTTGGCGGTGTACCGGAATACGTCTTCCGGGCGGTCTTTGATTTCGAGACAGGGGGAGGCTACCCCGGGGGTGTAGGCCAGGGACAGATCCCGCTGGGTGGAATGGGGGGTGGTGGGGATCACTTCAATTTTTCCGGGACGGCCCTTGGAATGATATTCCAGCGCTTCTTCCTTGGTAATTTTTGCCATGGTTTTGGGGTTTTGATGATGAGATTTGATAGTTTTTACCAAAATTACAGGTAAAAACAGACAATATCCAGCGGCAGTGACAATGTTTGGTTATGTTCTGCGGCATTTTCCCATTCACCCGGCAGATTTACCGTATGTTATTCGGCAGGTGCGGGGTCTATTCCTCCGGCACCTCTTCTTCACCCTCCCCGTTCTGCGGGGAAGGTTCTCCTGAAAGGGGATTGCTGGTGATCTCTTCATACATTTTCCGGTTTCTGAAAATGTCGCATGCTGCGTACAGTGCATGGCGGAAGGAGTCGGGAGAAGCCTTGTCTTCACCAGCTATATCAAAAGCGGTTCCATGGGCCGGCGAGGTACGGATCACTTCCAGGCCGGCTGTGAAGTTTACGCCGGTATCGAAAGCCAGCGATTTGAAAGGGATCAGCCCCTGGTCGTGGTACATGGCCAGAATGGCATCAAAATTCCGGAAACTTCCCGATCCGAAGAAACCATCGGCCGGGTATGGGCCGAAAGCCAGTATGTTTTCCTCCCGGGCGGTTTTCAGGGCAGGTACGATGATCTCCTGTTCCGTCTCCCCCAGAATCCCTTCTTCACCTGCATGTGGATTCAGACTCAAAACGGCCAGGCGGGGTTTCCGGATCATGAAATCGCGTTGCATGGAGAGTTCCATGATACGCAATTTCCTCAGGATCAGGTCTTCCGTAATCTGACCGGGAACTTCGTGCAGGGGGATGTGCCCGGTAGCCATCCCCACGCGCATGACATCACTTAGCATCAGCATCAGGGTTTCTCCGCCGAATTCTGAGGCCAGGTATTCCGTATGGCCGGGAAAAGAGAATTCGCCGGAACGGATGGAATATTTGCTGATGGGAGCGGTTACCAGCACATCGATCAGGCCTGCCTTCAGGTCTTTAACCGCTGCCTGCAGGGCTGCCAGAGCCGCTTCTCCGGCGGCGGGGGTGGCCTTCCCCAGCTCCACCCGGATATCGTCGTCAGCCACATTGACCATGTTGGGGCGTTTCTCATGCGCTTCGGCAGCATGCCGGATATTGTTGAAGCTGAATTTCTGAATATTGACTGCCTTCCGGTGGTATGCTGCTACCTTTGGCGAACCGTAAACAACCGGCACGCAGGTATCATACAACCTGTTATCCTGCAGGGTTTTGATAATCACTTCATATCCAATTCCATTGATATCTCCCTGAGTGATTCCTACCCTGATTTTATCATTTGACATGGTCACGAAAAGAATTAATGTGTTTACAATGATTACCGTTTCTCTTTTTCAAGAGTGATTTCGCGGAAGAACCTTACCAGGAGCCTCACACCCACCCCGGTACCTCCTTTTTTCCTGTAATGGTTCTCTTTGTTCAGGAAGGCAGGACCTGCAATATCGAGGTGGATGAAAGGATAGCCGGTAAAATGTTCCAGAAATTTTCCGGCAGAAATGGCTCCGCCTTCTCTTTCGCCTATATTCTTCAGGTCGGCTATTTCGCTTTTCAGCTGATCGCGGTATTCCTGCCAGAAGGGGAATTCCACTACCCGTTCGTATACCTCTTCCCCACATTGCTGAAGCCGGGTAAAAAGGCTTTTTCCCGCATTTCCCATTCCCACGATGCCATAAGGACCGAGAGCCATGCTGGCCGATCCGGTAAGGGTGGAAAGCTCCACAACGAGTTCCGGCTCGTATTGCCGGGCATAACTGAGGGCATCGGCCAGGATCATCCGTCCTTCGGCGTCGGTATTGAGCACTTCCACCGTTGTCCCGTCGTACATCGTGATCACATCACCCGGAGCATAGGCATTCCCGTCGGGGCGGTTATCGGTGGCTGGCACCAGGGCCAGCACATGGACCGGAAGCTGTGAACGTGCGATGGCGTACATGGCACCGGCTACAGCAGCCGCACCTGCCATATCCGACTTCATGTAGTCCATACTGTCTTTGGTGGGTTTCAGGCTTAACCCCCCGGTATCGTATACCACTCCTTTTCCCACCAGTACATAGGGTTTTTTGTTTACTGCGTGCGGCGGCTTGTATTCCATGACCGTGAAGGTGGGCGGATCAATGCTTCCCCTGTTTACTGCCAGTAGTCCTCCCATGCGGAGGCTTTCAATTTTCTTTTTATTGAATACTTCTACCCGGAAGCCTGCTTCAGTTCCCATCTTTTCAAATTCTTTTCCCAGCTGCACTGCAGTGAGGTATGATAAGGGTTCGTTCACCAGGTCGCGGGCGGCATAAACCCCTTCCAGCAGGTAACGGAATGAATGAAAATCGCCGGCAGGGATTTCCTGACAGGATACGGTGCATTTTTCAAGGGAATATTTTCTTTTTTCTTTTTCTTTGCCGGTGAGGTATTTGAGAAATTGATAGCCTGACAGGACCATTCCCTCAAGGAACGCTATGACAAGTTTTGAATCACCGGTGCTATCAACCAGGCCACACTCCCTGATGTGTGCTTCGGTAAGGATTTTCCGGACCCGCGTGCCAAGTTTCCGGCTGTTTTCCAGCAGGGCAGGAAGGTTTTCCTGTTCCGTACCTAAAACGATCAGTTTCCATTGTCCCATGCCCTGGATCACCACCAGTTCTTCTTTCTGGTCCAGCTTTTTCCGAAGGTAATTCCGTTCATTATCCGGAAGAGGCAGGCTGCCGGCTTTGGCGATGCCGGGAACAAGAAAGATCAAAGCCTGGCTTGCATCGTCGGGCTGACCCTGGATTATATCGGGATATATTGTCATTTGAATACAGGATTTGGGGATAAATGTAGTAAAAATTTATCTCGCAGCGGAAGAAGGAATGCCCTATGTCAGCCGGGGATATTCCTTGCTGAGAAAACCCTCCTTATTGGATCATTCAACGATTTGGAGAGTATATATGATCGCCTCGACCTGCCTGAGCAATTCCCTTTTTTCTTCTCCGGGGGCAAATACAAAACCTTCGGCAGTAACCACCCTGTTTCTTTTTTCATCCACCGTGGAAAGGCTTACGAAAGGACCTCCCATGGAACCGCGGCCTTCCAGTTTCCATAAACCTTCCAGCCTTGCAAAATAATGGCCTTTATCTTCAAATTCAGTGAGCCGTGGCGCCAGGATGGTTTCCGTAGCCATCCGGCTGCCGGGAAGCGGTCCGGGCACATAACGACGCAGAAACCGGTCACGCCTTCTGATCATGTTTTCCAGGGTGAAGACATTCGGATTCTGGTACGGAGAGATGTAAATCAAAATGCCCTGAGTGGTGGTGGGTGATTCAAGGGATATCCATGCAAAATCGGCAGAATCCACATCCAGGGAATAACCCCTGGGAATAAACAGGGAAAGCCGGTGTTTTTCCTTCAGGGTGTTTACAATCTCCATATCCTGGTATTTGCGGGCATTGGATATCAGCCTCTGTTTTTCACTCCGGTTAAAACGTTCCGTGATCTGTTCCCTGCTCTCAAGAATATACCGGCATAGGCTGGTATCCGACGGACCGATCATATCCATCACCAGCTGGGGGCTGGCCCACACATTGCGTCGTACGCTGATCCTGGGCTCCAGTGAATCGGGATGCAGTTTTAAAAAGAGGATGTTCCGGTGTGTCTGGAAAATTTTCCCAAACTGTGCCGGGGTAATATGAATCAGGGAGAACATGGGTTCAGCCTGAGGCAGGTACAGAAGCTCTTCCTCCAGGACGCTCCGGATGGTTTTCCCCAGAGTGTCCTGCCAGCGGTGGTTTTCTGTTACCACAATAATTTCCCCTGATTTTCCTGAAATCCCGGGCAGATTGGTGTCCCTCGTGCTGTTGCAGGCTGTATGGACGAGCAGGATGGCAATAAACAGACTGAAAAGTATGTTTTTTGTTTTCATATCATAGAGAAATATTACAGGTTTTATTTGATGAACGAAATTTACTGAAAAAAAATTGACTGAACGGCATGTTGAAAAAGACATGGCAGAACCCCTTAAAGAAAACCTGCCGGTACATGGGTATGTCCGGCAGGTTATGCGGTTTTCTTAAAGGAGATGTTTATTCCTTCTCCAGTTTTTTCGAATCTTCCGTTTTTCCCCCGGTATCCTCATCATCCTGTGAGGTGGCTTTTTTGAATTCTTTCAAACCCTGGCCCAGTCCCTTCATCAGTTCGGGAATTTTTCTTCCGCCGAAAAGAAGAAGCAATATTACAACGATCAGCACAATTTGCCAGGGGCCGATCATTCCTGCGATGATAAAAAGATTCATGGGCTTCCTGTATTTATGAGTTATACAAAGCTACATAATTATTTTTGTTTTTTCGAATCATTTTCCCAGCCATCGTATGATATCGTTGGCATTGGCAAAGATGATCAATCCCAGCAGGATGATCAGCCCGGCGATCTGGGCAATTTCCAGAAACTTGTCGCCCGGCTTCCGTCCGGTAATTATTTCGTAAGTGAGAAACATGACATGTCCCCCGTCCAGCGCAGGAATGGGAAGGATATTCATAAAAGCCAGGATCACTGACAGGAAAGCCGTCATGTTCCAGAATTGATACCAGTTCCACTGTTTCGGGAAGAGGCTTCCGATGGTGCCAAAACCACCCAGCTGACGAGCCCCCTCGGGAGAAAAAACCAGCCGGAGTTGTTTCACATAGAAAACGAGCGTTTCCACACCCAGCCGGATCCCGGCCGGAATGGACTCAAAAAACCCGTATTTTATTTCATTCAGATTGAAAAAATGGCTCATCGGCCGGTTCCCGATACCGATGGTTCCGGATTCGGGCAACCGGAAAGAAAGGTTCACCGGCTGGTCCTTTCTTATGACTGTCACCTCTACCTCTTTCCCCTTGTTTTGTTGTTTTATTTCTTCAAATTGATGATAAAAGGGGGTGGGCGTACCATTGATAGCCACTACGCTGTCGCCTTTCATGAACCCGGCTTCACCGGCCACATGGCCCGGAATGATACTGTCTACCACGAAAGGCACGTTCAGGGTAAGCAGGTTTTTCACTTCCTCACTGATAATCCTTTTCGGAAAATCGTCAGGAACATACACCCTCACCTCCCTGCCGTTTCGCATTACCGTTACGGCGTGCACTTCATCCATAATGAGGCTGGGAAGGATCCGGGTATAGTCGTCCACCGGTTCCTGATTGATCCGGATTATGATATCCCCGTCCTGGAAACCGATTTCCTCTGCCACGGGATGAAAATCATATCCGAATTTGACTTCGTCGGCCGGCAGGTACTGCTCTCCCCAGTTGTACAGGATCATGGAATAGATGGCAAGGGCCAGCAGAAAATTGACCAAAACACCTCCCAGCATGATGAGCAAGCGTTGCCAGGCGGGCTTCGACCTGAATTCCCATGGCTGGGGAGGCTTTTTTAGCTGTTCGCGGTCAAGCGACTCGTCGATCATTCCTGCGATCTTAACATACCCTCCCAGGGGTAGCCAGCCCAGCCCGTACTCCGTTTCGCCCTTTTTGAATTTGAACAGGGAGAACCACGGATTGAAAAAGAGGTAAAACTTTTCTACCCGGGTGTTAAATAGCCTGGCAAAAATAAAATGTCCTGTTTCATGCAGGATCACCAGAATGGACAGGCTCAGAACCAACCCGAGTATCTGTGTCAGTATTTCCATGGTCTTGTTTCGTTCCGGTTTGGTAAACGGTGCAAAAATAACATCTTATTCCGATCTTCCCCAATCAGGGGATCCGATCCTTTCCCTGGCGTAATGTCGGGCTTCACGATCCGATTCCGTATAGTCGTTCAGATGAGGCTTACTGATAAATGGCACTTTTCCCAGGGCATAGGCAATAATATCAGGAATATCGTTAAAACCGGTCTGTTTTCTCAGGAAGGCCTCCACCGCAATTTCATTGGCGGCATTCATTATACAGGGAGCATTTCCTCCCTTTTTCATGGTTTCGAATGCCAGCGACAGATTCCTGAAAGTGTCCGCATCCGGTTTCTCGAAGGTAAGGGAGGGGAAATCAAGGGGAGAATACCTCGGGAAGGATGATTTTATGCGGGATGGATATGCCAGGGCATACAGAATGGGTAACCGCATATCGGGCAGTCCCATCTGGGCTTTGACACTTCCGTCGTGAAACTGTACCATGGAGTGTATGATTGATTGCGGGTGGATAATCACCTCGATCTGGGAAGGGTCCAGGTTAAAAAACCACCGAGCCTCAATGGCTTCAAGCCCTTTGTTCATCATCGTGGCGCAGTCGATGGTGATCTTGTCGCCCATTTTCCAGTTGGGATGGTTCAACGCTTCAGCGGCAGATACATTGGCCAGAAATTTGCGGTTACGGCCGCGAAACGGGCCACCCGAGGCCGTGAGGATCACTTTTTCCACGGTTTTTTCCTCTTCTCCCGCCAGACACTGGAAAATGGCCGAATGTTCCGAATCTATCGGAAGGATTATGGCTCCTTTTTCTCTGGCTACCCGAGTGACCAGATCGCCGGCCACCACCATGGTTTCCTTGTTAGCAAGGGCAACTGTTTTCCCTGCCTCCAGGGCATGGAGGGTGGGCTTCAGTCCGGCAAACCCTACCAGCGACGACACGACCATATCCACCTTCTCTTCGTGCAGAGCTTCTATCATTTCCTCCTCGGAACCCAGTACCTGTACGCGGGTTTCCCTTAGAGCATCTACAAGTAAATCCCGCTTATCAGGATTGGCAATGTATGCCTTCGAAGGCAGGTATTTCCTGGCCTGTGCGGCCAGCAATTCCACACTGTTCCGTGCTGTAAGCAGTTCCACTTTGAAGGTAGAAGGGAATCCATCAACGACCTCCAGGGTTTGCCTGCCGATGGATCCTGTGGAACCAAGGATGGCCAGTTTCTTTTGCATGCCTGCCAGTCTTAAATCTGCCAATCAGAAGGCAATATACTCTTCTGTATCAACGGGAATGCCTTTGTGCCATAATTCGAAATGCAGGTGGGGCCCGGTTGAATATTCCCCCAGGTTCCCCATGATCGCAATGGCATCACCTGCCTTTACCACATTACCGGTTTGCTTTAGAAGTTCCTGGTTATGTTTGTATACCGATACCAGATCATGATCGTGTTGTATCTGAATAACATAGCCTGTTTCCAGGGTCCATGCCGCCATGATCACCGTGCCGTCAAGGGTGGCTTTGACCAGCTCACGTGGCGGTGCCACAATATCGGTACCGTAATGATTTTCTGCGGCATTGAAGCTGTTCACCACAATGCCCTGTACGGGTGGTACGAAAAACAGGCCGGAGATGTCGCGGTTTATTTCCACCGGTTCGGTGAGCGACAGGCTGAAACGTTCCTCTATCTCTATCTGATGCCTGAGGATGGAATCTTCCGGGGAACGGGTAAATTCAATCTGCCTCATACTGGTGTTGGTGTCGCTTGATAACAGAAAGCTGTCGGGTTCTTCGCCGGAAATGATGGCCCGGATGTTCTCAAAATACCTGTCACGCATACGCAGCTCATTTTCCAGGGAATCGAGCAAGATAGCATTCATAACAATGCTTCTGCGCATATAACTGTCGGGATATCCGGGAACCAGTTCCCTAACCCGGGTAAAAAATATGATGACCGTGGTAATGGCTATGATGATCAGCACCAGCAATCCTACGTATACAGATGCTTCCAGCTTGGTAAACCGGATGGTGAATACCTCTTTCAGAGATTTGTCATGTATGACCATGAACCGGAATACCTGCCTCCAGTTCTTTTTCCTTTCTCCCGATTTCTGCGTATTCTGTTTTGTTTTTGCCATTAGGAAGCTGGTAAAATAAAAAACAAAGATAATATTATTTTCCGGGCCTCTGACCGCAGTTATTTTACCTTCACTTCCTTTTCCTCGCTCTGCCAGAGCCCGTGTTTGGTGCATGCGGCCATGGCGCACAGGTTCATGCTTACCTCGCCGGGAACAATGTAGAAATCCACTTCTATCTGCCCGGCTTGATTTCCCAGGGTGCCCGAGGTAAAATGTGCTTCGGCCAGGAAAGTTTCCCTGTTCCATAGCTGAACGTAATGGATATAATGGTCGTGATCGTCGGGATGCTGGTAGCGGTTGCCCACCACCACCTTTACCCTGAATTTTTTTCCTGTTTGGGCCGTATCGTCACAGATGATCCGGGGAGTATGCCGGTCGAAGTAATCTTTTCTCGATTCTCTGTCTTCTTTATCAATGTCTACAGGTTTGAATATGCGCGGCATGACGGGTGATTTTGGAATTTCAAAAATAATGATTGCAGACGAAAGGAAAAAGCCTGTTGTCGTTGCAGTGGGGTGTTTTTCATCTTCCCGGGGTCAATCCGGAAGGCTGGATTACGCAAAGCGTGATCCATTATAGGAGAGCTCACCAGGGGAAAGCCTGTTGTCGTTGCAGTGGGGTGTTTTTCAACTTCCCGGGGTCAATCCGG
>DSCJ01000118.1 GCA_011049175.1 Bacteroidota bacterium | reverse complement strand
GAGTAGCTGTTGACGCTCCTCTTCACTGAGTTTTTCAATAGCCTGTTTAATTTCTGACAATTCCATAACAGCATTTTTTTCAAATATACAAATAATTGCTGATTATATCATAACAAAGCCAGAAACCTACGTAGGACAGTCAATACGGGATATGGGTTTGAAAAAATTCTTTGTTTCAAACCACGGTGCATTACAGTTCGTTGTATTGAAAGGGCGGTTCCGGCAATCAAACCGCCTTTCCCTGCATTTTATGCTTACCTGAGGATAAAGATCGCGCAGAACCTGATTATTTTATTAATTTCGTTGAGCAAACGGGTACAACCTATGAATGAATCCGTCCTCAATGCCCTGATCCATTTGTTTGCCCTGGTAGCCGTTATCAGCCGGAGGATAGATTCGGAAAGCGGCAGGCAGATCGTAGCTACCTTCCTGAAAAGATATCTGACCACCGAACTGCTGATTGAATACCTGAAAGTATACAACAATTATATCGATTTTTATACCCGTGAGCTTCGTGATGCCGATCCCGCTTCCTATCCCGGCCAGCAATCCCTCCTGTCATTTCAGGTAACCAATGTATGCAGGCAGATCAAGCACGGCCTGCTGAGGAACGAACGCATGGAAGTTTTCCTTTACCTGCTGGAATTTGTGAATGAAGACGGAAAAGTCACCCGCGAGGAAGAAGAATTTGCACGGACGGTGGCACGGGTTTTCAACATCGGAGAATCGGAATACAACAACATCTATCATTTCATTGTCGGCAAAGGAACCGAACACATCGAAAAAGACAAACTGCTGGCTATTGACAACCAGTTGAAGGAATGGTCGCAGGAACTGGCCTGGTTCATGACCCGCAACAGGAAATCCTCATCGAAAGAGGAGATGAAACATATGTATGTGGAAAATCTTTACGGCCAGATCCTGTTATTGTATGTATCCAGCATCGATGCCTTCATATTCAAATATACCGGTCAACTGAACCTGTATCTTGAAAACCAGAAGATTGTTCCCGGGCACAGTTATTTTATGAAACGGGGCGCCATTATCAAGGGGCCCAATATTCGTTCCCTGTATTTTACCGAAATTGCCTCCCGCTTCATGGAGGACCGCCTGAAAACCCCTGTTAGACTGACAGTGGAAAACATTTCCTTCCGGTTCAAAAACAGTGAAAACGGTATACATCCGTTTAGCTTTACCGCCGGTTCCGGCGAGATGGTGGGTATTATGGGAGGAAGCGGTACCGGAAAATCCACTTTGCTGAACATCCTCAACGGAACACTGCCCCCTGATGAAGGCAGGATACTGATTAACGGATACGATGTATACGGGCACCGGAAAACCCTGGAGGGAATTATCGGGTATATCCCCCAGGAAGACCTGCTGGTGGAAGAACTAACCGTTTACGAAAATCTTTATTACAATGCCCGCCTGTGTTTCAGGGATTTCAGCGAAAAAAACATTAACCGCATCACCAGAAGCATGCTGAAAGATCTGAACCTGGTGGAAGTGGCCCATCTGAAAGTAGGGAATCCGCTGAAGAAGTTCATCAGCGGAGGACAGAGAAAAAGACTGAACATCGGGCTGGAGCTTATGAGAGAACCTTCGGTTTTGTTTGTGGACGAACCGACCTCGGGACTTTCTTCCATGGATTCCGACAAGGTCATGTCGCTGCTGAAAAATCAGGCCCGCAAAGGCAAACTGGTCCTTGTGAATATTCACCAGCCTTCTTCAGGCATTTTCAAAATGTTCGACCAGCTTATCATTCTCGACACAGGGGGTTATCCCGTTTACGTGGGCAATCCGGTGGATGCGGTGAACTATTTCAAAAAGATCAGCAGCCAGGTAAATGCCGCTGAAGGAGAATGCCCCACCTGCGGAACCATAAACCCCGAACAGATTCTGCAGATTATCGAGTCGAGGACAATTGACGATTACGGAAATGAAACACAGGAACGCAAGACAAAGCCCCACGAATGGTACCGGGAATATCAGGAAAGGATAGAGCCGAAAGCCTCCCTGCCCAAACCCACCGAGGCTCCCCTTCCGGAAAGTCCGTTTTCCATACCCGGACTTCTGGAACAGTTCCGTATATTTTTCAACAGAAACCTTCGCACCAAGCTGGCCGACCGGCAATACCTGCTGATCAATTTCCTGGAAGCCCCCCTCCTGGCCATCATCCTGGGATACTTCACCAAATTCATTGAAACGGATATTTACCTTTTCGGAAGCAACAAAAATATTCCTGTTTTCTTTTTCATGTCGGTGGTAGTGGCTCTTTTCCTGGGGCTTACGGTCAGTGCGGAAGAAATCATACGCGACCGCAAGATCCTGCAGAGAGAATCATTCCTTAATCTGAGCCGGTTCTCTTATCTGAATGCCAAAATCGGTTATCTTTTTATCGTTTCGGGTATTCAAACCCTGTCCTTTGTTATTCCGGCTCATTTGATCCTGGGCATACACGATATGTGGCTATCCTTCTGGGTGATCCTGTTCACCACTTCCTGCTTTGCCAACATGCTGGGATTGAACATTTCATCGGCTTTCGATTCGGTAATAACCATTTACATTCTCATTCCCCTGATCATGGTTCCCCAGATCCTTTTCGGAGGAGCCATGATCCACTTTGACGACCTTCACCCTGCCATTACCAACCGGAAATACGTACCCGTGATCGGTGACCTGATGACCACCCGGTGGGCTTATGAAGCCATGGCCGTGGAACAGTTCCGGAATAACCGCTTCGAATCAATCTTTTACGAGGCCGATCAGCAGATCAGCGAGAGCAATTACCACACGGCCTTTCTGCTCCCACGGCTGGAAAACCTGGTAAAAGAAATTCTTATGTATCAGGAATTTCATGAAACCAATGAAGAATGGATCAGGGAAGACATCAATCTGCTCAGGAATGAACTGTTCAAACTTTCACGGCGAACCGGACTGGAACCCTTCGTACAGGAAGAATACCTCCAACCTGACCTGTTCGATGCGTCGCTGAGCGAACGGGTAATGGACTACCTGTACAACACCAAAAGTCATTATGAACAATTATACCGGAAAGCCAACAACGTGAGGAACCAGAAATACGACAGTCTTACGCATATATACGGCCGGGAAGGGTTCGACACCCTCAGGCTGAAACACCATAACACCTATCTTTCCGATCTTCTCAGAAATACCCGTCAAACCACAAAGATCATCCAAACCCAGGGAGAGTTTGTTCAGAAAATGGATCCCGTTTTTATGATGCCTGTATCTGATTTCGGGCGGGCACATTTTTATGCCCCATATAAAATGATCAACGGCCGGCTGATTCATACCCCCTGGTTCAATGTCATATTTATCTGGTTCACCACCAGCCTGCTGTATCTCACCCTTTACCTGGACAGCCTGCGGAAGCTTGTCCGGTTTTTGCAGCAAACCTGACAATAGCGGAAACCCGAAACCGGTTTCTGTCTCATGGTTTTTTCCCCTTTCCTGCCTGTTTGATCATCCAGGCTGCCAGCCGGAAATCTTCCGGATAGGTTACCTTGATATTGGTACGCTCACCGGTTGTCAGGTATATGGCAAATCCGGCCTCTTCCACCACCACCGCATCATCGGTATAAAAAGGCTGGTATTCCGTATCGTAAGCCTCGATCAGAAAATCGCCCCTGAATACCTGGGGGGTTTGAACCAGCCGGTAGTTCTCACGGTTTACCGGGATATGACCATCCGGAATGATCTCCCTGATCGAATCTACCGGCTCCATTACCGGTACGGCACTTCCTTTCTCTTCGGCCAGCCTGAAACATCGCCTGATCAATTCGCGGCTGATCACAGGCCGGGCTGCATCATGCACGGCCACTACCTCATGGCGTCTGACCAGGCCAACACCGTTCTTCACACTATGAAAGCGGGTATATCCGCCCACCACCAGTTCCACGGGATGAGTAAAACGGTACCGGTGTATCAGTTCTTCCCACAGCGCCAGCTGTCCGGCAGGAAGCACCACGATCAGCCGGATGTCGGGGTAGGTATCTGCAAACGCCCGGGCCGAACGCATGATCATGGGCATTCCTTCCAGTTCCATGAATTGCTTTGGGAGGGTGTTCCCCATGCGGACACCGCTTCCGCCACCAACGATCAGCGCCGCTTTTTCCATCGGTGTTCCGTTTATTGATACAGGAACCTCTTAATGCTTTGCTTGGGGGTTTTTTCGAAATCGTCCATGTGAAGTTCAAAACGGTGCACCCTCATAAACCCCGGCAATTCCTCGTTTACTTCTTTCCGGTACTGATCGAGCAGAGACTGCATGGCTTCCGGGGTCAGTCCCCTTTCTTTCATAAAATCCTTGTCGGGATATATCAGGGCAACCATCTTCCCGTCGCGATCAACCACCAGCGATTCACTGATCCCCGGTTTGTTGTTAATCACCGATTCAATTTCTTCGGGATAGATGTTATGCCCGCTGGGACCCAGAAGCATGCTTTTGCTGCGTCCTTTGATAAACAGGTTCTTATCCTCATCCATTAATCCCAGGTCGCCGGTATGCAGCCACCCTTCCTCGTCGATGATCTCCCGGGTAGCTTCTTCATTTTTATAGTAACCCAGCATCACATTCTCTCCACGCAGAATGATCTCACCCACTTCCCGCGAAGGATCGTCCGAATCAATGGTCACTTCCAGGGTATCTACCGGTTTGCCGCACGAGCCCAGCCTGGTGGTTTGCCAGCTGGAATAGCTGATCAGGGGGCCGCACTCGGTCATGCCGTACCCAACCGTAAACGGGAATTTCATTTTTCTGAAAAATTTCTCGGCATCGTGATTGAAAGCGGCTCCGCCTATCACCAGTTCCCTGAAGTTACCTCCGAAAACTTCCGAAAGTTTATGTTTTATCTTATTCAGAAGGATCCGGTTAATGCCGGGAATAGCCAGCAGTAGTTTCATGTGGGGCTTGCTGATGACCGGCAACAGGTTTTTCTTGTATATTTTTTCTACCACCAGAGGCACCGACAAAATCAGCCTCGGGCGTATCTCCCTGAACGCCTGGGTAATGATCTGTGGCGAGGGGGTTTTGGTCAGAAATGTGGTATGGCATCCCCTGGTAAAAGGGAACAAAAATTCGAAAGCACAGCCGTAGGTATGCGCCAGGGGAAGAAAAGACACTATGGTATCGCCCGGATCCAGGTCCATGTGCCGGTGGGCAAAACGGATATTGGCCGCCAGGGTGTTCAGGTCGAGCATTACCCCTTTGGAAAAACCGGTTGTCCCCGAAGTATAGTTGATCACCCCCAGCTCTGCATTTGAAATGGCCGGCAGCCGGAATGTTTCGGCAGTAATGCCTTCGGGATATTTTTCACTGTACATTTCGTCTACCCGCGACCAGGCTTCTTCCAGCGATTTGTCGCGCGTAAACAGAAACCGGTAATCGGAAATGGCCATGATCCCCCTTACCTCAGGCATTTTTTCAGGATCCAGGTTTTCAAACAGGTAGTCGGCTGCAAGATGAAAAACCGAATCGGAATGGTTGACGATGTGGTGTACATCGTCGGGCCTGAAATCGGGAAGAACGGGAACAATCACCGTTCCGTAAGTAATAACGGAAAGATAGGTTACTCCCCAGTTGGCCGAATTTTTCCCCAGCAGGGCAATCTTATCCCCTTTTTTGATGCCTGCCTTTTCAAAGAAAAGATGAAACTTCAGAATCTGTTCGGCCACTTCCCGGTAGGTCATGGTTTTGCCTTTATAATCGGAAAAGGCTTTCCCGTCCCAGGTGTTTTTGATCGCCTTCTCCAGGTATTCGATAAAGTTTTCTTTCAGCATAATGTGTCTGTATTTGTGACGTTAAATGTAAACAATGCGTTTCAAATTTCACAAACCTGTCTCATAAAGGATAAGCGACCGGGCCGGTATAACTTTCGATTATCACAAAAAGGCAGGCAAGATAATAGATCACCAGCAGTTGAATGACGCCCAGCAGGTAATTATACCGGCTTCTCCATTTTTTCATTTTCCGCCTGACGAGCATCCCCGCATTGGGAATAAAAAGGCATCCCAGCAACATAAAAAACCGCCGGTTATCGATCACATCCACCAGTTCCTTTTCCTGAAAAATAAGATAATAAAAAAACACGAGGATCACCAGCAAATAAGAAAGATAACTAAATTTCAGAAACATGGTGGAACGAGGCCACAACTTGTTGATGCGCAGAGGCCGTATGAAAACCACCGATATCACGAATATACTGATGAATCCAATAGCCACCAGCACTTTAAAGAGAAACAGCAGGAACTGGCTCATGATTGCTTTGATTCCTTTCAGAACAAGCTGAAAAGATAATACATTCCCACCGGAAAAAAAATGCATGCCGGGAAAACGGCTTTATCGCACAGCCTGAGCAGGCACCGTTTCCACTTCGAAATCGATGTCCCAGTTCAGTTCAATATCCCAGTTCGCCCTCACATTGACTTCCTCGGGGTAATAATGCACCCTTTCGGGTTGTATCTTCTGCAGATAATGACCGGTATCCCATTCCCCGTTACCGTTCCGGTCATCGATCGCCCTGAATATGACCTTACCCGGGTGCAGATATTCAAATTCCAGATAAGTATCCGATGCAATGGCTTTTTCCTGCAACACCTCTTCGGAGGACCCAAGCATCTGCACAATGACCTGACCCTCCACACCCGTTACATTCAGATACAGGTTCCCGTAATAATCGGCTTTACGGGTAGTGTACTCCAGTTTGAGCGTATCGTGACTATTCCCAAGGTATCCGGTAAACGCTCCGGGCAGAACGTTCAATCTGTATTTCGTTTCGGGTTCCCAGGCGGCGGTAACCAGAAATCTCCTCGTTCGCAGGGAGTCCCGGGTCAATGTATAGGGAACATCCTGCTGGAGGCTGTCGATTTCCATTTTCAGGCTGATGCGGGAGGTATCTGTAGCGGTTACGGGAAAATTTCCTTCCAGAACCACGGGCCTGTTCAGATCAAGCTGGGATTTGTTTCTTGTAACGGGTGTCAGTGCGAATGCCGGCAGACCGCTTCCTTCATCCGGCAGGTTATCCCTCCCCGCCCGTCCCGGCGATGCATATCTGAAACTGAGGGTATCGGTTACCCACAGATTTTCCCCGGTGGAATCAGTGGCCAGATATTCCAGCGGCAGCCTGATCATTTCGCTGTTCATCAGCAGGCTGTCGCGTATCCACAGAAACAGGGTGTCTTTCCGGGGATTCCATTCGGCCAGGAAATCGCCCGGAGCTATGTATCCGGGCACCTCGCCCCACCGCGGCAGGGAGTCTGACGGAGCACCAAAAACAATCATCAGCCGGTTTTTGATGTCACGGGAAGAGGAAGATATGTACTGTCCCGTCTCCCTTTCCTCCGTGAACATTTTCAGCCTGAAGAACGGAACCCGGATGCCGGCCCCGCCAATCATTCCCAAATCAGAAGCCAGCGTATCGGGCCGTATATCTCCTTCTGCCGGGAGAACGATCAGGCTGTCAAGAAAACCAATGGCTTCATTGGCCTGATCGAATAAATAGTTCATGTTCATGTCCTTCAGGGCAAACAGGCGGAATGTATCGGCCCGGATATGACTGATGGTGAATTCCCCGTTTTTATTGGTTTTCCCCACATAATAAGGTACCTGCAGGTACGGAGCCGAATCACGAAGGTTCATGTACAGCATGGCATAGACTCCTTCCTCGGGCTGAAGGGTCAGGGCATTGACCAGGGTGCCTCTTATCTGCAGGGAATCCAGTTCCCGGCCGGTAGAAAACACATATTCGAAACCTTCCAGGGGATTGCCCTCGTTGTTATCCACAATGGCATCATTGAAATTAAGCGTATAGGTGGAATTCGGCAATAGTTCGTCGTGTATCCTGATCCGGATCCCTTTTCCCCGGATCTGCACGTCGGGTTTTTGTTTCATGGGAGGAGAAACGATGAGCTTCTGGTTTACATCCCTCAGCTGGATAAACTCGTCAAAGCCAATATCGATCACCTGGCTGCTGAACTCAGTAGAATAGTTGGGTGGCGAACAGGATGTGACCACGGGAGGGATGGTGTCTTTATCCCCTCCGGTAGGAGCCACCACTTTGGCACACCGATTGAAATTTATAACCAAAGGGAGCAGGCATAGCAACAACATCAGCTGCCGTATAACCGGTTTCACGAAACATTCCTGCATGGATGCAAACTTACAAAGTTTGGAGCGATTAACGACAATGTAACATTATTTTAGTAGTTTTGGCCAACAAAGCCCCGTTCATCATGATAAACTTCGTGATCTGGAATGTGGATCCTGAAATATTCAGCATCGGCCATTTTGCCGTAAGGTATTACGGATTGCTGTTTGCCTCCGCTTTTTTCTTCGGGTACCTTATCATGGCCCGTTTTTTCAGAATGGAAGGCGTTCCGAACGAACTGCTGGACAAGCTGACCATTTACATGGCTGTAGCAACCATTGTGGGCGCAAGGCTCGGTCACTGTTTCTTTTATGAGCCCGAATATTTTCTGAAGCATCCGGTTGAAATCCTGATGATCTGGAAAGGAGGGCTGGCCAGCCATGGTGCAGCCATCGGCATTCTGCTTGCCCTGTACCTTTTTGCCCGGAAAACAGGCAAATCCTACTGGTGGCTGCTCGATCGGGTGGTTATTGTAGTGGCTCTGGCAGGACTGTTTATTCGCTCGGGAAACCTGATGAATTCAGAAATATACGGGCATCCTACCGGTTCCCGGGCCGGTTTTGTCTATGCGCGCTATGTGAGCGAGCCTGTCAAGGCCCTGCCTCAGGTCGACCGGGTGCAATACAAAAAACCGGCAGATACCTTACCGGTAAAAGATTCTCAGGCCGTTCCCCTAGAAATGAACATCCGGTTCAAACGTACTGCAAGAAATCCGGAAGAACTGCAAGCTGTTATGCAGATGCAGGTAGTGGATATACTCAAAAGGGCTTATCATCAAAAGGAAAGAAATGTTTACCTGCCTCCGGCAAGCCAGCCCGAGTTTCAGATATCACAGGATGAAGACCGCTATTTTACTGCCACCATACAGGTAGAAGCACTGCCCAGGCACCCTACCCATATTTACGAAGCCCTGGCATACCTGTTCATCTTTTTTTTCCTGCTGGGAATATATCTTCGCCGGAAGGGAAATCCCCGGCCCGCTCTGATATTTGGTGTGTTCCTGATCATACTATTCGGAGCCCGGTTCATCATTGAATTTATCAAAGAAAACCAGGTGCCTTTTGAAGATCAACTGACCCTGAATATGGGCCAGTGGCTTAGTCTTCCCTTTATTGCCGCCGGTATAGGCATTCTGATATATATCTATGCCAAAAAAGGTCGTTCCGGCTGATCGTTCCCTTCCTGCTCCGGAATATTTGTTTCATGCATTTATTCATACCCGGGGAGTAAGACATGGAAAAAACAAAACCGCAACGGCCAACGGAAACTTTCCTTGTGAAAAACATGGTGTGCCGCTGCTGCATCTGGTATCTGCACGAAAAACTGACGCGTGAAGGATACCGTATCAAAGGAATCGAACTGGGAAAAGTGACCGTTTCCATGGATTCCTCCCTGTACACCCGGGAAGACATCGAAAAATCCATTGAAAAACTGGGGTTCGAACTGATCAGAAACCGCGAAAAGGGGCTGGTGGAACAGATTAAGCATGCGGTCATCGAACTGATCCATCAGATGAACAACGTCGATTCCATCGCCCGCAAGTCAGATTACCTGGTGGAAAAGCTGGGTCTGAGCTACCCGTATCTTTCCAGATTATTTTCCGCCAATGAGCCTGTAACGCTGGAACGGTACATTATCCTGCAGAAGATCGAACGGATCAAAGAACTGGTTGACCAAGGCGAATTTTCCCTTAGTGAAATTGCCTACATGATGGATTACAGCAGTGTACAATATCTTTCCCGGCAATTTCATGCTGTGACCGGGGTAACGGTAAGCGAATACAAGCAGGGCAAAGGCGCATCCCGGAAACCCATCGACCAGCTTTATTGAAACACCTGATTATCAGTTTGGTATTAATTTTTTACCGGAATATTGCACCATTTTATCAAAATAGTGTAACAGAAATCAGCCCCTCTGTGCCTAGTTTTGTATCGTAAAATAAAAAGCATCTGTAATGAAACACCTGATTATACCCCTGCTGCTGGCCGGGACCCTGTTTTCGGCAAACGGCCAGGAGAAACAAACAACAAAAAACCAAGCCGCTGTACCTCCCTGCCTGCAGCCCCAAAACACCGGGCAAACAGCCAGCCTGAGCCGGGAGGAAGCCCGGAGCCTGATCCTTCTCAGAGAAGAAGAAAAACTGGCCCGTGATGTATACCGCTTTTTCCACTCAAGGCATTCATGGAGGCCCTTCGCCAACATTGCCGGGAGTGAACAGGCCCATATGGATGCCATTCTGTATCTTCTGGAAAGGTATGACCTGGAGGATCCGGCTGCCCATACCAGCGAAGGTGAGTTTATAAACAGACAATGGAAAACCCTTTACATGGAGCTGACTGCCAGGGGAAAAGACGATCCGCTGGAAGCCCTCCGGGCAGCAGCCCTGATCGAAGAAACCGATATTGCCGACCTGCAGGAAGCGCTGGATGGATTTGCTGAGAACCCGGATGTTATTCGGGTTTATGCCAACCTGCTCAGAGCCTCGAAAAACCACCTGCGAACCTTTGTCAGGCTGCTGGAATGGCGCAACGAAACATATTCACCGGTTATCCTTTCCGCCGAAGAATTTCATCGGATCATGGAAGGATAAACCATTGTCTTTAATATCTTGGCAGAATCAATTACTTTGGAAAAAACCGTCATTATGAGTCTTAGAAAAAACATTGCTGTCAGTGATTCCGGATTTGTATTCGATCCCTCGTCAGGTGAATCCTACTCACTGAATCCCATTGGAACGGAAATCGTAAAACTGTTGCAGCAGGGCAGGAGTAATGAGGATATCATCAGGGACCTTACCGGGAAATACGATGTGGACGATGCCACACTGGAAAGGTATTATTACGATTTTATCGGGATGCTGAAACAATTCAACCTGTTGGAAAACGGGGAATAATTTCCGCTTTTCAGTTATTTATTGAAACGACCTATCAAAATCATATGTCAAAAATCAAGCTCAAACTGGCTGCCACCGGCCTGAACAACACCGACAACCCCGGCCCGGGTGTTCCGGTGATCAGAAGCATCCGGGAATCGGGAACCTTTTCCATGGAAGTGGTAGGCCTGGCTTACGAGACCCTTGAGCCGGGAATTTATATGCCGGGAATTACCGACCGTACCTATATGATCCCCTATCCTTCCGACGGAGTGGAAGCCCTGCTGGAAAGACTGGAATACATCCAGTCGAAAGAAAAGATCGATGTACTGATCCCTAATTTCGATGCAGAGCTGTATACCTTTATGAAATCGTCAGACCGCCTTGAAAAAATGGGTGTCCGCACTTTTCTCCCCACCCTGTCACAGCTTGAGGAAAGGCACAAATCAAACCTGCCCCGCTTCGGGAAAAAATACGATGTTCTGGTGCCAAAGAGCAAGGACATTTTATCATACCAGGACATTGAGAAACTCCGGGAGGAATTTGAGTACCCCCTCATGGTCAAGGGAAAGTTCTACGACGCCTACCTGGCATACAATGAAGAGCAGGTAAGAATGCATTATAATAAGATATCCGCCAAGTGGGGCCTGCCGGTGATCATTCAGGAATTCATCCGCGGAACCGAGGTAAATGTGGTAGCCCTGGGTGACGGAACGGGACAAACCGTGGGAGCCGTTCCCATGCGCAAGCAGTACATTACCGACAAGGGAAAGGCATGGGGCGGCATTACCCTCGACGATCCGGCCATGATGGAGCTGACACGTCACATCATTTCAAAAACACACTGGCGGGGAGGCATGGAACTGGAACTGATCAAGACCACCCGGAACGAACTGTATGTGATCGAGATCAATCCACGTATCCCAGCCTGGGTATACCTGGCGGTGGGGGCCGGACAAAACCTACCCGAAGCCCTGGTGAAACTGGCCCTGGGAATGGAAGTGAAACCCTTCAGGCGTTATGATGTGGGAAAAATGTTCGTGAGGTATTCTTACGACATGATCGTGGATCTGCCCAGGTTCGAACAGCTCTCCACCCTGGGCGAAGTGGAACCGGAAAAATCATTCAAATCGATCTAGAATCCTTTACAAGAAATAAGCCGTTATGGAAAAAATTGCCTTTGAACGTCCCTTTATCAAAAAGCTCAGTGCCGGAATGCCAAGCAAATTCGGCATGAAAACAGAAATCAAACCCGTTACCCATATTGACGACGTTGCCGTGGAAGAACTCATCCAGAAGTATGGTTCTCCCCTGTTCGTCATTTCGGAAAAAACCATGCGCGAAACCTACCAGGAAGCTTATCGGGCATTTTCCACCCGCTATCCGAAAGTGCAGTTCGCCTGGTCGTACAAAACCAATTACCTCGACGCTGTATGCAGGGTATTCCACCAGGAGGGCTCCTGGGCTGAAGTGGTTTCGGGATTCGAATTCGACAAAGCCCTGGCAAACGGAATTCCCGGAAACAAGATCCTGTTCAACGGGCCCGACAAACCGGAAGAATACCTGAAAAAAGCCATTGAGCAGAAAGCCTATATTCACATTGACCATTTCGACGAGTTGTATACACTCAAACAACTGGCCGCTACCTTGAAAACCAGACCCAGGGTGGCCATCAGGGTGAATATGGATGTGGGAATTTACCCGAAATGGGACCGTTTCGGGTTCAATTATGAAAACGGGGAAGCCTGGGATGCCCTCAACCGCATTATGATCAGCGAATCGTTTGAGCTGGAAGGACTGCATGCGCACATCGGAACCTATATGATGACCACGGAAGCATACGGCATTGCCGCAGCCAAACTGGCCGATCTGGCAACCGGTCTGGAAAGAAAATACGGCCATGTGATAAAATATATCGATATGGGAGGTGGGTTCGCTTCGAAAAACACACTGAAAGGAGCTTATCTGCCTGGAACAGACACGGCTCCTTCATTCGATGAATATGCCGAAGCCATTACCTCCGCTCTGATTAATTCGGGCATCAAACCCGAAAACCTTCCCATGCTGATTCTGGAAACGGGAAGGGCCCTGATTGACGATGCCGGCTACCTGCTGGGAACGGTCATTGCCAATAAGCGCCTGTCCAGCGGGTACCGCTCCACTATTGTAGATGTGGGTGTCAACCTGTTGTTCACTTCTTTCTGGTATGAACACCAGATATCGCCGGCCAGGCCGACCACCCAGCATACGGAAGAAACCGCCGTGTTCGGCCCCCTGTGCATGAACATCGATGTGATCAGGGAGAGCATGGTTTTCCCCTTGCTGAAAACAGGCGACCGCTTCGTGATCAGCCGTATCGGGGCATACAATATGACACAGTGGATGCAGTTCATCACCCTGCGGCCCAACGTGGTGATGATCGATCCCGAAAGTAAAGTACATCTGATCAGAGAAAAGGAAAGCCTGGAAACCATTCGCCAGCAGGAAAGGATTCCCGGCCATCTGCAAGCAAAAAAGCAATAGTATGAAAAAACTGAAAGCAGAAACCTTGCTGTTCCTGAGGTGTACGGCCAACAGCTATTCGCAGGTTTTCTTTTCCGATAACCTGGTGTTTGCCGTTCTGCTGATCATGGTTACTTTTTTCGACGCTTTTGCAGGATTCTGCGGGTTGTTGTCGGTTTTGATCACCAACCTGCTGGCCCGTGCACTGCATTTTCACCCGGAAACTATCAGAAAAGGATTGCTGGGCTTTAACAGCCTTCTGGTAGGACTGGGCCTGGGTATTTATTTCGGTCCGGGGTGGTTGTTTTTTCTGATCCTGGTACTGGCTTCCGTGTTCACCCTGTTTATTTCCATGAGCCTTCAGGGAGTAATCGGAAAATACGGTTTACCGGCCCTGAGTATGCCGTTTATTCTGTCGCTCTGGCTGGTTTTTCTCGCCACGAGAGATTTCACGGCGCTGGGAATCAGCGACCGGGGCATTTACACCCTGAACGACCTGTACCTGATAGGAGGGAACCGTCTGGTGGCCCTGTACGAATGGTGGAATTCGCTGGCTATTCCCGAATCACTGCGCACTTATTTTATCAGCCTGGGCGCCATATTCTTTCAGTACAGCGTACTTTCAGGTATCATGATCGCCATGGGATTGCTTTATTTTTCCAGGATCGCCTTTTCACTTTCCTTGTTAGGATTTTATGCTGCATACCTTTTCTACCACATTATCGGCGCCGACCTGAACAGCTTCAACTACAGTTATATCGGCTTCAATTATATCCTGACTTCCATTGCTATCGGAGGATTTTTTCTGATCCCGTCCCGTGCCAGTTACCTGTGGACCCTGTTTCTGATTCCCCTGGTAGCCATTATCACCATTAGCCTGAACAAGATCTTTCTGGTATTCGGCCTGTCGATCTATGCGCTGCCTTTTAATCTCATCGTTCTTTTGTTTCTTTATGTCCTGAAATTCAGAACCCGTGTATCCGAAGGTCTCCGTGAGGTATGGGTCCAGTACAACCAGCCCGAAAAGAACCTGTATACCTTCATAAATGAATCAGACCGTTTCCGGTATCTTCAGTATTTTCCTTTCAAGCTGCCCTTCTGGGGAGAATGGACCGTTTCACAGGGACATGACGGGGAATATACCCACAAAGACGAATGGAAGCACGCGTGGGATTTTGTTATCCAGGGGAACGACGGAAAAACCTATAAAAAAGAAGGCGAAAACCTGGAAGATTACCACTGTTTCAACAAATCGGTAACCGCACCGGGCGAAGGGGTGGTGGAAGAGGTAGTGGACGATGTGCATGATAACCCGGTAGGAGAAGTCAATCTGAAACAAAATTGGGGCAATACGATCGTGATCAGACATAAAGACGGGCTTTATTCCAAGCTGAGCCACCTGAAAAAAGAATCGGCTACCGTAAAGCCCGGCGACAGGGTTAAAGAAGGACAGGTAATTGCCCGCGTGGGAAATTCAGGCCGTTCACCATACCCGCATTTGCATTTCCAGCTGCAAACCACTCCCTATATCGGATCGGCCACCCTGGATTATCCCATAAGCTATTTCATCAGGAATACCGGGAACGGATATTGTTTCTGCATGCATCAGAAACCCGCCAGGGACTGGCAGGTTTCAAACATTCAACTGAACCCCCTGCTTCAGAAATCCTTCCGCCTGATACCCGGCCAGCATATCCGTTGTGAATATACACACAACCATTTACCACATTCAGAAGAATGGGAAATCAACGCCGATGCCTATAACAAAAGTTATATCCATTGCCGGGAAACCGGGGCCAAGGCCTATTTTCACAACGACGGAAGTTTGTTTTATTTTACCCATTATCAGGGAAAAAGAAGCGGTCTTTTATATTATATCTATCTTTCATTTTACAAAATTCCTCTGGGATTTTACAAGAACCTGAAAATTGATGACAGTTACCCGGTGCATTTTCTTTTCAGCCGGACCCAGCTGTTCCTGCAGGATTTCCTGGCCCCGTTCTTTATGTTCCTGGGAACCCGGTACACACTGGAATACCTTGAACAGGACGATGACATGTCACCCGGGAGCATTTCACTGAAAGCACTGATCACCACCCGATTTCTGCGCCAACCATTGAAGCGCATCCCCGTGGATATCACGCTGGAAACCGGGGGTGTTTACCGACTTGAGATCAAAGCGAAGAAAGATAAAATCCGTGCAACATGTACCGTTTTCTGATCATACCGCTGATTTTACTGAATTTCCGTGGCACCCCGGCACAGGAGAATGATGATTTTATCCATTACGATACGTTAACGTACCGGCTATACCTTATCAACGACTGGGACGCACTGAAGAAAGCGGGGAAAGAGGCCCTCGGGAAGGGACATGATTACTATTATCTCAGGATGAGACTGGGCATAGCCTTTTACGAAACAGCCAACTACCGGGGGGCTATCCCTCATTTTCGGGCAGCACAGGATTTCAATTCAGGCGATAAAACAGCCCTGGAATATTTATATTATTGCTACCTGTATTCCAGCCGTTATGCCGATCTACAGGCACTGATACCCAGGCTTCCCATGTCGTTCCGTGTAAAAAACCTTCTTGACAGATCATCGCATATAACCCGGTTCGGTTTGAATTATCAATATTCATTCAACAACGACCAGGATGTCTTCAGCCATTATACCATACCCTCCGACACATCGGATGGCATGCAGTTCCTTACCCGGCATTTTCATTACTTCAGCGCCTCCCTGGGTCACACCCTGTCTTCGCGTATACACCTGCAACACATGTATACCTACATCCATAAGAACGATCTGTTTTATTACCATGGTCCTGATTATGCATATATGGTTCCTGAAAGAAACACTTCCCAGCACCAGTACTATCTTCAGGCCATGATCAGAGCCTTCCGGGGAGCTTCGTTCATTACCTCCTTTCACTATTTATATACCAAAAGCCCCGCTCTTTATCAGCGACAGGGCTTCGGTAATGTTATCCAGCTGGCACCCGAATTTATTTCAAATGATGTGGTTCTGCACCTGTCGTATAACCAGGAGGCCGGTCCTTTCAATCTGGATATATCGGGTACCTATACCTATATCAACCAGCTCCGTCACTGGCAACAGAACCTGCAACTTACCTGTTACCCCCTCGGAAATCTGAATCTTTATTCGGTTACCGGAATTTCAAGAATTACCGAGCATTTCGGGAACAGCACCGTAGATGAAAGATACGTATTCAGAGAAAAGCTGGGATGGAAAGTGACAGGATCACTTTGGATGGAGTTGTTTGGATACACGGGTAATCTTCAAAATTTTTCAGACAACCTGGGAGCATCCGTTTTTAATTCACTGGATTATATCGAATTTATGGCGGGAGGAAACCTCATCTTTTTACTGAAAAACAATGCACAATTAACATTGAGTTATACCCTTTCAAAACTTCACAGTACATACAATACCTATCCTGCCGATGCACCGGTGGGCACAAATCATGTTAACTATAACGTACATACCTTAAACGGAGGAATACAATGGAATTTCTAAAGAAAATCATCTGGACGGTCATGATGACCCTGTGGTTATGGCCCCCGCAACAAATGACGGGTCAGACCCAAAATATGAACAAAGTGATCAGTCAGTTCCAGCAAAGTTATCTGGAAGAAGCATCGGGGGATTATCAGAAAGCCATCGATGCCCTGAAGGAAGTATATGATGAAAAATCATACGAGCTCAACCTACGGCTTGGATGGCTTACTTATCAGCGAGGGCTGTTTACTGAATCCATTGCCTATTACAACAAAGCCGTTTCCCTCATGCCTTACGCAGTGGAACCCCGCTTCGGGCTGGTATATCCAGCCTCAGCCATGGGAAACTGGAACGTGGTAATAGCCCAGTATGAAAAAATCCTCGAGATCTGTCCCAATCAATCGGTCGCCCTTCACCGCCTGGGACTGATCTATTATGGAAGAGAAGACTACCACCGGGCTCTCCCCTATTTCGAAAAGGTGGTGAACCTGTATCCATTTGATTATGATGCACTGATCATGCTGGGTTGGACCAAATTGAAACTGAACCGGATTAACGAGGCCAGCGTTCTTTTCCAGAAGGCCCTGATGCATACTCCCGGAGGATCTTCAGCCCTGGAGGGACTGGAACAGATAAAATAACATAAGCAGATGAGGAAAATATCCCTAACTTTGTGACGTTCTTTACACACACGCACCAGGCATTTATGGAAACAAAAAACAATCCACAGGGAAAAGAGGCGGAAAAGATTCAGGCACCGCCTGCCTCCGGAGGGAAAAAAGCCACCGGATGGATTATTGCCAGCATAATATTACTCGTTGGCATTGGGGTGCTGGCCTATCTGCAAATCACCACCAAAAAGGAGATGGTGGTCATGGAAAGGGTACTTACGGAAGAAAAGGATTCTCTTACAAAAGAGCTGAATGCCATGATCCATGGATACGACACTCTCAAAACCAACAACGACAGTCTCAATGTGCAACTGGAGCGCGAACAGGACAAGATCAGGCAACTGCTGGCCATTCAGGCTTCCAACGTGGAAAAGATCCAGTTATATAAAAAAGAACTGTCAACTCTGAGAGATGTGATGCGGTCGTACATTATCCAGATCGACTCACTGAATACCCGCAACAAACTCCTGGTAGAAGAAAACCTCCAGGTCAAAACACAGCTGGAGCAGGCGCAGACTGAAAAGGAAGAGCTTTCCCAGATAAGGGAAGAGCTGTCATCAAAAGTGCAAAAGGCATCGGTAATCAAGGCCACTGACATTACAGTAACCCCCATTAACAGCCGGGGAAAGGAAAGAGACAGGATCAACCGTATGGAACAGATCGTAGTATGTTTTACCCTGCGTGAAAATCCTATCGCTCCTGCCGGCAAACGATACGTTTACCTGCGTCTGGTCAGGCCAGATGAGCTGGTACTTACCCTTTCGGTTGACAACCTTTTCGAATACCAGGACAACATCATTGTTTACTCGGCCAGAAGAGAAGTGGAATATATGAATCAGGATGTGGAAATGTGTATCTATTATCCGAACGACGGGCAATTCATTCCCGGCGAATATACCGCCACCCTCTACGCCGACGGGCACATGATCGGGTCTACCGAATTCCTGTTGAAATAATCATTTCAATGTAGCAACCTGATGTACCATGACAATTGGTATGATCATTGGCAGGATCGGCGGGATTGACGGAGTGGCCCTGGAGGCAGAAAAATGGATCCATGTGCTGAGAAGAATGGGCCATGAAGTATATATCCTGTCAGGCCAGTATCAGGAAAGACCCATGAATCATGAGTTCGAAACGCTGGTTCCTGAAATGTCGTTTTTCAGTCCGGAAAGTTTCTGGAGCCAGAAAAAGGCCTTTTTTCACCCCGATACCGACCTGGATGAATTGAAAGCCCACATTTTCCTTTATTCCAACATCATTGCAAACAAAATCAAAGCCTGGGTAAAGGATAAAAAGCTGCAGCTCCTGATCTCAGAAAATGCTTCTTCCCTTCCCTCCCACCTCGAAATGGGCTTCGGGATTCGTAAAGCGGCTCAACAACTGGATATTCCGATTATCACCCATGATCACGATTTTGCATGGGAACGCGGCGACCGTTACCTCTCTCCGCATGAGGATATCAACCGTTTTATTGCCGAAAATTTTCCACTGCGCCTGCCAAACAGTTATCACGCCGTAATCAATACAAATGCCCAGAGAACCCTGCTGGAAAAATATGGCCGTGATGCGGTGGTGGTACCCAACGTGATGAATTTTGACCAGCCTTTCGGTGAGATTACAGAAAAAAACAAAAACCTGAGGGAAAACCTTGGGTTTGACAAAAACGATATCCTGCTGTTCCAGATCACTCGTATTGTCAGCCGGAAAGCCATTGAGGTAGCCATAGAACTGGTACACCGGCTGGATGATCCCCGGTTGAAATTGATCATCACCGGGAGCCAGGCAGACGACGAAGGAAACAGATATTACCAGAAGCTGGTCGATCTGATCCATGATCTGAAACTGGGGTCGCAGGTTCGTTTTGCCAGCGATAATTTTCATAACCGTGGTTTGCATGGTCAGAACAGAGAGATCAATTACTCCCTTTCCGACGCCTACGCCCATGCCCGGGCATGTACCTATTTCAGCACCTACGAGGGCTTTGGCAATGCCTTTGTAGAAGCGGTACTGGCCAGGACTCCCATATTTGTAAACAATTACAAGCCGGTTTTCTGGCCCGATATCGGAAGCAAGGGTTTCAAAACCGTGATGCTGGAAAACAACCGGCTGACCGGTGAAAAGGTGCGCGAAATGGCCGAAATAATTTACAATGATGAATTGAACCGGGAAATTGGTGAATACAATTTTCAGCTGGGTAAAAAGTATTTTTCTTACGATGTGCTGGAGCAAAAGCTGCATGAGCTGATCCGCCACACAGGCCTTGCCTGAAAATATCCTGTATGCCGCTCATCAACCCTATTCCCTGAACAGATCGGATATCACGGTGTCTGAAAGGAACATTCCTTCCTCCGTAAGAATCAGTTTCCCCCCGCGGTTGATCATCCATCCGCTCTTCAGGTATTTACCCGCCTGGTTCAGGAAATACTGCCGGGCATCATTACCAAATCTCATGCATATTTCCTCAAGATCCACACCGCCCGACGTGCGAAGTCCTGTCATTACCGCTTCATTGAAAAGCATTTTTTCGGTCAGCTTCTCCTTTTCTGCAGGGATGGTTCCCTCCTCAATGGCCCGAATGTATTTTGCATTGTGTGATACATTCCATTGCCTTTCCTTTCCGTTGAACGAATGCGCCGAAGGACCTATCCCCAGATACGGAATGCCTTTCCAGTAAGCAGAATTATGTTTGGATTGACATCCGGGTAAGGCATAATTGGATATTTCATACTGCAGAAAGCCTGCGCTGGCAGCCAGCCTGTTCAAAACCCTGAACTGCTCAAATCCCTCTTTGTCATCCTGTTCCTGCAGGATACCCTTCTTCTTCCAGCGGTAAAATATGGTTCCCTTCTCAATGGTGAGATAATAGGATGAGATATGCTGTACATTCAGTGTAAGGGCTTTTTCTACATTCCTTTTCCAGGTTTCTGTAGTCATTCCGGGCAGTCCGTATATCAGATCAACGGAAATATTATCAAAGCCGGCATCCTGTGCAGCCTGCACCGAACGAACAGATTGCTCCACCGTATGTCGCCGGTTCATCAGTGTCAGATCTGCCTCATGAAACGACTGTATCCCGATGCTGATCCTGTTGAATCCGGCATGAAGCAATGATTCACAGAAACCACGATCCAGATCGTCCGGATTTGCTTCCACGGTAATTTCCTGTTTTCCGGTTCCCTTAAAAATATCCTGTACTATGTGCAGTAATCCTTTGAGCTGACCGGGTTCCAGAACGGTGGGTGTTCCTCCTCCGAAATAAATGGTTTCTACCGGCTGATCGAGATATTCCCGCTGAAGGATCAATTCATGGCAAAGGCAATTTGTCATTTTTCCTATCCGGGCCAGAGAAACCGTTTTATGAAAATCACAATAGTGGCACAATTGCCTGCAAAACGGAATGTGTATATAAACACCTGCCATACCCGTACCATTACTCGAGGAACCCGATCACGGCATTCGACACAGCCCTGGGTTCCGGGGGCAAAGAAAACACATTTTCCTGATACCGGCTGTTGTAGGGCGAAATATTGAGCGTTTTCCCTTCCACCATCAGGGTGCTGCTTCCTCCCGGGTCGAATCCCATAGCATCGTGTGCTCCGTACCGGAGCATGATATCGGCCATATCCCCGTGAGTAGCCCCCACCGACTCCCGAATCCGACCATTTACCGCAAGAAGGATAAGATTACCTTGCCCATCCGTTCCCGCCGCAATTTTCGGGCCCCGCATATCGGTGTAATCGAGCCTGGCAGCCTGCGTTGCGATCGAAAAGGCCGTTTTCCATCCTTCCAATTCCATATCAATGCATTTTTCCCCGTTTTTCACCAGCAACGGACCTGCTTCAATGGCATCCTGAATGTTTTCAAATCCGGGTATGCGAATTTGCAGTACTTTTCCTTCATACATCCACCCACCAGGCATCTGTCCTTCCGGAAAAGAAAGGGTAATACCCACCGGGATGATTTTCACCCTGCCACTTGCCGGTTTTCGTATTATTTCCATAATCCGATCACCCGCCATCCTGACAATAGTTCTTCCCCTGGCCGGAACAGTCTTGCCGGCATACATCAGGTCATAGAAACACGGGCGGTCGTCAGGTATCCGAACAGGATTTCTCTGTCCACCTGTCATTTGTATTTCATCCTGTTCGTCGAAAAGAGTAATCCCTTCAGAAAGACTGATCCGCCGGATGGTCATGTTACCTTCACGGTCTACCAGAAAGGCGGGTTTTGAAAACAGCGGGGCAGACAGTATTTTTCCACCGGTGATGATCATACCTAGGGGAGAACCAATATACGATTCCGGAAGCCCGAGCTTTCCAACCAGCTCGGCATTCAGAATATAGCCTCCGTTCCAGGCCACATGGGTCTTATGTCCTGTTTGCAACTCAAAATCCATGACTAACTGCGTTACTTTTTTCGGCGATGCATTGGCACGAATGGCAACAAACTTCCATTTTCTTTCCGTACCCGTTTTCAGCCTTGCCAGTACGCCGTTCCATGGCATCCCATCTTCATACAAACCATTCACATACTGATAGTCTATTTTTTGTTGTTGTGATGCGGGTCCTGCCGCCAATTTTCTCAGCACATGAGCCACCGGGGAACCATTATTTTCCGCATCTTTTTTTAGCTCTTTCAATACGTTGGTTGTTCCGTATCGCTCACACATTTTTCTAAACGTTTCCCCATGCAAGGCCTCGTGGAACTGCCTGGCCGTTTGTATCGGGACCGGATACGACAGGCAAACCCGGAGACCTGCCGGAATGTGGATAATAAAACCGCTTCCCATGGGTATTCCCATGAATCCTTCGGTTAACGGATCCTCCACCTTGCCAATATGTACCCGGTCAATATCCATGATATCTGACATGATCACCGAGTCTTTTCGGTGGGTTATGATCAGTCCGTTCCGGTCTCTTATTTCTTTCAGAATCGCAATGGCCTTTTCTCCCAGCTGCGGCAGATGAATACCCACACACCATTGTTTTACCGGTACGATCCGAACCAGTTTGTAATCATACAGCAATTTAAGTTCCCCCGACCGGCCGCTTTTAATGAACTTCTCTATTTCACTCACTTCCGGCCAGTTCCTTACGGTAAACTTCTGGGCAAAAACATAAACCGGTGCAATGGCCGAAGCACTTTCCTGCAGTACTTCCCGCGTCAGCTCCTCCTGCAGATCAAGCTTCATTCTGGACCGGATCGATTGCAGCGCGAAAAATTCCAGCTCGTGACTGACATACCTCCCGGCAAATATTACTATGGGGACATTGGCCTTCATCCTTTCGAATAACCATTTTCTGTCGTCAAGGGCAATATGCGAACTCCCTGTCAGCTGACTCAGCGCCAGGTTCCAGTCGGTGAAAAAATGACTCGTTTCCAGTACACGGGTGGTTTTATCAGGCTGCACAATCTCAATAAAAATCATATTGATCAATCCGGTCATTTCCTGAATGGTAAAATCATGCCAGGCAAAACGTTTCCTACCTCTGTAACGGTATGCGAAGGAATGATCATGCATTATTTTATAGTTCCCTTCGCAATACCGGAAAACCGCATCTACCGCATTGTAAAATGAAGTGATTTTCTCTTCAGGAATTTTCACCTTTTCCTGTTCATCCTTCACCATTTCCCTTGCAAACTGCATGGCTGTTCCCCGTAAATATTGTTCTTCCACCCTGAAATAACTCGGATCGATCAATGATTTCAGAAAGATCATGAAGCCCATTTTACCGAAACCCGGTAAATATTGCCTGCGAGCTTCAGGTATGATCTCCCGCAGGGTATCATTCCGGAACAATATTTTCTGTCTGTACCGTTGTATACGGGCTACTGTATCCTCAGACGCACCGCTTTCATCTTGCAGCCGGTGATACAGTCTTCGGCAAATCCAATCCATACACTTTTCGAGAGAATCCAGGCTGTATCTTTTTTTCACGGCCATCTGGTTATGAAATACCTCGGCCTGAAAAAGATGTGGAAAGAAAACCCTGTTCAGTATCTTTTTGATGTGGGTGCGTGTAATGTTCAGACCGTCAAATTCAATCACCTGCAAACGGTCTTTTTCTGGCAGGTGCAAACCAATCACTTCCTCATAAACATTCTGTGGTTCATATTTCCTGCAGAATATGGGAACCCCGCAGGCAGCTGCCTCTATAATGGGCAGACCTCTTCCCTCTGTTTCACTGGGTAACAGTACCAGTGAAGCAATATTGTAAAGTTCCGGGATTCCTACCGGTTTTTCAAACCTGCGTTTGAAATGTTCCTTGTCCAGTTCGCTGAAAAGAAACGCCAGATAGATTTTCTGACGGAATGGTTCCGGCAGTTCATTGACCAACCTGTCAAACCGTTGCAGAAGCTTCTCAAAATAATCAAAATGACCGCTGGCAATGGGTCCCGTTACCAGCAGTGTCAGTTTCAGATTTTCCGTCTCGGAAAATTTTTCTGTAAATTCATGAAATTCAAATAATTTCCTTATCAACCGAAATGAAACTTCTATTTTTTTTCTTGAAATAATGCGGGTGGGTTGCAAGAAAATGATATTCTCGGCGAGAAAATTTTTTAGTGGACGTGTTTGATATCCGTTAATCAGGATCGGACGTGGATCTTTTTCCTCCACCAGCCGGTTGGAAAATGCATCATCCACCGAATAACTTACCAGAATCTGTCTGTACCGGCTAAGGACCTGCTCGAACTGGTAAAATGTATTGATCTTAATCCTTTTGTTGGTGGTTGTATACTGATTCATATCCACCGCTGTTCCTACTTCCAACACATTGGCCGGATTGTGCCCGCTCAATCGTATTACATGATCTGACTGCCTCCTGTTGATATTTACCGTGATCCATGTTCTTGATTCCCAGGGATAAAATACTTCCATGGGAGAAAACACTTCTCCCAGATGTGCATTGGTAAAAAAGAAATCCCTCGGACCTTTTCTCAGGCGGTGTTTTTTAATATCCTCAGGCCGGTTACCCCCTTCCCAGTAATAATCATGGGCATTATTAATCACCGGGATATTCATATATTCTGAAACAAGCACCAGTGCAATGGCCAGTGAAACATTACCCGGATTTGAGCACACATTGACCGGAAAAAAAAGGGATATTTTCTGTTCCAACGCATATTCTGCCAGCTGAGCCACAATGGTCTTTACTTCTTTCCATAATTTTCCTATGAGTTCGTTGTACAAAACCGATCCACGTTCCAGTTTCTTAAAAAAATAATCACGGTACAGAGGCCAGCTGTCGAAGCCTGCGGCTTCAGTAATGGTTTTTTTCCTGGTTTCGGGGTGGATCATTTTATATGACTCCGGATGAAATTGCCCGGCAACGTAGTGAATAGGGATACCCGGAAAAAGATTTCTTAAAGCGGAAGCATATTTTTCAATCTCAATACTTACTCCGTCTACTGAAAAAGAAAATGTAACAAACGCTATTCCTCCGGATTTCAGGTATTCGGCAAATGCTTCATAATCTTCATAAAACCTGGGTGATCGGGTATCTCTTTCTTCGCGGAACCGATCAACAAAAAGACCCAGATCAAACCAGGTTTCAATCGTTTCCCCGTTCAACCATTCCAGAAGTTTCTCAGCTGAATTTAAATTGATCATCAGGGTGTAAATCGGTTTATTAAGACAATTTACAAAATTTGTCAGAAAATTGACCGATTAATGATCCCCTGATTGATTATCAGATCTTTAAATGCCGATGCTTCTCCAGATCGTTTACCAGGTTTTCAATGGTGATATCCCTGAAGAGACGGTAAATTTCCTTGCGAACAGGTTCAAATGCCTCATGCAGGGTACATGGACTGTTTTTTTTCTGAATCTCGGCACATGATTTTACGTCAACCAAACACATGTCAAACAAATCGGAACCATCTATTATTAAAATGATATCCAGCATACTGATTTCACCTGCAGGTTTTCCCAGTGAAAAACCTCCATGAGGACCCTTGCTTGATTTCAATATTTTATGCCGGACCAGCGTTTGCATAATTTTCCCCAGAAAAGGTGTGGGAATACCCAGGTCATTTGAAATGGTTTTGATCCCGATCCTTTTGTCTTCACCAGCCCTCCATGCCAGGTAAATAACCGCCCTGATCCCATATTTGCATGTATTGGATAACATCATCAGATCACTGATCAAACGTCTTCATTGGTATTTTTTTTATTCTTCTTTCATGCCTTCCACCCTCAAATCGGGTATTTAGAAATGCCCTCACGATAACCACAGCTTCCTCTCTGTTGATAAACCTTCCGGGTAAGGCACAGATATTTGCATTATTATGTTTACGAGCCAGTATGGCAATTTCCTCATTCCAGCATAAAGCCGAACGGATTCCCTGATGTTTGTTGGCAGTTATATTAATTCCGTTTCCGCTTCCGCAAATGCTGATTCCGATATCAAAACTTCCCTTTTCCACCGCTATAGCCAGCGGATGCGCATAATCAGGATAATCTGAACTTTCCTGACTATCAGATCCCATGTCTTTTACTTCATATCCCGCTTTCAGAAGATAATCCACCAGGTATTTCTTTAATAAAAACCCGGCATGATCATTGGCAATGGCAATTTTCATCCCTCTTTTTCTTTCAAATGTAATTAAAACAGTTTCACATTAATATCTATTTAAACCTTTTTCATTCATTTTTCTTTCCGAAAACGTGTTATTCCTTGTTCATTTCCATATTAATATCCGTGAATATTTTTTCCAAATTTCCCTTGACATTTTCAGTTAATGATCTCCTTAAAATAATTTGTCATATTATCAATACTTAATTTTCTTTTTCATTCGAATAAAAACAAACATGGATATGAACATGATCAAAAGAAAATTCTTCCTTCAGTATTTATTACAATTGAAATGAACAATCTGTTAATTCTGTGATAAATCATTGTTTTTCATAGAGATTTACGTATTATTTGTGTTTATTTTCTGTTATTAAAATGAAGATATCGAATTTTACAATGATATGTGTAAAATATTTTTAACAGTTTCAAACAGCCATTATTATCATCTTTATTTAACTTTAAATTTCATTTTATAAATCTATGGGTGTTGATAAGAGTAAAATATTGGAAAATGGATACATCGATATGCCTGTGGAACAGCTACTGGATCTTAGGGAAGAAATAAAAAAACTGAAAAGGAAAAAGAATGCGGTAATCCTGGCTCATTATTATGAGGATGCTGCGGTACAGGACATTGCGGACTATGTTGGAGATAGCCTGGATTTATCAAGAAAAGCAGCAGAAACCAATGCACAAATCATTGTTTTTGCAGGTGTTCATTTTATGGCTGAAACAGCTAAAATACTAAGTCCAAAGAAAAAAGTCATTCTCCCACACCTGAAAGCCGGATGTTCACTGGCTGATTCCTGCCCATTCAACGAATTCAAAAAGTTCATAGAAAGACATGCCGGACATACCATTATCAGCTATATTAATACGACAGCTGATATAAAAACTGTTACAGATATTGCCTGCACTTCATCAAATGCAATGAAAATTGTACAATCACTTCCTGAAAAAGAAAAGATTTTGTTCGGTCCTGACAAAAACCTGGGAGAATATATCAGAAAAAAAACAGGAAGAGACATGGTGATATGGAATGGACATTGCCATGTTCATCAACAATTTTCAGTAGAAAGAATACAAGGAATCGTTAAAAAATATCCTGCAGCAAGAATCGTCGCTCATCCGGAATGCAATCAGGAAATACAGGAAATGGCGGTCTATATTGGTTCTACATCCCAAATGCTAAGATTCGTTCAGGAAGATGACGGAAACATATATATTATTGCTACTGAGCCCGGAATTATTCACCAGATGAAGAAAAGCAAACCGGAAAAAACCTATATTCCGGCACCTCCTGAAGATCGCTCAAAAGATTCCAGTATTTGTGAATACATGAAGATGGTTGATCTGAAAAAATTATATCTTTCCCTTACCTATGAATTGCCTGAAATAACACTGGAAGAGGAAACAATTGAAAAAGCTGCCAGACCCATTCATAGAATGCTTGAGATATCTGAAAAATATGGTATTTAGATCAATAAAACGGAAAAAAACAGGGATATGGGTTATTTTCATTATGGCTACGTTATGTCTGATTAATATCAATGCCCAGGAGAATGTAATTCAAGAAAATGGATTCAACCGGTTTTACTATCCAAACGGGCAGGTTGCGAGTGAGGGCATGATGGTTAACGGAAAACCCGATGGATACTGGAAAACATATTATGTTACGGGAGTGCTGAAATCGGAAGGAAACAGAAAAAACTTTCTGCTTGACAGTATCTGGATATTTTATACATCTACAGGGGATACGCTGGAGAAAATCAGTTATATGTACGGTAAAAAAAACGGATACTCCTATAATTATGGAAAACCCGAGGACCGTGCCAGATCAAAAAACGGAAATATTATAGCCAAGGAACTTTATATCAATGATAAAAGGGAAGGAAAATCCAATTATTATTATCCCACAGGTGAACTCCGAGAAACGGTTCAATATGTCAATGGTTTGCGTGAAGGGATCTCGATGGAATACGACAGGGATGGTAATGTAATAACACTAATTGAATACCGAAACGACCGGCTTGTGGAAAGGCAACGGATCAATCGAAGGGATGAAAAAGGAAACAAACAGGGAACATGGATAGAATTTTATGAAGACGGAAACGTACGAAGAGAGATTAATTATACCGATAATGTGATGGACGGAATATACCGGGAATATGACAGGGAGGGTAATCTGGTGATGATACTACATTACAAAGATGGAAGAATAAAAGAAGATGTCGTTACCGAAGGGCAGCCGGTGGAAATCAGGCAAACTTTTCACGAAAACGGCATGATTAACACAAGCGGAGCCTACCGGAATAACATACCTGTGGGAATTCATCGTACATACAACGAAAATGGTGAGATCATTGGTTCGGAAATATATAACGAAACTGGAGAACTGGTTAGTAGAGGCATTGTTAATGAACAGGGTGAAAGAAATGGTTCATGGGTGAATTATTATCGTGGAGGAATGAAAAAGGCAGAGGGGGAATACCGGAACAACAGGAGGTCCGGAAAATGGGTATTTTATGCGGAAACCGGAAGGACTGAACAGGAAGGGGAGTACAGAAACGGGCTGGAAAACGGAACCTGGAAATGGTATTATCCCGACGGTTCCCTGTGGAGGGAGGAAGAATATTTTAACGGGAAAGAAGACGGAATGGCAACGGAATACGCCAAGGATGGAAGCATTATCGCAATGGGCGACTATGTGGAGGGCGAAAAGGAAGGAGAATGGACATATGTTGCTGGCGACCACAAGGAAAAAGGAAGATACCTTGTTGGATTACGTGAAGGAGAATGGAAACATTTTTATGAAGACGGCACGGTGAAATTCAGGGGAAACTATGTACAGGGAAATCCTGACGGATGGCATTATTTTTATTATCCTGACGGGACCCTGATGGAAGAACAGTATTATGTAAAGGGGATCAAGGAAAGAAACTGGAAAAAATACGATGAAACGGGTCATTTGATATTGACCGTTACATATAGGAACAATCAGGAATACAGGATTAACGGCATCAGAACTAAATTACCTGAAAGCGAAGTCATTTTAATTAGGTAGTACCGCTGGTTTTAACAAAATGGAAAAAGAGGAGAATAAATATTACGACATTCACGGCGGGGCACTTGATGACAAAGACCAGGAGCTGGAGAAAAAATTAAGACCCCCCATATTTGATGAATTCAGGGGTCAAAAAGAAACGGTCGAAAACCTGAAAATCTTTGTCCAGGCTGCCCGAATGAGGGAAGAAGCACTGGATCATGTACTGATTCATGGTCCGCCCGGACTGGGTAAAACTACGCTAGCTTATATTATAGCTCATGAAATGAATGTGAATATCCGGGTTACATCCGGTCCGGTTGTGGACAAGCCCGGAGACCTGGCCGGGTTATTGACCGGCCTGGAACCGTTCGATGTACTGTTTATTGATGAAATTCACCGTTTATCGCCCGTGGTGGAAGAATACCTTTATTCTGCCATGGAAGATTTCAGGATCGATATTATGATTGATAAGGGACCCGGGGCCCGCTCGGTTCAATTAAACCTGCATCCGTTTACCCTGATTGGTGCTACTACCCGATCGGGGTTGCTTACCGGACCATTACGTTCGCGGTTCGGTATCACTTCACACCTGGAATATTATGATGTCTCCGTCATGGAGGGAATTGTAAAACGATCGGCAGGAATTCTGAAAATAAGGGTCAGCGATAAGGCGGCTGCTGAAATTGCCGGAAGAAGCAGGGGAACCCCCAGGATAGCCAATGCCCTGTTGCGAAGGATCAGGGATTTTGCCATGGTAAAAGGAGATGGTACGATCGATCTGGAAATTTCCAGAATGGCACTTGATGCACTAAAAATTGATAAACACGGTCTGGATCAGATGGATAACAAGATCCTTACAACCATTCTGGAAAAATTTAATGGCGGGCCAGTCGGTATAGGAAATATTGCAACATCTGTGGGAGAAGACGCCGACACTCTGGAAGAAGTGTATGAGCCGTTTTTGATAAAAGAAGGATACATCAAACGAACGCCCAGGGGAAGAGTGGTTACTGAAAGGGCATACCGGCATCTGGGAAAAAAGTTGCCGGGACATTTAAAAAGCTTGTTTGATTGATTGAGTTGAAACAAAAATAGTTAAATTTAGCACCTGAAAACAAACCAAGATTAATTGACAGGAAAATGAAAGAATTTCTAAAACGTTTCGGCATTATATTCATTTTTGCCGGTGTCGTTGTGCTGGCCTACGCAGAATTTAACAGAATGGAAAGCAATGTGATGCTAATGATCAGTGGGGGACTGATATTGCTGGGATTCATGTTTTATGTTATCTTCAATAATATTCTCGACTGATACAGAACGGATGACATTCGAACGGTAAATGCCCGTTGTCATCGAAACATATTTCCAATTTTTGTAAGGCCCTGCACATCCTGAATCTTGATTTTTCTTCCGTTCAGGTCGATTAATCCGTCTGTTTTAAATTCTGAAAGAAGTCGTATAACCGATTCGGTGGCTGTTCCGACAATATTTGCCAGTTCTTCGCGGGTAAGGGAAATCTGAAGGACATTATCCTGGTCAAGACCGAAATTATCTTTCAGATGAATCAGTATCTCCGCCAGTCTTTCACGAACTGTTTTCTGGGCAATATCGGTGATATAGGCATTGGCTTCTCCCAATTCTTTGCAGGCAAGCTTCATCAGTTCCATGGAAAAATTGGGATTCGATTTCACCAGCGAAATGAGTGTGTCGGCCGGTATGAAACAAAGGGTGGTGTCCTCAATTACTTTTGATGAGGTACAGGCCAGTTCATTACTGAGAATGGACCGGTAACCGATGATATCACCTGGTTTGGCAAAAAGAATAATCTGTTCTTTCCCGTCGATACCCGTTTTGTAAATTTTAATAATGCCCCTGTTGATGCAATAAGAACCGCTGATGCGGCTTCCTTCATGATAGATGATTTCTCCTCTTTTATGGAAATAGCAAGTTTTATGGTAATTAAGATGATCAAACTCTTCCTGAGATAGATGCCTGAAAAGAGAATTGTTTTCAAGAGAACAGGTTTCACACTGAGGAATGTGCTGAAAATTTTTCATATTTAACGGCCTAAATAACAGGCTTATATAAAATTTAAACCGGTTTGCAGAACAGATGAAAACCAAGTATATTTACGCCTGCAAATTTAAACGTAAAGATATGAAAGAATTGGTAAATGTGACCTGGTTAGATCACCTGGGGTTCGAAGTGCAAATGAACGGTCACAGGTTCCCTATCGATGCTGATCCTGAAGTGGGTGGAAACAACCGGGGCCCAAAGCCAAAACCACTGATGATGGCTGCCCTGGGCGGATGCACGGGAATGGATGTAGTTTCTATTCTGAAAAAAATGCGCGTTGACATTGAGAGCCTGAATATCAGAGTAGAAGGATATCTTACAGAAGAGCATCCGAAACATTATTACAAAATGGAAGTTATTTTTGAATTCACAGGAAAAGATCTTCCTGAAGATAAAATTAAAAAAGCCGTCAGCCTGTCGGAAGAAAGGTATTGTGGAGTCAGCGTGACGTACAGAAAAGCCATGGAACTGTCAACCCGGATTCTGATCAACGGGAAGGAATTAAAGTGATTGTGAAGGCACAGTGGTTGCTAAATGGCTGATTTAAACTGGTTCAGGAAACGGATATCGTTTTCGAAAAATAACCTGAGGTCATGGATCTGATAAATATTGAGGGCTGTTCGTTCAATGCCCATTCCAAAAGCATATCCTGAATACATTTTCGGATCGATATGACAGCTGGCCAGCACGTTGGGGTCGACCATACCGCATCCGAGAATTTCAACCCATCCGCTGTATTTGCATACCGGGCAGCCCTTTCCTCCGCAAATCATACAGGAAATATCCAGTTCGGCAGAGGGTTCGGTAAACGGGAAAAAAGAGGGTCTTAACCTGATCTGCGTGTCTTTTCCGAACATTTCTTTTGAAAAATACAGCAGGGCTTGGCGTAGATCAGCCCACGATACATCACGGTCGATATACAGACCTTCTATCTGGTGAAATATGCAGTGTGCGCGGGCCGATATGGCTTCATTCCTGAAAACCCTTCCGGGAGCTATGATACGGATGGGAGGTTCGTTTTGCTCCATTACCCTCACCTGTACCCCGGAGGTATGTGTTCTGAGAAGAATATCAGGATTCTTCTCAATAAAAAAAGTATCCTGCATATCCCTGGCCGGATGTTCCAGAGGAAAGTTTAGGGCGGTAAAATTGTGCCAGTCGTCCTCAATATCGGGGCCTTCTGCTATGGTAAAGCCCATGCGCTGAAGGATACCGATCATTTCATTTTTTACGATGGATACAGGATGCCTGGAACCCAGTTGATATGGTTCTCCGGGAAGGCTCAGGTCTATAGCAGAAGATTGGCTATGGGTGGTTTCAAGTTTTTCCTTTTGTTCACGCACTCTGTTCGATACAAGCTCTTTCAGTTCGTTGATCAATTTACCCGTTTCTTTCTTTTCGGAAGGATCCAGATTCCTGAAACGGGAAAACAATTCGGGAATAATGCCTTTTTTCCCCAGATATTTGATACGGTATGCCTCCAGCTCATCGGGACCGGTAGCCTCAAAACGGGATGCTTCCTGCAAATATTTCCGGATCAATTCTTTCATAGCAATAAGTTATTTGGATACTTTCATGGTTAAAATGCGAATATCGTTAAGCGGGCGGTCGTTTGGTGCTGTGGGAGTAGCGGCAATCTTATCCACCACATCGAGTCCTTTAACCACTTCACCGAATACTGTATAATTGCCGTCGAGGTGGGGTGTACCGCCAATTGTGCGATACACTTCCCTGTGTTCTTCAGAGATACGGTAAGGTTCCTTTTCAAGCCATTGTTGCTGGGCCTCGATCATGGCCAGTTCCTGCAGTTGCTCATCGTTCAAAGGGCTTTCGCGTTCGGCATTAAGTTGCTTCTGGTGATATAGTTCCTTGTAAAAAAGAGATTGCCTGAGCATTTCATTGATTCTTGTTTCCATTTCATCCAGCTCCGGATCGGTCCATAACCTGCCGTGAACAATATAGAACTGTGATCCGGAAGAAGCTTGCTCCGGATTGTCCCGGTCACCGAGCCTGGCTGCTGCCAGGGCTCCTTTTTTGTGGAAAAGATGAGAACGTATCTCTGCGGGTACAGTATATCCAGGACCTCCGTTTCCCAGCATGTCATGGGGAGCGGCATGACGGGAATCCGGATCGCCTCCCTGGATCATGAATTCGTGGATCACCCGGTGAAAAAGGGTGTTATTGTAAAAACCTTCTCTGGCCAGTTGAACAAAATTGTCCCGGTGAAGCGGGGTATCATTGTAAAGCCTGACATGGATTTCTCCGACATTGGTGTTGATCACGACCAGGGTCCCGGTTGACTGCCGCTCGGTGCAGGAGGAAAAAAAAGAAATACTGACTGTAAAGAGAAGAATAAGATAATAACGAAAGTGTATCATGAAAATATTTACTTGAGAGATACGAATTCAGTCATCGCGATACAAAAATAAAGAAATTCAACGGAAACCAGCCGATAAATACCGCTGAAAAGCCTAATTTTGGAGAAAATCAAAAAATAACGGGGTTTTCATGGTTCGGAAAATCATCTTTATTATTGTGTTGTTCTTTGGGTGGAGTACTTTAACCGGACAGGAAATTGGTCTGGTACTGAGCGGGGGTGGTGCAAAGGGGCTGGCGCATATCGGAGTGATAAAGGCACTGGAAGAAAATGAAATACCCATTGATTACATTACAGGAACCTCCATGGGGGCTATTATCGGTGCTTTGTATGCCTCGGGGTACAGTGTGGAAGAAATGACTGAGCTGGCTCTTTCAGAGGATTTTCTGAGGTGGGCCTCGGGTGAAATCAACAGAAAATATTATTATTATTTCAAGCAGGATGATCCGGAAGCCTCGATGTTTACTCTGGATATTTCCATGAAAGACTCTGTTCCCAAACCGGCTCTTCCCAGCAACCTCATATCTACCGAGCCCATGGATTTTGCCTTTATGGAAATTCTGGCCGGTGCCTCTGCTGCTGCCGGGAATGTATTTGACCGTCTGATGGTTCCTTACCGATGCGTTGCCTCGGATATACACCGAAACCAACCGGTGGTTCTGAAAAAAGGCGACCTGGCAAAAGCCGTGAGGGCATCAATGACGTATCCGTTTTATTTCAAGCCCATTCGTATTGAAGGAACCCTTTTGTTTGACGGAGGAATGCATAATAATTTTCCTGTGGATGTTATGGTTGAAGAATTTAAACCGTATTTTATCATCGGAAGTAAGACCGCCTCAAATTCACCTGAACCCACCGAGGAAGACTTGTTGCTGCAACTGGAAAATATGTTGCTCGCAAAAACGGAATATGCCATTGAAGATTCACTGGGGGTACTGATAGAAACCAGTCTGGAGGAAATCAAAATTCTGGATTTTCAATATGCGGATGAAATCATGAAAAAAGGATATGATGCGGCCTATCTGCAAATTGGAAACATTAAAAAGAAAGTGAACCGGCGGGTAAGTGATGTGGAATTAACAGCCAAAAGAGATTCTTTCAGAAGCCGGATACCGGAAATGAATTTTATAGAACTGAACATAGAAGGAGTAAATGAAGAACAGGCGGAATATGTTGCAAACAATATATGGAAAGATAGGAAAGTATTGAATATGGAAAATTTGAGGGAAAACTATTTCAGGCTGGTTGCCGACGAATTGGTGTCAAAAGTATATCCTGCCGCCACCTATGATCAGGAAAAAAACGGGTATATCCTGAATCTTGATGTACGGGTGGCAGACAGAATAAAAGTCAAGGTTGGCGGAAATATTGCTTCCAGCAGTATCAATCAGGGTTTTGCCGGATTTGAATACAACAGCCTGAGCAATACCTCGATGAAAATCGGTGCCAATGCATATTTCGGAAGACTCTACAGCAGTGCGCAGCTGAAAGTCAGGTTTGACTATCCAACACGCGTGCCGTTCTATACACAGATATCCGCTACGCTTAACAGGTGGGATTTTTACAACAGCAGTCCCGATCCGTTCTTTGAAGATGTAAGACCATCCTATATTATTAAGGATGAGGGGAACTTCAGGATAGATTTTGCCATGCCTTACGGGAACAATAATGCCTTTAAATTGAGTATGGCCGCCGGAAGAATGAACGATTCGTATTATCAGGTACTGAAATTTTCACAAACCGATACAACCGATAGGTCGAGGTATGATTATTATACTATTAATACAGGTTTTGGAAGAAGCAACCTGAACCATATTCAATATCCTACCTCGGGGGAGAAGGTGTGGGCAGGAATTAGATACACAGGGGGAATTGCAACGTTTATTCCTGGATCAAGAAACCGGCTGGAGGAAAAATCTGAAACGGATTATACTTACTTCAGCTTTGAAGCACAATGGAAAAAGTATTTGAGAATCAACAGAAAATGGAATGTTGGATTATATGGTGAAGTATATGTGTCAGGTATGCAACTGCAAGAAAATTATTATGCTACCATAATTAACGCACGCTCATTTCAGCCCGTTCCACATAGTTCTACCATTTTTGTGGAAAATTACAGGGCTCATGACTATGGCGCGGTTGGATTTATGCCGTTATTAAAAATAGGGAGATCCTGGCACCTGACGAATGAAAGCTACCTGTTTGTTCCTTACAGAAAAATCAGGAAGATACAGAAAGATGAAGTGTATGTCCCGGAATATGAAAATCCCCTGAAAAGATATTATCTGATGAATACAACGGCCCTGGTTTATCATTCACGTATCGGACCGGTGGTATTAAGCCTGAATTACTACAACAAAAAGGACAAAAACTTTTATTTAGTGTTTAATTTTGGGTATATCATATTCAATAAAAGGGGTATCGATTAATGAAGGAAATTGCTATTAGTGGGTCATCTGGATTTGTGGGAAGTGAATTCATAAAAAGGAAAGGGGGAGAATACCGGTTCAGAAAACTGGAGAGAAAAGATCTGTATGGAAACCGGACGAAACTTTCAGAAAAGATAAATGGAAGCGATGTAGTGATGCATTTTGCCGGTCGATCCATAGCAGGGCGCATTAACCGAAAAGCCAAAAAAGAAATCCTTAGTAGCAGGGTCGTCACAACTCATAATCTGATTGAAGCAATGAGAATGTGTGGAGAAACACCTGGAAAATTTATCGTTGCCTCTGCTACAGGAATATATAATGACGTGGGGATTCATACGGAGAAGAGCCATGCTTTTGCAGATCATTTTCTTGCCGAAGTGGTTAAACAGTGGGAACAGGAAGCGGAAAAAGCGAAAGAAGCAGGGATAAAGACCGTGATAATGCGAATGGGAGTGGTGCTGGGGAACAACGGGGGCATAATGAAGAAGATGAAACCGTTTTATGAAAGAGGATTGTTGATAATTCCAGGCCAGGGAAAGCAGGGCTTTTCATTTATACATATTAACGACCTTGTCTTAATTTTGGATAAATTTATTTATGATGAGAACAGTAATGGCGTTTATAATGTTACAGCTCCGGAAGTACACACCTACAACGATTTTGCTTTGATTTGGGGCATGAAGAAGGGAATGGCAATTCGCCTAAAGATACCAGAAATTCTTTTGAAAGTGGTGTTGGACGAAGGCGCTGTTGTACTGACCAGGGGTCAGAAAGCGATACCGGAGAGACTGATGAATGAAGGATATTCGTTTAAATACAGTGGACTAAAAGAAGCAATGTTAAGTATCATTAAAGAATGACGCATACCAAAGAAACCGGCCTATGGAAATAAATCCTGTCAGAAAGCTGGCCGGACAAACAGTGGTTTATGGCATGGGAACCATTGTTCCCAGATTCATCAATTATCTTGTTCTGGTCCCATTCTATACAAGGATATTTGTTGATCAGGCAGAATACGGTGTGATCAGCGAATTGTATGCCTACATGGTGGTTTTGCTGGTAATTCTTACCTATGGAATGGAAACCGCTTATTTCCGGTTTGCCCGGAAACAGGAAGATGCAGATACCGTATTCAGCACATCGGTAATATCGCTGCTAACAACCGGTATTTTGTTTTTCGGTGTGGTGTGGATATGGAGAAAGGAAATAGCCCAATTGCTGGTTTATCCAGATCATGTGGAATATGTATTGCTTTTTTCGGCCATCGTGGCTATCGATGCATTTTGCGCAATTCCTTTCGCCAGGCTGAGACAACAAAACAAGGCATTGAAATTCAGCATAATAAAAATAATTAATGTGGTAGTTATTGTAGTATCTGTATTATTTCTTCTATACTGGGCTCCAAAACAGGCAGGTAGTAAGGAAAATTACTGGATTGAAAAAATATATCATCCCGAAGTGGATGTGGTGTATGTTTTTATAGGGAATCTTGCCGGAAGCCTTGTAACCTTGTTCATTTTAATTGGGGAAGTATGCAAAATAAGATGGAAATTTAACTGGATTATGTGGAAACGAATGATTTCTTATTCCTTTCCCTTGCTGGTGGCAGGATTGGCCGGCACACTCAATGATGCGATGGATAAAATGGCGTTAAAAAGGTTGTTGACGGATCAGGAAACGGCCATGAAGCAACTCGGTATATACAGTGCCAATTACAAAATTGCCGTTTTGATGTCGTTGTTTATTCAGATGTTCCGGTTTGCTCTGGAACCTTTCTTTTTCGAAAAATCGAAGGAAAAAAATGCAGGGAAAGCCTATGCTGATGTAATGAAATATTTTGTGATTACCAGTTTGATATTGTTTCTTGGAATCAATTTATACATTAATATCATTAAACACATTATTCCGGTATCTTATCAGGGAGCGCTGGGAGTGGTTCCCATTATTACATTTGGTTACCTGCTTTATGGAATATTTGTGAATTTAAGCGTATGGTATAAAATAAACGATCTGACAAAATACGGAGCCTGGATAACACTGAGCGGTGCGGTGGTAACAATTCTGATCAACGTGTTACTTATTCCAGTATATGGTTATTATGCTTCAGCATGGGCCCATGTGGCCAGTTATGGTCTTATGGTATTGATTTCGTATTTCATGGGGAAACAAAAATATCCGGTTCCCTACGAGGTGGTGAAAATACTGAAATATATTGCGATAGCTGTTGGTTTGTATTTGATATGGAAATTTATTCCGGTTAAGAATGTGATGATAGAAAGCATTTTAAGCACCCTGATTATTGCAGTATTTATAATTTACGCAATTAAAAAGGATAACATACAAAGAATTTTTATGAAATAGCCATGAAGAAAGAAATTAAAGTGAGAATAGTAAACAGATCAGGACATGAATTACCATGGTACAGTACAGAACATTCCGCCGGGATGGACTTAAGGGCCAGTTTAGAGGAACCGGTGGAATTGAAACCCATGGAGCGGGCATTGATTTCCACCGGGCTGTTTATAGAACTACCTGTAGGCTATGAGGCACAAATAAGGCCAAGAAGTGGACTTGCCGTGAAACACGGGATCAGTATCGTGAATTCACCGGGGACAATAGATGCGGATTATAGAGGGGAAATAAAAGTTATTTTGATCAATTTATCGAACGAAACCTTCGTTGTTCACGATGGAGAAAGAATTTGCCAGATGATTGTTTCAAGGCACGGGAAAGTAATATGGGAAGAAACAGAATCGCTGAATAATACTTACCGGGGAGATGGAGGATTCGGAAGTACAGGTAAAAAGTAGAAGAAAGATATGAAGACTGGAGGGTCTACCATGAGAAACAAAGGGATCATTTTGCTGATGGCAGGAATGGTATCATGCGGTGTGCAAAAGAATGTCACAAGTGAGGAAGGGAAGGAAAAAGGGAAACAAATAGGAGAAAAGGAGAGAATGCAGTTAAAATTTTCTTTTGCTGAGGCCACTCACCGAAAAATTTTCGGTGATCTGGACCGTGCCATCATACTATACCAAGAATGTTTGAAAATTGATCCTGAAAATACGGCTTCATTGTATGAATTATCAAATATATACAATTACCTGGGAGAAAAAGAACTGGCTGTTCAATATGCAGAAAAAGCCTTCGAAAACGAAAGAGATAACAAATGGTATGGAATGCATCTGGCAGGATTATATCATCAGGAAGGGAAAATAGAAAAGGCCGTTGATGTGTACCGGGAAATGACAGATAGAAATCCAAAGGAGATGGATATAAAGTATAATTTGGCCACACTATATGTGAGCAATGGAGAATACAGGGATGCACTGACTATATTTGAGGAGATGGAAAAATCCATGGGAATCAACGAGATGGTGAATATGGCAAAATATAATATCTACGAAAAAGAGGGGAAGCACCATCTGGCGGTGAATGAACTAAAAAAATTGATCAGTGTGTTTCCGGAGGAAGTTAAATACCGCGGTTTGCTGGCAGAATTGTACGATGAAATGGGAGAAGACGAAAAAGCTGTGATGGCTTACCAGGATCTGTTTAAGATTGATCCGGAACATGGACTTGCCCAGATGTCAGTTTCTTCCTATTACAGAAGAAAAGGGGAATATAAGAAAAGTCTGGAATGGTTTGAAATGGCTGTGAGGAATCCGGAAATTGAGTTGGATGATAAAATACAGGCTATGCTGGTTTATGTGAATCAGCAGGATGTATTGGAAGAATACAACCAGGAACTGGAAGACATTATAGAAAAATTAGCAGGGGAATATCCTGAGGAAATTAATGCTATGGCTTTGGCAGCTGATTATTATATAAAGACAAAAAATGCGGAGAAGGCAAGGCTGTACCTGGAAGAAATGACAGAAATCAACCCGGAAAGCTTTGGAGTATGGGAGCAATGGATATTTATGGAAAATGAAACGGGGAACTTTATTGAAATGGTGAGGGTAGCAGAAGAAGCTATAAAAATATTCCCTGAAGTACCAAACCTGTATTTATACATTAGCATCGGTTTATTTCAGATAGAAGAATATGATAGAATGGTAGAATATGCAGAAACTGGAACGAAGTATTCAAATAATAACGATAATATTCGAAAAGAGCTGTATGCTTTGATAGGAGAAGGATATCATGCATTAGGAGAGGATGAAAAATCGGATAGAGCGTTTGAAGAAGCTTTGAAGATAAATCCGGAAGATATTATGGTACTCAACAACTATGCATATTACCTGTCGGAAAGGGGGAATGAGCTGGAAAAAGCGTTGGAAATGAGTTGGAAATGCCTGGAAATAGAGCCTGAAAATTATACCTATCTGGATACCTACGCATGGATTTTGTATAAAATGGGAAAGACGGAAGAAGCTGTTAAATACATAAGAAAAAGTTTTGAGGCTGGTGGCCAAAATGATCCGGAAATACTTGAGCATTACGGAGATATATTGTATGAGATGGGGGAAACTGATGAAGCGATAAACGTATGGAAAAGGTCTGTTGAAAATGGAAATACGAAAGAAGAAATAAAGAATAAAATTGATGCTGGAGAAGGGAGAAATAAATGAAAATAAATAAGAGAAAACTATTCGTTTGTTTTTATTCCGTTTTACTGGCCATTACGATGATGCAATGTAGTGAAACAAAGAAAATGGTATCGGAAAAGAAGAATGGAACCAGAACCGAAGTTGGGGAATTGGACGAAATAAATACTTTGGTAATATCTTCCTATAAATTATACATTTATGAAGAAAACGGATGGTCAGGGAAATTTAAAGGGTATATAAAGGCCATTAGGGGAAAAGGAGTAATGCTTTCAATCAGAAGCGGGATGAATATAGAGGTGGCTAGGGTGTGGATCATGAATGATACATTGACCATACTGAACAGAGTGGATAGGGTTGTGAATATAGTTGATATGAAAAGGTACCTTGGAGAGTGTAGAGTTATGCTTGATAATGATTGGCCCATGTTATTGATGATGGGTAAAATCCCGGTGAAAGAAAGTGTCATAGAAGAAACGGAAAATAAAACTATAAGCAAATCGGATGGTGGATGTGAGATAGAAAAGGAAGAGGGAACAGAGAAGCAAATGAACAGGAGAATTGTACTGAGGATATTACATAATGAAATTTCTTTTACCTATAAGAATAAAAGCGCCGGGGAAGGTATAGTATTACCGGAAAAAATAGAATTGGATATCAAAACCGGTGAAAAGATGATGCGATGCATCATCGAGTTGGAGGAGTATATTATAAACCGGGAGACAGAAATGAACATAAAAATACCGGCGGGTTACCGAAAATTAAGAAGTAACGGTATATGAAAAAGAGAAGAATATATGTGTTGATAATGATAATATCAGGTGTGTATGCAACCCTGTGCGGGCAGAATTTATCGGAACTTGAGAAAGAAAAAGAAAATACAAGAAAAAAAATAGAATACACCAGAAAGCTAATTGATGAAACAAGCAAGAAAAAGGAGGAAGGAATTACACAACTGGGTTTTATTGCAGCAGAAATAGAATTGAGAGGGAAAGTGATAGATAACATTACTTTTGAGTTGGAACTGCTGGAAGAAGATGTCGAAAAACGACAAAAAAGAATAGGGCTGTTGAACGAAGAGCTGGAAAAAGAAATGGATCAATACAGAAACGTCATAATGCAGGCTTTCCGTGAAACAAAGTGTTATCAACCATTGACTTTTGTACTGTCATCTGAAAATTTCAATCAGGCCTATAAGAGAATTAAATACATGCAAAAACTTGCGAGGTATAGACAGGCTAAGTCTGAAAGTATAAAAGAAAGCAGGAAAGAATTGTTGAGGGAAATTGCTTCACTGGAGGAAAAAAGAAAAGAAAAAAACAAATTGCTGGAAGAAAAAAGGAAGGAGAATGATGAACTGAAAAGGAGAAAAAGCTCGCAACAGGCAATGATAGCACGATTGAGAAACCAGGAACAAAAGCTACGGAAAGAATTAAAAGAAAGCGAAGAAATTGCAGCCAGGCTGGAAAAAACAATCAGGGAAATTATATCTGCTGAGGCAAAAAGAAGGGAGACAGGGAAAATGAAGCTTTCCCCTGAACAGGAATTGATCGATCATAATTTCAGAAATAATAAAGGACGACTGCCATGGCCTACAGAAAGAGGAATAATTACCGGATTATTTGGAGAGCATGAGCATCCGGTTCTGAAAGGAGTGAAACTAAACAATAATGGCATTGATATAACAACAGAAAAGGGATCAGAAGCCAGGGCTTTGTTTGATGGAGAGGTAAGCCTGGTTACAACTATTCCGGGAGCAAACAGAGTTGTCATAATACGACATGGAAATTATCTGACAATGTATGCTAATTTAATTGATGTATATGTAAGAACGGGGGAAAAGGTACAGGTAAAGCAAAAGATTGGGAAAATATTTACGGATGATGACAATGAAGGGAAAACAGTCATACATTTGGAAATATGGGAAGAAAACGAGAAATTGAATCCTCAACAATGGCTAAGTGCAGAATAGATAAATAGATAAGATAAAGGTAACCCTGAAGAAGAAAAAGCAGTATAAAAGAGTATTTGAACCGGTTTACCATGATGCAGAGAAAAATAAATATTTCCTCTATACCGTCAAATCTACGGTTAGTAGAAATGATGGTGGATGAAATCTCCAATGAGCAGGATTTCAATTCCGATATGTATGGAAAAATATTGATAGCAACGGTTGAAGCGGTCAACAATGCCATAATACATGGAAACAGATCAAATCCGGAAAAATTTGTTGAGGTGGAATTTAAAAAGAACAACGGAGAACTGGAAATCATTGTGGAAGATGAAGGAGAAGGGTTTGATTATGAGAGTATTCCTGATCCCACGGCCCCTGAAAACATTGAAAACATACACGGGAGGGGTGTATTTCTGATAAGGCAGCTATCGGATGAGGTTGTATTCAATAAAAAGGGGAAGCAAATTGTGATGGTATTTAAAATATAAACATTGTCTGTATATCTGTTTTTCGAGAAAAAGCTTCCGTTCAGGGAAAAAAAGAGGAAAGTTGTCCGATGGATACAGTATGTTATCGAAAAAGAGGGGAAAAAGAGTAAAAGGATCAATATAATTACTACCGGAGACAGGGAAATAATAAAATTGAATAAGAAATTTCTTGGAAGGTCATACCGTACTGATGTCATCAGTTTTCCAATGAATGGAGGGATAGAAATTGAAGGGGAAATATATATTAGTTTGGATACGGTAACAGAAAATGCCATACAGTGGGGGGTGACTACCCGTGAGGAATGGAGAAGAGTGGTGATACACGGAATATTGCATCTGATTGGTTATCTCGATAACAACAGGGACGAACAAAGAATAATGAAGGAAAAAGAAGATTATTATCTCGAACGATTCCCTGAGTAATCCATAAAAATAAAGATTTATTGCAATATCGTATCTTTGCCTAAAAAAAGAATGGCATGGAAAAGTACGATGTGATAGTTGTTGGGGCGGGGCATGCCGGAAGTGAGGCCGCCATTGCTGCTGCAAAGCTTGGGTCGAGTGTATTGCTTGTTACCATGGATATGACAAAAATTGCGCAGATGTCATGCAATCCGGCAATGGGTGGAATTGCAAAAGGGCAGATCATAAGAGAAATGGATGCCATGGGGGGGATGTCGGGCGTTGTAACTGACAGAAGCATGATCCAGTTTCGGATGCTGAACAGGTCAAAAGGACCGGCTATGTGGAGCCCGAGGGCCCAGTGTGACAGAATGCTATTCAGCTGGTACTGGCGGGAAGAACTGGAAAAGAATGAAAGAGTCCACTTCTGGCAGGACGTGGTTACAGGGCTGGAAATTAAGAAGCATAGAGTACATGGAGTAAAAACATTGATGGGAAACAAATTTTCCGGGAAAACGGTGATTCTCACTAGCGGAACATTTTTAAACGGGCTGATACATATAGGAAAACAAAAAGCTGAAGGAGGAAGAATCGGTGAACTCCCTTCGAAAGGGATTACTGAACAACTCAGAAGCCTGGGAATGAAAACAGGAAGGATGAAGACCGGTACGCCTGCCAGGATTGATGGGAGAACGGTTAATTTTGCAGAAATGATCGAGCAAAAGGGAGATGAAGAAGGGGGAGCATTTTCGTATATGACTGAGAGAAGAGGGCCGGAAAGGCAGAAGAGCTGTTATATTGTCCATACAGATCAGAAAGTACACGAAATTATAAGGAAGGGAATAAAATACAGCCCGTTGTTTGACGGAACTATTCAAAGTATTGGCCCAAGATACTGCCCAAGCATAGAGGATAAAATTGTCACATTCTCAGAAAAAGAGAGGCATCAGTTGTTTCTGGAACCGGAAGGATGGAACACGGTGGAATATTACCTGAACGGATTCAGTTCCTCCCTTCCATGGGAAGTGCAGTATGAGGCGATGAAAAATATCAGGGGACTTGAAAAAGTTAAAATATTCAGACCGGGATATGCAATAGAATATGATTATTTTGATCCGACACAATTAAAACACACCCTGGAATCAAATATGATAGAGGGTCTGTTTATGGCAGGCCAGGTGAACGGAACAACCGGGTATGAAGAAGCCGGAGCACAGGGACTGATAAGCGGAATCAACGCACACGCAAAATGCCATGGAAAGGAAGAATTCGTTCTGGGGAGGGAAGAAGGTTATATAGGGGTATTGATTGATGATCTGGTCAGTAAAGGTGTGGACGAGCCTTATAGAATGTTTACATCCAGAGCGGAATACCGGATGTTATTGCGGCAGGATAATGCGGATGAACGTTTAACCGAAAAGGCATACAGGTTAGGTATGGTTACGGATGAACGGATGAAAAGGATGGAAGAAAAATACCGGAAACGGGATAAAATGGTCGAAATATTAAATAAGATGAGTTTGAGAAAGGAAGAGGTAAATCCTTATCTAGAAAGTATAGGTTCCAGTAAAATAAAGCAAACGGTAAAGGCGAAAAGCCTGATCTTACGACCCGAGGTAACAGTAAAGCAGATGGCTTTACAGGTAGAAAAAATAGGAAAAATAGCAGAAGAATTTAACGACAAAAAGGATGAGATTATAGAATCAGTTGAAATATTTATGAAGTATAAGGGGTATGTAGAGAGGGAGAAATTGCTGGTTGAAAAAATGAAACGACTGGAAAATATACAAATACCGGAAGATATACGTTTTGATGAGTTAAGCAGTATTTCAACCGAAGCAAGACAAAAACTAAATAGACTGAGACCAAAAACCATTGGACAGGCCAGCAGGATCAGCGGAGTATCGCCATCTGACATACATGTATTATTAGTTTATATGAGAAGGTAGTGTTCCACGTGGAACAAAAATTAAAAAAATGAAAAATTATAAAGTCAAAGGTAGGGTGGTAGATATCACGAAAAAGAAAATTTACCGTGGCGAGATAATGGTAAAAGATGGAAAAATATATAAAATCTCACGGACGCCTGATACAAAGGAGGAAAATGATCGGTTTATTATGCCAGGTTTGGTTGATGCACATGTGCATATAGAAAGTTCCATGCTGACACCCGGATATTTTGCAAGGGAATGTGTCAGGCACGGTACAGTAGCCGTAGTGTCGGATCCGCATGAAATAGCCAATGTAATGGGAATGGAAGGGATAGATTATATGATAAGGGAAGGAAAGAAAGTGCCGGTAAAGTATGCATTCGGTGCTTCCTCATGTGTGCCTGCTACTGAATTGGAAACATCTGGTGCGAAATTAGGTAGTGATAAAATTCGTGAGTTGATGAAAAGGGAGGATATAACCTACCTTGCAGAAATGATGAATTTCCCGGGGGTCATTACAAGACAACGGGACGTAATCGAAAAAATTAATATTGCAAGGGAGTTTGGCAAACCAATTGACGGTCATGCCCCGGGATTAAAAGGGGAACCGTTAAAAAAGTATATTGGGGAAGGAATCTCAACTAACCATGAAGCGTCAACGCTGGAAGAAGCAGAGGAAAAAATAAATAATGGGATGAAGATACTGATCCGGGAAGGGAGTGCAGCAAGAAATTTTGAGGCACTGATACCTCTAATGAAGTCATATGCCGCATCCCTGATGTTTTGTACGGACGACATGCACCCGGATGATCTGATAAACGGGCATATCAATATGCTGGTGAAAAGGGCCGTCAGGAAAGGATACGATTTGTTTGATGTATTGCGTGCTGCCACGATGAATCCTGTAAATCATTATGGTTTGAATGTTGGTTTGCTCAGGGAAGGCGACCCGGCCGATTTTATCGTGGTGGACCATCCGGAAAATATGCAGGTGCTCGAAACATATATTGAAGGGGTGTGTGTTTACAGAGAGGGACAAACTATGTTCCACGTGGAAAAACCGGGTATCATTAACCGCTTCCATTCCTCATCACTACATGATTCCGATATCCGGGTAAAAGCAGGAAAGGGGAAAATGATTGTCATTCAAGCTGTTGACGGGGAGCTGCTGACAGAAAGAATAATTTGTGAACCGAAAAGGGAAGGAGAATATGTTGTGGCTGATCCCGGAAGGGATTTGCTCAAACTGGTGTATATCAACCGGTACCGGTCCATGCCTCCGGCAGTTGCCTTCGTCAGGGGATTCGGTCTCAGGGAAGGCGCATTCGGATCAAGCATATCACACGACAGTCACAATATTCTGGTTGTTGGGGTAAACGACGAAGATATATATGATGTGGCAAGGGTTATCATGGAAAACCGGGGCGGGGTAGTGGCGAAAAAGGGCGAAAAAACAGACCTTTTACCTTTGCCCGTGGCCGGTCTGATGTCTGACCGGGATGCTCCCTGGGTGGCTTCAAGATATCAGGGAATCAACCGCCTTATACGTTCCATGGGGTCCACCCTGCATGCCCCGGTTATGACACTTTCCTTCCTGTCGCTGCTGGTTATTCCCCATATCAAACTGGGAGAAAAAGGATTGTTCGACACAGAAACATTTTCTTTCATACCCATGTTTATCCCAAATGGGGGAGAAAACACATGAATGAGCCAATGCGTGAGCAACTGAAGGAAAAAGCGGCCCGGCTTCCTGAAACCCCCGGAATTTACCAGTTTGTCGGCCGGGATGGAAAAATATTGTATATCGGTAAAGCCAAAAATCTGAAGAAGCGGGTTAGCTCCTACTTCGGCCGCGAAACAAACGGAAAAACAAAAGTAATGCTCGGCAAATGCCAGGATATACGGCATATCGTCGTGGACACGGAATCAGATGCTCTGTTGCTTGAAAACAGCCTGGTGAAAAAGTATCAGCCGCGCTATAATATTCAGCTGAAAGACGATAAAAGTTTTCCATGGATCGTTATTAAAAATGAACGTTTTCCCCGCGTTTTTTCTACCCGGAATGTCATTCACGACGGATCGGAATATTTCGGACCCTATACTTCGGCCGTCGTGGTACGCACCTTGCTTTCCCTGATACGTAAAGTCTATCCTTTGCGTACATGTAACTACAACCTGAGTGAAGAAAATATTGAAAAGAAAAAGTTCAGACCCTGCCTGGAATATCATCTGGGAAATTGCAGGGCGCCCTGTGTGAAATGGCAGGAAGAGGCGGATTATATGGAATCGATCGGGCAGATACGGCTGATACTCAAGGGTAATACCGAAAAGGTGATGTCGTTTCTGAAAGAAAGGATGAAAGAGAAAGCGGCAGAATACAGGTATGAAGAAGCAGCTGCTCTGAAAGAAAAACTCGGTATACTGGAGAAATTCCAGAGCAAATCGACCGTGGTGAGCCCGAAAATTGACCAGGTGGAGGTTTTTTCCCTCTGTGAAGATGAACATTATGCCTATGTAAATTACCTGAAAGTATTTCATGGAGCCGTGATCAATGCCCATACGGTGGAAGTGAAAAAGAAACTGCAGGAATCCAGGGAAGAAATCATCCTTTCTGTCATAACAGAGCTGAGGCAGAGAACGGGAAGCCGGACCCGCGAAATCCTGGTCCCTTTTCATCCGGGAATGGAAATGGATAACGCACGGTTTCATGTCCCCCACAGGGGTGATAAGAAAAAGCTTCTCAACCTGTCACTACGAAATGCGCAGTATTACCGAAAGGAACGGCAGGAATTCCGGAAGCAGAAACTACGGAAAGATCCGGAAAAACGTGTTCTTGAAACCATTAAAAATGACCTGAAACTACGCTCCCTGCCTGTTTTGATGGAATGTTTTGACAATTCGAATTTTCAGGGTAGTTATCCGGTGGCAGCCTGTGTGGTTTTCAGGAATGCCCGGCCCAGCAGGCAGGAATACAGGCATTACAATATTAAAACTGTGCAGGGGATCAATGATGTGGCCTCCATTGGAGAAGTGGTCACGCGAAGATACAGCCGCCTGTTGCGGGAAAAGAAGGAACTTCCCCAGCTGGTGGTGATCGATGGAGGCAAAGGACAGGTGAATGCTGCTGTGAACAGCCTGGATAAGCTGGGCCTGCGGGGGAAAGTGACTGTAATTGGCATTGCAAAACGCCTGGAAGAAATATTTTATCCGGGCGATTCTCTCCCGCTGTACCTGGATAAACGCTCGGAAACACTTCGGGTAATCCAGCATATGCGGAACGAGGCACACCGGTTCGGTATCGGCTTTCACCGGAGAAAAAGATCCGGACCGTTTACTGTATCAGAGCTCGAACAACTGAAGGGGATAGGAAAAGAATCGGTGAAAAAGTTATATGACCGGTTTCAAACCTGGGAACAGATTAAAAATGCCGGGTATGGGGAATGGACAAAGATCGTGGGTGCGAAACGTGCAGAAATTCTGAACCGGTATTTCATGAACCAGGGATAAACGTTATTTTTCGCGGGAAATGGTGTATTCAACCAGTTGAATCAGCGAATCTCTGGCGGGTGAAGGAGGAATGGGCTCAAGTAGCTCCAGGGCCAGCTTTCTGTAAGCATTCATCTGTGCTTCGGCATATTCAATTCCCCCGTTTTCACGTACAAAAGATATCACTTCCTGCACCTTTTTCCTGTTATCCCGGTGATTTTTTACAATTCCCAGTATCTTTCTCCTTATGCGGGAATTGACATGACGGAGGGCATAGATCAAAGGAAGGGTGAGCTTCTTTTCCTGAATATCGTTGCCGGCAGGTTTTCCGGTTAAACTATTGCGTTGATAATCAAATATATCGTCCTTAATCTGGAAGGCAATGCCTACCTTTTCTCCAAAAGATTTCATGCGGCTGATCTCTTCCTGACTTCTGCCTGCTGCTTTGGCCCCGCAGGCCGTACAGGCTGCAATCAGGGTTGCCGTTTTTTTCCGAATGATTTCGAAATACTCTTCCTCGGAAATATTCAGTTTCCTGGACTTCTGAATTTGCAGCAACTCCCCTTCACTCATTTCCTTAACTGCTTCCGAAACAATTTCAAGAAGTTCATATTCACCGCTGTTCATCGAAAGGAGAAGACCTTTGGCCAGAAGATAATCTCCCAGCAGAACGGCAATTTTCGTTTTCCAGAGGGCGTTGATGGAGAATATGCCCCGGCGTTCATACGAATGGTCCACCACATCGTCGTGTACCAGCGTGGCCGTATGCAATAGTTCGATAAGTGAGGCGGCTGTATAGGCCGATGGGGTAATTTCCCCGTACAGCCGGGCTGTCAGAAAAACGAACATGGGCCGCATCTGTTTTCCTTTCCGGCGAAGTATGTATTGTGTGATCAAATTCAGAAGAGGGATCTGGCTTTTCATGGAGGAGGCGAAATGACTGTGAAACCGTTTCATTTCCTCCCGGATGGGCTCCCTGATCTGTTCAATGTTTGCCACAACGATGGAATTAAGGTTTCAAAGATAATAATTTCATGACCAACCAGGCAGGATGTAATTCAACGACCCTCCTTCTGGGCGTTTATTTGGAATTTATTTAGAATAAATACATTAAATTTGCCTTCAATTCGTTGAATTTTCCGAATTATCTTTATCGGGAGGTTCAAGGTGAATGATATATTCATATATTTGCACATGTCTGAATTGTAACTACTATCGGATGCAAAAAATGAAAATAAATGAGTTAAGTACCGAACAGCTTGAACGTGCAGCCAACATGCTGAAAGCCATTGCGCATCCCATGCGGATTGCAATACTCAATTACCTGGAAGAAGGGAAGAAACTGACGGTTACCGAGATTCATGAACTGCTGAACATTGAGCAGTCAACCACCTCCCATCACCTGGGTATTTTGAAAGACAAAGGAGTGCTGGCTTCTCAAAGGGATGGAAAAAACACGTACTATTTTCTGAAACACAACAACCTGAGCCAGATTATTGAATGTGTTAGTCAATGCACGCTGGAATAATCGGTCGATTCTGCAAAGGATGTGTTATGGTAATGCCCGGTACTGACCGGGTATTTCTTTTTCTTTCCCGATCCGGAAGGAAGAAATAAACTCCCTATATTTGTTTTTGTCTGGAGGAAAAAAACATGGCGAAAATACGGGTTACGAAAGAATTTCATTTTGAAATGGCCCATGCCCTGTGGAACTACGACGGTCCGTGCAGGAACATTCACGGGCACAGTTACAAACTGCAGGTTACCGTTATTGGTGTTCCTGAAAAGGATCCGGAAGCTATCAAACAGGGAATGGTAATCGATTTCGGGATACTGAAAAACATTGTGAAAAAAACGGTGGTTGAGCGGTTTGACCATAGTGTGGTGGTGAACAGTCAGGCACCTCACGAATTTCTCAGTCAGGTGGAACAAATGTTCGACCGGGTGGAAATACTGCCTTACCAGCCTACCTGTGAAAATCTGGTCGCCGATTTTGCCGTACGGATCCGGGAAAAACTTCCCGACGGTGTTCTCCTTCACCATGTTACCCTTCATGAAACCGATTCTTCCTGGGCTTCGTGGTATGCCGGAGATAACGGAGAATAAAAACCGAATAATGACCGAAACATCTGAAAAGAAGCTTTTCCTTCTGGATGCCTATGCCTTGATATTCAGGGCCTATTATGCCTTTATCCGGAATCCCATGGTGAATTCGGCAGGACTCAATACATCAGCCATATTCGGATTTGTCAATGTACTGGAGGAGGTTCTTTCAAAAGAGAACCCCACCCACATGGCCATCGTATTCGATCATCCGGAAGGATCGTTTCGTACCAAAATATTCCCGGAATACAAAGCCAACCGGGATGAGACACCGGAGGATATCCGCCGGGCGGTTCCCTACATTAAAAAGCTGGCCGAAGCATACCATATTCCCGTGCTGGAGGTTCCCGGATATGAGGCGGATGATGTGATCGGAACCCTTGCCCGGCAGGCAGAGAAACAGGGTTTCGAAACCTATATGATGACCCCTGACAAGGACTTTTCGCAGCTGGTAACCGGACGGATTAAGATGTACAAACCTTCCAGGGCTGGCCAGGGAGCTGAAGTATGGGGGCCGGAGGAAGTGAAGGAAAAATTTGCGGTGTCCTCTCCCTCACAGGTGATTGATATTCTTGCCCTGTGGGGCGATTCCTCAGACAATATCCCCGGCGCCCCAGGGATCGGAGAAAAGCAGTCGAAACAGCTGATAGGCAGGTTCGGAAGCATCCGTTCGCTGTTTGAAAACCTGGACCAGCTGACCGTCCGGCAAAGAGAAATCCTTCATAATTTCCGGGAACAGGTGGAGCTCTCTTACCGCCTGGCTAAGATTTCCACTGATGTTCCAGTGCAGCTGGAAGAGAAAAATTTAATGATTGATCCTCCCGATCCGGAAGTTCTCGCTGCTCTTTTCCAGGAACTGGAATTCAGAAACATGGCAGAGCGCGTATTGGGTCGTATCAGGGAAACCGGCCAGTCTGCCGCCACCTTTTCCACCCTTTTTGATGAGAATGCCCTGTTGAGGGAGAACCAAAACTCCCTGTCAAATACATTACACAGGTATGTGCTGGTTGAGGATGAAAAATCCCTGGGTAAGCTGGTGCAGGAACTGAAATATCTGAAGGAATTCTGTTTTGATACAGAAACCACTTCCCTCGATGTGTATGAAGCAGAATTGGTGGGTCTGTCCTTCTGCTGGAAGCCACATGAGGCTTTTTATGTGCCGGTGCCCGCCGAACGTGAAAAGGCTGTCAGAATGCTTGCCCTGTTCCGGGATGTGTTTGAAAACGATTCCGTAAAGAAAATAGGTCAGAACTGCAAGTTTGATATCCAGGTACTGCGCAACTACGACATAAGGGTTACTGGGCCACTGTTTGATACCATGGTGGCACATTACCTGCTTCAGCCCGAAGGGCGCCATAATATGAATTACCTGGCGGAAACCTATCTGAATTACCACCCTGTATCTATTGAAGACCTGATAGGGGAAAAAGGCCGGTCTCAAAAATCTATGCGGGATGTTCCACATGAAAAGATCAGGGATTATGCCTGCGAAGATGCCGATATTACATTCCGCCTCAGGGAAATACTGGAAAAGGAACTGGAAAAGGAAAAAATGATCCCCCTGTCCTCAGAGGTGGAAATGCCTCTGATCCATGTACTGACCGACATGGAACGAGCGGGTATGCGGATTGAAAGGAAAGTACTTGAAGAATTTTCAATCGACCTGCAGAAAGAGATTCGCAGGGTGGAGGAGGAAATTTTTTCCCTCGCCGGAGAAGAATTCAATATTTCTTCCCCAAAACAACTGGGAGAAATTCTTTTCCGCAAACTGAAAATTACCGACAGGCCTGTAAAAACAAAATCGGGACAGTATGCTACGGGAGAAGATATTCTGCAAAACCTCTATTCACAACACCCGGTTATTCCCCGCATCCTGGAATACCGGTCACTGAAAAAGCTGCTGACCACCTATGTGGACGCACTTCCCAGATTGATCCATACGGATACCGGCAGGCTGCATACCACGTTTAACCAGACCATTACGGCTACCGGCAGACTGAGCTCACAGAATCCGAACCTGCAGAACATTCCCATACGTGAGGAAAGGGGCAGGGAAATCAGAAGGGCATTCGTCCCTTCCGGGAAGGATTATGTTCTGTTATCGGCTGATTACTCACAGATAGAACTCCGCCTGATGGCGCATATGAGCCGGGATGAAGCCATGATGGAAGCTTTCAGGAACCGGGAAGATATTCATACGGCTACCGCAGCCCGGATTCATAAAATTTCACCTGAAGAAGTCACCAGGGAAATGCGCAGCGAGGCAAAAACAGCCAATTTCGGCATCATATACGGCATTTCTGCTTTCGGATTATCCCAGAGGCTGAACATCGACCGTTCTCATGCCAGATCGCTTATAGAAGGCTATTTTGAGTCGTATCCGGGGGTAAAGAGATACATGGATCAATGCATCTGCGATGCCAGGGAAAAAGGTTTTGTAACCACCCTTCTCGGAAGGAAAAGACACCTGCCCGATATTCAATCAAGAAATGCCGTGGTCAGGGGTAATGCCGAGCGAAATGCCATTAACGCTCCCATCCAGGGATCGGCTGCCGATCTGATAAAAATGGCCATGGTGCGTATACATCGGAAAATGAGGCAATCGGGTATGAAATCGAATATGATCATGCAGGTGCATGATGAGCTGGTGTTCGATGTGAGGGAGGAAGAACTGGATTCCCTCAGGGATCTGGTGAAGAAAGAAATGGAAGGAGTATACCCTCTTTCCGTACCCCTGGTAGTGGAAATGGGTACGGGTAACAACTGGCTGGAAGCGCACTGAAATATCTGTTCACCAAGGATATTATCATTAAATAACGCAGCGATGCATGTATATTTTTGGGGAGTAACGGCAGAAGCCACCGGCACGGAAATGCTGGAGATAAGATTTTCAGGCCCTCTTACCGAACTGAAAGAGAACCTTTTGCAGAGTTACCCATCACTGTCGGAATGGAAACATGTGATAACCGTCAATGGCTCCGTAGCTTCCGGTGATCAGAAGGTAGAAGATAATGACCGGGTTGATGTGGTGCCCCCGTTTGCAGGCGGATGATAAAAGTATGCCGCGGCCGGCATTTCAGCAGGTTGTTCATTTCTGCCGGGAAGCCGTTTGTATTTCCCGATGCGGATCGGGTTGCAGCAGGGAAGCGTATTGAGCCCGGTCATTCAGTATTTGAACAGCCGCCTGTATCTGATTGTCATGATCCAGGCTGGCAGCAAAGCTTCCTTCCTGATAATAATACCGTTTGGCAATTTCTTCTTCCAGCAGATTTTCAATTTCTTCCCTGAACGTTATAAGATCCTGTTCTTTATTGTGTGAAATAATTTTCTGTAACCTGGCGATTTCTTCAGCGGCAGGTTCATAATACTTTTCCCTTTTGGCATGGGAGATCAGCGTCTTCAGTGTTTCTTCGGTTTCACTCAGGTAGTCGAAGTTTCTGTCTTCTATAAACCTCCCGAAAGCCCTGTATGTGCTGTCTGAAATACTGAACTGTCGTGGTTCGGGAATATCAGGATGGTGCAGGGCGTACAGGGTGGCAAAATCAAAGATGAGATTCTGTACATACAGGTGGGAGGCGATGCGGCTCAGGGGAAACGGTTCCACCTCTGCATCGGGCCTGATGCCTCCTCCGTCGTATACCGTCCGTCCGTTCCGTGTCTGGTATTCCGAAATGAGGGAATCGGGTATATGGCCCACGCTGCCGTCCTCGTTCCGGTGGGAATAATCCAGAGCCTGAATACAGCGGCCGCTGGGAATATAATATTTGGCCGTAGTTACTTTCAGCTGGGCATTGTAACTCAGCGGACGGGTGGTTTGCACCAGACCCTTTCCAAAAGTGCGCTGGCCAACCACTACCGCGCGGTCCAGGTCCTGCAGGGCTCCGGCAACAATTTCTGAGGCGGAAGCTGAAGAACGGTTTACCAGAATGGTCAGGGGTATTTCGGTGTCAACCGGGGTAAAACGTGTGCGGTAGGTATGATCCCATTGCTCAACCTTCCCGCGGGTACTGACTATTTCCTGTCCCCTCTCCACAAAAATATTGGAAATATCCACGGCTTCCATGAGCAATCCTCCGGGATTGGAACGGAGGTCGAGTACCAGGCCCCTCAGGTCCGCCTGTTTTTTCAGGGAAAGAAAAGCGTTTTTTACTTCGGAGGCAGAATTCCGGGTGAAATTACTCAGCCGGATGTAACCTATTCCTTCATCGATTATTCCGGCATAGGGGACACTGGGGATATGAATGACCTGACGTTTCAGGATTTTCCGGAAAGGTTTTTCCGTTTCGGGACGTGTGAAAAGAATTTCCACAGAGGTGTTGGGCAATCCTTTCAGCATGTCGCTTACCTTTTCCAGGGGCATGTTCCTGATGGACTGTCCGTTTACTTCCAGAATAATATCTCCGGGCCTGATTCCGGCTTCATCTGCAGGGAACCCCCGGTAAATTTCGGAGATAACAGCATATTCCCCGTTTTTACGCACCAGACTGCCAATCCCACCGTATTTCCCTGTTGTCATCAGATTCAGTTCATCCAGATCCGATTCCGGGATAAAAGTGGTGTACGGATCCAGGGATTCCAGCATATGATCGATGGCCGTATATACCAGATCTTCCGGATCGGTCTCATCCACATAGTACAGGTTCAGCTCGCGGAAAAGGGTAAAGAAAATATCGAGACTCTTTGTGTACTTGAATTCACGGCTTGTCTGAAAACCGAGAAAGGCAAACGATATAATCACCACGACCAGGCCTGGCACCAGGATCATTCTTTTTTTATTCGGGCGGAACTTTTTCATGCAGTGGGTAATTAAAGTAATGAATGTTCAAAAGTACGAAGGTTTCGGCAATTATTTCCCCGGGGTACATGAAAAGCGGTGCCGTAAGCGGTTTTTTAACAAATATTAACCGCACCCGGATACTATTTTTCATGTCAGGAACCCTGGCCTGAAGGCTGGAAATCAGGGAACCGGATCATACCCGCTTCCCCCCCACGGATGGCAGGAAAGGATCCGTTTCAGAGCCAGCCATCCTCCTTTCAGCGGACCATATTTTTTAATTGCTTCTATGGAATAGGCGGAACAGGTGGGTGTATAACGGCAGGTTGGCGGGAAAAGGGGGGAAATGGCTACCTGGTAAAACCGGACGATCCCGATCAATATGGCGCTAAAGATTTTTTTCATAAACAGTCAGCCAGTGTTTCATGGAGGCGACCAGATCTTTTTCTATCCGGGAATATGGCTGTATTTCCCTGCGGGTATACAAAATGATCAGGTGCACACAATACTTTCTCCGGCTTACGGAAGAAATTATCAGGATTTTGTTCCTTCTGTACGCTTCCCTGATGCGCCTTTTGATCAGGTTCCGCTGTGCGGCTTTCCGGAAAATACGTTTCGAAACAAGCATGGCCACTCTTACCGGAGGAAAGGCAGGGTCTTCCCGCGGGTGGGTGGTCCAGATAAAACGAAAACCGGAGAACACCATGGATCTGCCCCTGAGAAAAAGAGTTTCCGTTTCCCTGTTGTTCCGGAGGCGTTCCTGTTTCAAAAGCCGCGCATTCATTGTGTTAATGTATAAAAAAAAGGGGATTCAGCATCCCCTTCTGGCAAAAAGGATCGAGGTTTGGAATCAGTGATTCTTACAGGAGTTTTGCTGTTTATGGTTTTCGGCAATGAAATGATCCAGGGCCATGGTCATGGAAGGTGCTTCAGCGCTGGGGGCGCTAATATCCAGCCGCAGACCGGAATCGGTCACCGCTTTCTGGGTGGTGGGACCAAAGGCGGCAATGTAGGTGCTGTTCTGGTCGAAATGCGGGAAATTCTTCTGAAGGGATTTGATACCCGAAGGGCTGAAAAACACCAGAATATCATACTCGGAAGTATTGATATCTGACAGGTCGCTGCATACCGTCCGGTACATAATGGCCTTGGTATACTTGATTTTCGACTTGTCCAGCCCTTCCGGAATGTCGTTGTTGTGTTGATCGGAAAGGGGTACCAGGTATTTCTCATCCTTGTGTTTCACAATAATATCCCTCAGATCCTCGAATGATCCGTTGGCATAAAAGATTTTCCTTTTCCGGTAAACGATATACTTCTGGAGATAAAAGGCAATGGATTCGGAAACACAGAAATATTTCATGGTATCGGGTACCTGGAGTCGCATTTCCTCACACAGCCTGAAATAATGATTGATGGCTGTTCTGCTTGTGAAAATCACGGCAGTATGGCCCAGAATATCAATTCTGTTTTGCCTGAACTCCCTGGCACTGATGCCCTCCACGTGAATGAAGGGCTTGAAATCAATTTCTACTTTATACTTTTCAGCCAGATCAAAGTAAGGTGACTTTTCGGTTGTTGGCTCGGGCTGGGAGACTAAAATCCGTTTGATTTTCAAAACTTCTCGTTTTAGCGTTCGACATCAGAAATTCTCTAACAACCTAAAGAACACGCGAATGGATATATTTATATATCATCAGGTATGGAAGGATTTCCAGCGCACAAAGGTATAAAATCATCCAGAATATTGAAAACCGGTTTAATATAAATATTTGCAACCCTTTGTATATTCTAACCAGATAGGCGGTCAGAAACAATCCCAGCCCGCCGTAAACAAGGTATGGTACAAGAACCCCGGGCAGGTAAGGCAATCCGATGACCAGTGGCAGCAACACGAGCCCCAGAACCTTGTTGATCATCATAATGGTATGCATGTACTCGGCGAAAAGATCTCCTGCTTTGGCTAAAAATCCTGTAAACCGGCAAATGACGGAACGGATAAAAAATATCAGCATCACACCGGCCGCCAGGAGGAGGAATCCGGGAAACCCCTTCAGCCCCGGAAATCCGAGTGAAAAATAATCGTGAGCGAGGTAAAGATAAAGACCTGCGGTTAGGGAAAATAATGCATTCATTCCCAGTGAAAATCGTTGATAATGCAAATTCTTTTCCCTGAACAGGTTTTTTCCCTGCTGGTAAAGCAATAATCCCGTAAAGGCAGAGGCCAGGTACTTGTTGTAAAATATTCTGATCCATGCCACGATGATCAGGGAAATCAGCAATATGCCGACAATCCAGTCGGGTGCTTCCAGGGCCGGGGCGGGCTGAGTTTCCCTGCTGTTCAGGGGCCTGCCCGGAACAGGATATTCCGTGTATGTTTCCGTTTTTCTGAATATATCGCGTTTGTATGTGCTGGTATCCCCGCTTTCCCCGCCTGGTTGCCATACAGGTCCGGCTGTAATATTCCGGATGGTTTTTACTGGCGAATAGCCGGTGATGGGAGGGTACAACAGTACCTGTTCTGCGGACAAGGTTCCGGATTCAACCATTTCGTATGTTTCTGGAGGAGATACCCTGGAAACCACCCGGGCGGCTGTGCGGAGGGAATCGATTTGCTGCTCCCTCTGGCGGGCCGCCTCGAGTAAGTGCATCGTTTCCGTGGTGGAAAATGTGCGTAGGGTATCGGGTAACGGAACTGTATCGCTTTCAACGGCTGCGGTATCAGCAACCGGAAGGGTGTCGGGTGCGTGAACTCGTGTGGTGTCCTGAACGGAAAGGAGAAAAAAGCTGTTTCCGGAATTCGTGGCCCTGTCGGAAGGGAGATCGCCATAGTAACCGGGAATACGGGGCGGTGAAATCATGTTCTCCTGATTTGTTCTGCAAAGATACAAATTCATTTAACGGCCAGGGGGAATTCACCGGTTAAAATATTAATTAATATAATAAAATATAAACTTAATAAAACTTAATAATATATTAATAATATTTATTTATATATTAATAATAATTAAAAATCAATACAGAAAATTATTTACGTAAATTCCCCCGTGCAATGGAAGCAAAAATACCGGCGAAACACAGAACAGAGAAAACGGAAAAGGAAATTTTCATGCTTTGAAGAAATGCAGGGTAGTTGACGGGATTGATTTCTGCCCTGCCGATAAAAACGGAAAAGATCATCATAACAATTCCCAGGCTGAACATTTGTCCCACCATTCTCATAGTACCAACCGAACCGGAAGCTACTCCGTAGTGTTTTTTATTGACGGAACTCATGATGGCGTTGGTATTGGGCGAGGAAAAAAACCCGAATCCAAGCCCCAGCAGCACGAGGATGGCCACTACCGAGAAAAGCGTGGAGGTCTCGTTGAGAAACACAAGAAGCAGCAATCCCAGGCTTGACAGCCCCATGCCGGTGGTGGCAACGATCCGTGGCTCCAGCTTGTCGGATAAACGTCCTGACAGCGGGGAAACCACGGCCATGATCAGGGGCTGGGCCAGCAGTACCAGGCCGGCTTCCCGGGGCTGAAGGTTTTTGATATACTGAAGGTAGAGGCTGAGAAGAAACCCTACGCCGAAGGTTGCACTGTAATTGATCAGGGCAGCCAGGTTGGAAAAGGCAAAGGTCCGGTTCCGCCTGAACAGGCCGGTGTCAAAGAGGGGGAAAACCAATATTCTTTGGAGGCGGATAAAAAGAATCATCAGGAGGATACTGCCTGCGAAAAACACATATCCCGGCCATCCGGGCAGTATGGAGAAACCGTACATCAGCATCACCAGGGCGGCACCGTAAAGCAGAAAGCCCCACCAGTCGAAACGTTCACCTTTTGATTCGGCCCATTCCGATTTCAACCGGCTGAAAATAAGGTAAAGAGCCAGCGCTCCCAGGGGCAGGGTGATCCAGAAAATGCTTCTCCAGCCCCAGTATTGGGTCAGAATCCCTCCGGCTGTGGGTCCCACGGAAAGTCCGATATAAACGGCTGCCACATTGATACCCAGGGCCTTTCCCCTTTCTCCGGGAGGAAATACCGAAGAAATAATGGCCACTCCGGTACCGAAAATGAGGGCGCTTCCAATTCCCTGAATGACGCGGGAAAACAGGAGGAATCCCACATTGCCCGAAATGGCCGCCAGAGCGGACCCTGCCATGAACAGAAGAATGCCTGTGGTAAATACTTTCCGCCGGCCGATGATATCGGCCATTCTTCCTGAGGGTAGAAGAAAAACGGCTGTGGAGAGCAGGTAGCTGCTGGCAATCCAGTTCAGTGTGATGGCATCGGTTCTGAACTCTGCACCGATGCTGGGAAGGGCCACATTCAGGGCCGACCCCATGAAAGGAGTCAGAAAGGATGCAAAAGTGGCCACCAGCAGGGCGGCCTTTTTCAGAACATCATGATCCATTATATGTTATTCCTTGTTCCTGCTGTCTATAAGTATGGTAACCGGCCCGTCATTGATAAGCTCCACCTGCATGACGGCTCCGAATTCTCCGGTGGCCACTTTCTTACCGGTATAGGTTTCCAGGCAGTTCACAAAGGCCTTGTATAGGGGTATGGCCTGTTCAGGTCGGGCTGCTCTGATGTAGGAAGGCCTGTTCCCTTTTTTTACCATGGCATGAAGGGTGAACTGGGAAACCACCAGGATACCGGCATCTACTTCATTCACCGACAGGTTCATTACACCCTGCCGGTCGTCAAAAATCCGGAGCTGAACGATTTTTTTCGCCAGCCATTCCACATCGGTCATCTCGTCGCGGGTTTCAATGCCCAGCAAAACCAGGAGACCCCGGTCAATCTGTCCTGTGGTCTGTCCTTCAATACGAACCGAAGCTTTGCTGACCCGTTGAATAACAACTCTCATTTTTATCTTTGTTCAATTGGTTTAATAGTTGATATACAGAAGATTTTATTCATCCGGTCCGGATAAGCCGGAAAGAAAAGATCCCGGCCGCATTTCGTCAAAAGGGGTAGCTTGTTGGTAGGCCCTGGCCACGGCCAGCAGGGTTCCTTCGTCGAAGAGATTCCCGATAAATGAAATGCTGGTAGGGCTGTTATCCTGATCGAAACCGTTCGGCACCACCACACAGGGATGTCCGGTCAGATTGGTGATCAGCAGCTGATTTCCACCATAGGAAGGAGTAACCACCACGTCAACCTCTTTCATAAGCCGGTTCATTTTTTCCATCAGCAGGGTCCTGAAACGGTTTGCCTGTATGTATTCAACGGCAGGGATAAACCGCGCAGTACGGAAAATATTGGGCCAGGCCCAGATATCCTGTCTTACCAGGAGGGTATCGCGGTTGCTGCGGGTAAGCTCATCGAAAGCTGCTGCAGCCTCTGCATACAGGATAATGTTCAGGGACTCAACGGGCAGGTCCTGGGGAAAACGGAAGAGAATAAGCCTTGCCCCAAGCTCCTGCAATACTTCCAGACTTTTGATATCGTTATCTCTGCCCCGGTAGTCGGCATCGAAAGCCTCGCGGAAATACCCGATTCTCATATCTTTCAGGTTCACTTTTCCCGGATAATGAAACGGGTGGTCTTTAACTGTCAGATCCAGGGAATCGGGGCCGTGGATTGCCCGGAAAACAATGGCACAGTCGTGCGCGTTTTTGCAAATGGGGCCGATCTTGTCCATGCTCCAGCTCAGGGCCATGGCCCCGTGCCGGCTCACCCGTCCGAAAGACGGGCGCAGTCCGGTCACTCCGCATCGTGTGGAAGGAGAAACAATGGATCCCAGGGTTTCCGTACCGATGGCAAACGGGACCAGTCCTGCCGCCGTAGCTGCCGCCGAGCCGGCCGAGGATCCGCTGGAACCCTGTTCCAGGTTCCACGGATTCCGTGTGGTGTCATTGAACCATACGTCGCCCATGGCCAGGGATCCCAGGGAAAGTTTGGCCACCAGTACCGCTCCGGCCTCTTCCAGCCGGCTTATCACGGTGGCTTTTTCGTCCAGTGTCTGATCCCGGTATGCCCCTGCTCCCCAGGTGGTTGGATAACCCGGAAAGGAAAACAGGTCTTTGATTCCATAAGGGATCCCGTGCAGAGGGCCTCTCCATTTTCCGGCTTCAAGCTCCTCATCCATTTTCCGGGCATATTCCAGGGCATATTCTTCGGTGTATGTGATTACGGCATGTAACTGAGGATCGTATTTCTTCAGTCTGTCAAGGAAAAAGCGGGTCAGCTCCACGGAACGGATCTTTCCTGAGCGGATAAGGGATGCCAGTTCAGGGATGGTATAGGCGGCAAGGCCATTCAGGGGTTCGGGCAACCCGGTTTCTTCAGGAATTTCCCAGGGATCAGAGTCGTTGGCCTTGGGTTTCCGGATGCGGGAAAAAACCGGATCAAAACGCAGGGCCGGAGGTACGGCGTTATCCAGCTCGTATTCACGCATGGTCTGGTAAGCTTCGAGCTGGTTTTTCAGTCCCCTTTCCATCAGTTGGATTTCTTCTTCCGTGAATTCAAGTCCCATTGGGTTGTGGTATAATACCACCGAGTCGATAACCGCCTGCACAGGGGTTTCCTGTGTTTCTGTAAGGCAGGCGGGAAGCTGGAAAAAAAATCCCAGAAACATGGCCGGGACAACTCGCAGGTAATTCAGCAATGTTTTCATGGTGCTCTGTGCGTAGAGGTTAGAAAAAAAAAGGCAAATCCCGGAGCGGGGAATTGCCTGTATGATGGGATCGGTATTCTGCATGGCTTATTGTTCGGCTGCCATGAGGAAAAAGGGTTTCATTTCGAAACTATGGTAGAACGGTCTCAGTCTTTCGGTGTTGTAATATTCCTTGATGTTAACCACTTTTTTCGTGGAAGTGACCACATCGAGGGGAACGTTGTCGTACCTTCCATTCTGCAGCACTACCAGGCGGCCGTGTATGTTCTTCAGGATCAGGTCAAGGGCAAGATTTCCATATGCCATGGGCACGATGGAATCGACAGCGTCGGGATCGCCACCCCTGACCATGTAGCCGAGCTTCTGGTTGATCACATTGATGATTTTCCCGTTGTTGTATTTGGCGGATAGGTTTTTCAGCTCATGTGACACCAGGTCGCCGATACCTCCCAGCTTGGCGTGTCCGTATGCATCTTTCTCATGGCTGGTGAATACCATTTCACCTCCCCTGAACATGGCTCCTTCACTGATCAGCAACACGGCATATTTACTGGGATTCCGGTTTCTGTCTTCCACCAGGAGGCGGCACAGGTGATCTATATCGAATTTGTATTCGGGTATCACACAGCGATTGGCTGCTCCGGCCATGGTGGGAAGCATGGCGGTGAATCCGGCATATCTGCCGAAAACTTCCAGCACCAGCAGGCGTTCATGTGAACCCGCTGAAGTTCTCAGCATATTGGTCATACTGATGGTTCGGGTGACACAGGTGCTGAAGCCGATACAATAATCGGTGCCGGGTACGTCATTGTCCATGGTTTTGGGAATGGCCACTACCTTGACTCCTTCCTGGTAAAGCCTTACTCCATAACTCAGGGTATCATCTCCCCCGATGGGGATCAGATAGTCCACTCCAAGCCATTCCAGGTTTTTTATCACCTCCGGGGTGAGATCGTTCATTTCTTTGTTATAGTTTTCCTTCAGGTGATCGGGAACACTGTCTTTGCTCATATGGCTGGGACGGGTTCGGCTGGTATGCAGAAAGGTGCCGCCGGTACGGCCGGCCTTGTTAACCATATCGTCGGTCAGTTCGATAAAGTTGTTTGAATTGTCGGCTTTTTTATCCCGGATGATCTCGGTAATACCGGCCCATCCCCTGCGGAGGCCGAGCACTTTGTATCCTTCTCTGTTTGCACGGATGGTGACCGCACGGATGGCGGGATTCAGGCCAGGAACATCCCCGCCGCCGGTCAGAATTGCAATTACTCCTCTGTTTTTTTTCACATTTGCCATGGTCAGTCAGATATTGATGGTTAATAAGGTTACGGATACAGGAATGTTTCAGATAAACCTCACAAAACTAAAATAAATCGGGCAAAAAAAAAACGCCATTTTCAATCTGCCAAGGCTGTTCCTGCTTGCTGGAGGAAGGGATCAGAATTTATCCAGGGTGTCTTTGGGATCTTCTTCAAGTTTTTTCAGGCTGCGTATGCGGATCCGCCTGGACTCCAGAATGATTTTTACCCCATTGGAGGGAATAAATTCCGTGCGGAGGATATTCCCGGTACGTAAAAACCTGATTTCAGCAAGGGTATTCAGGGAGTTGAAGCCGGTAAAAAGGGTGTTGACAATGTCAAGAAACTCCACCTCCAGCAGGGCCTGCTTGGTTTTTCCCAGACGGGGAAAAATAAAACTTCCGGGACTTTTTTCTGTCACATACAAACGCATCTGGGCTTTGGGTTCCATCGGATAATTTCTGTAGAAGAAGACAGAAATTACTTCCGAGCCCCTGAAGGCAGGCCAGTGACCGAAAAATTCGGTTACCTGGGCAGCTTTTTCAATAAAATCGGCGGGATGGTTCATGGAATGTGTTTATTCCTTGCCGGAGCCGGCAACAGCATGTTTTATGTGACGCCTCCATTTTTGCAGACTGCCGATCCACAGGATCGCCCCTGTCAGCAAACCGGCCAGTGTGGTGAAAAGAAGGAAACCTCCCAGAATACGCAGGGCGGACAAATGGTGTTTATACATCAGAATGGCGGCTTCGTGAATATGTATTTCCTGTTTCAGATGCCTGATCTCTGTGAGTTGTTCCACGAGGAGGTCGGTTTTTTCGTTAAAAACGGTGTTTACCGAATCGATGGAAGGCTCGATGCGTTGGACCTGGAACTGGTAAAGACTGTCGATACTGTCGCGGAGGGCGGGACTGGAAAGGGCTCCCTCCAGCCATTCGCTTACGCGGTTATTGATCTCATTGGATTTCCGGATCAGGGCATTCAATTCATTGTTGGACTGTACCACCTGTTCGTTGATTATCTGGGCTTCATCCTGAAGGTTTCTGATCTCCCGGGAAACGGTTCCTGATTCTTCCTCTCTTACCCTGCTCTGGTATTCAAGTTGAAAGTATTTTTGGGGGAGAAAGAATGACCCGGTAAGCAGTAAAAGCCATGACAGGATCAGAAGGAGGAAGCCCGCTCTCAGGCGGACAGAATGGAAATAACCTATAGGGTCGTGCATAGCAAAAAATGTTACATAAAACGCAGAATAAATTTTGTATCTGTTCCGGGATTGCCCTGAACATCAATGGTGCCGTTCATGGCGTCAATCCATTTCCGTGCTTTGCTGAGTCCCAGCCCCCAGCGGCCTTTTCGGGTTGTGAAAAAGGGAACAAAGATCCAGTCCCGGATTTCAGCTACAATACCCTCCCCGTTATCTTCAATTGCCAGCTGAACCTGACATGACAGGTCCAGTTCGGCATGCAGCGTGATGGAAGGATTTTTTTGGCCGGCCAGGGCATCGGCCGCATTTTTTATCAGTTCGGCAAAAATATTCATGATCACCGATCTATCAGCAGTTATAGAAAGATCGATGTTTGACAGGCGCTTATGAAAAACCTGTTCGGGTTCCGGGAACAGGGAGGAAGAATTTTCAATGATATTATCAAAAAGATCTGATACAAATATTTTTACACTATTATATTTGATCTTTTGATTGAATACAGTAAGAGCCTCTTCCAGATGGAATTTATCTTCCTTCAGGCGGGCCTCCAGGTTCTGGAGCACTTTGTTCCAGGCATCCTGTTCACTTTTCCGGATCTCCCTTTTTATGTTATTGAGTGTAAACACTCGGAGACGGGAGCCCTGGTATTCCATTACTTTCAGGTGAATCATGAATTCCCTGGGTTCGTTTTCTACCATGATCATGACACGGGTACGGTGGTTATCCTCCAGTATTTTCATGGTACCAGCCAGGTAGGGATCGATTCGGGCCAGGCCCGACATGTTTTTCAGATCGGGATTAAAAAGAAGATTTTTAGTAAAACGGTTCAGAAATACCACCTGATCGAATTCGTTGATCACGATCAGGCCGGAATCAATATGATCAAATACTTCTTTTAAAAGTTGAGTCTCTCCCACCTTTTCATTGATATGCTTTTCAAGTGCCTGAAGTATTTGATGATAGGCCGTGTTCAGGTCGTCTTTTGAATGCCTCAGCATACGACTGGTTCCGCTTGCTTCGGATTTTTCTATGTCAAAAGACATCAGAAACTGACGAAGATCACGTTTGGTTTGCAGAAGGAAGCGATAAAACCATACGGATAAAATCACCAGGAGAAATGCCGACAATGATCCGTACAGGAAAAATCCGGGGGTAAGAAAAAACCAGGTGGTCAGCGCGGTAAAAACCAGCAGGCTGAACAATCCGACAATGATCTGCGTTTTATACTGCCTTCCCATGGTAACCCATGATATTTGTTTTCAGAAAAGGGAAGCCTGATAGTTAAAGATAATGATTGTTCGTTATTCCGGAAAGCCGGAAGAGATATTTCCCCGGAATTTTAGAGGGGAATAAATGATAAATCCATATTTTCGACAAAGATTTGACAGGCGGAGAGGGGGAATCCCGTTTATAGAAAGGCTATGAGGCAGAAAAATCCCATACTGTATGTTTTTATCCGTTGGGCAGGAATGGCATTTTTCCTGTATGCTTTTCATGTAAAGGGTTCTGGTCAGCAGGTGGTTACCATGAGTGGATTTGTCAGAGACTCACTTACCGGGGAAGAACTCATCGGTGCGACTGTTTACCTGGAAGAGATCGGCGAAGGCACGATTACCAATGTGTACGGTTTTTACTCGTTGAGCGTTCCTGCCGGAACATACCGGGTACGGTTCAATTATCTGGGTTATCGTGAAAAAATGATAACCCTGGTTCTGAAAAAAAATGAATCCCGGAATGTGGAGATGAGCCCCTTTACCCACCCTATTGACGAAGTGGTTGTTACAGGGGACATTGCCGACAGGAATGTTACTTATTCCGAAATGAGTGTTACCAATCTGGATACCCGTGAAATTAAAACCATTCCGGTGCTTTTTGGTGAGCTGGATGTGTTGAAAACCATCCAGTTGCTGCCGGGAATTCAGTCGGCCGGCGAGGGAAACAGCGGTTTCTTTGTGCGTGGCGGGGATATCAGCCAGAATCTTATTCTCCTGGATGAAGCCCCGGTGTATAATGCTTCCCATCTTCTGGGCTTCTTTTCTATTTTCAATTCTGACGCCATTAGAGACGTATCCGTTATTAAGGGCGGGGTTCCTGCGGAATACGGAGGCCGGTTGTCATCGGTTCTGGATGTAAAAATGCGTGAGGGGAACATGAAGAAATGGAATGTTTCCGGAGGGCTGGGCCTGATCTCCTCGAGGTTGATGGTGGAAGGACCCCTGCAAAAAGACCGGGGTTCGCTGATTGTGTCGGGAAGAAGAACCTATGCCGATCTTTTCCTCAGACTTTCGCCGGACAGCCTGATAAAAAACAATGTGCTGTATTTCTATGATTTTAATCTCAAAGCCAATTACCGGCTGGGGAACAACGACCGGTTGTATGTGTCGGGTTACTGGGGCAGGGATGTTTTCCGGTTCAGGAATTATTTCGGTTTTGACTGGGGGAATTTTACCACCACCCTTCGATGGAATCATCTGTTCAATGAGAAATTATTTCTTAATACCTCCTTCGTATACAGTAATTACAATTATGTATTTGAAGTTGTGAATGAAGGGATTGAATTTGATCTGACATCTTCTATCCGGGACTGGAATCTGAAAGCGGATTTCCAGTACTATATTAAACCGGGGAATACGATGTTTTTTGGCTTCAAATCGAATTATCACCACTTTTTACCGGGAGAGGTAAGTTCCAGGGGGGATTTCCCCATCCATGACAAGAAACTTGAAACCAAATATGCACGGGAACATGCGGCCTATTATTCCCATGAAACGGAGTGGGGGGATATTTTAACACTGAAATACGGATTGCGTTTTTCCATGTTCACCCTGGTGGGGCCCGGCAACGTTTACCGTTTTTCTGATGAAGGATTCGCCACAGATACTACCTGGTATGCCAGGGGGGAGATCATTGCCAATTACCCGCATCTCGATCCCAGGCTTCTGGTGACCCTGCGCACCGGTTCCACGCATTCGATCAAAGTCTCGTACACCCACATCCACCAGTATATTCATCAGATTGCACAGTCCACAGCTTCCACTCCGATCGATTTGTGGATTCCCAGCAGCCGCATTGTAAAACCCCAGTCCGGAAGTCAGGTTGCTATGGGGTATTTCCGCAATTTTGGCAGGAATAGCCTGGAAACGTCGGCAGAAATTTATTATAAACACATGGATCATCAGATAGAATACCGCAACGGAGCCGATATCCTGCTGAACGACCAGGTGGAATCGCAGCTGGTGTTTGGCAGGGGATGGTCGTACGGTCTGGAGCTGTTCGTGAAAAAGAACGTGGGAAAGCTCAGAGGGTGGATTAGTTATACCCTTTCGAAAACTGAAAGGTCCTTTGAAGCCATCAATAACGGGCATGTTTTCCCTGCCAGGCATGACCGTACCCATAATCTTTCATTAGTGGGCCTGTACGATCTGAACGACCGGATTTCCCTTTCAGCTTCATGGGTTTATTATACGGGCAATGCGGTGACTTTTCCCGGAGGGAAGTATATGATTGACGGGCAGGTAACGAATTATTATCCGGAACGAAACGCATACCGTATGCCTCCTTATCACCGCCTTGATCTGGGAATGGTGCTGGAAAACAAGCCCGGTAAGAAATACCGGTCAAGCTGGCGTTTTTCCATATACAATGCCTATGCCCGTAAAAATGCCTATTCCATTTATTTTGAGCAGGACGAAGATAATCCGACAATAACCTATGCTACCAAGCTTTATTTGTTTTCCATTATTCCATCTGTTTCGTACCAATTCAAATTCTGACATGAGAACCGGAACGTCTTTCCGTCATTTTATCTTTCTGCTTTTCCTGCTGGTCATGCTCCAGGCCTGTGAAGAACACGTGCAGATAAACCTTCGTGATGCGGAATCCGTGCCTGTGATCGAAGGGGTATTGACCGATAAACGGGGCAATGCCTTTGTAAAATTATCTGCTACAGTGGATTATTTTCATACGGGCCATTTCCCTGTCATCAGCGGAGCGGAAGTCCAGATCCTGCGGGACGAAGGGCCTCCTTTTGTCATGATAGAAGAATCACCCGGATTGTATATTAATTATGTGGCCAGGGGAATACCCGGCCGGAAGTACACTCTGCGGGTTGCCTTTGAAGATGAGGTGTATACGGGAGTCTCCACCATGCCCTCCAAGGTTGCCATTGACTCGCTTGTTCCGGAGTACTTCGGTGGCACAAGATTTTCGGAGGAAGGGTTTTTGGTCCATTGTTATTTTACCGACCCGGCGGAGCAAAAAAATTATTACCGGCTAAGGGTGCTGAAAGGAAATTTTCAAAGCAACTATTATTATTTACTGGATGACCGGTTAAACAACGGGATGTCCATCCATTATTTTCTGTTCGGCAAACCGTTTTTGCCTGGCGATACGGCTGTTGTGGAACTGTTGAACCTGGATTTTCCCACTTTTGATTATTACAACAGTCTTTCCTTCGTGGTGGCCAGTTCTACCCAGGGCATGGGAACCACACCCGCCAATCCGAATTCCAATTTGTTTCCGGAAGTACTGGGGTATTTCGGTGCCATAGCAGTTGACCGCGATACCATTGTATTTCCCGATCCTCCTGATTAACCGGGGTATCTCTTCGTCGCATCCTTTGTCTAAGGGCAAGAAATTATTACCTGGTGGCATGGGCAGATTCATGCCGGGCACAGAAGATGCACGGGTTCCTGCCGGATGTTTCGGCAGAAAACGATCCGGCTCTACGGGATTCTTACAGGAAAAGGAATTTGGATATGGACCGGTAAAATAATAAACCGGTCATTCATTACTCCACAAAATTTGTTGACAGACAGATATATACAAGCGTTACCTCAACATATCTATAACCGAATAGATCGCATTGATCACCGATTCACCAAACCTGACAGAACGTTCGGGCGACCAGCCGGAAACCGGATCGGGCAAATTCAGGTTATCCTTAAAGGGCATCTCAATCGTAAGTGAAAGACAATTAAACCGTTGGGCAATTTGTTTGGAGCAGATTTTAAGATTGGCTTCTCCTGGTTGATCTTTGGGATATCCCTGTTCGTTTTGCAAATCGGGACTTATCCTCATCCAGTGATCAATGAAGCTTTCCTGGATATTCTTCAGGCGGTTGCTGAACCGGGGAATTCCTTCCAGGGTGGTGATAAAATTATAGGGGATGGCCTCATCACCGTGGATATCCAGGTTCATATCCACACCGGTTTCTATCATTTTCTTCAGCACGTGAAACACTTCCGGACTTTTTTCCGGAGATGGATTGGCCCATTCACGGTTCAGATTAATGCCTGCCGCATTGGCCCGCATATTACCAAGAACAGATCCGTCGGGATTCATATTAGGGATAATATAGAAAACCGCTTTTTCCAGCAGTCTTCTGGAAACCGGATCGTTCCTGTCGAGCAAGCGGTGGATGAGTCCTTTCATGAACCAGGATGCCATGGTTTCTCCCGGATGCTGGCGGGCGAGGATCCAGATGATTTTTTTGTCCGGAGCGGGATGACCGGCAATCAGGCAGTCGATGCTATGTCCCTGCAGGGTTTGTCCGAGGTGTTCGATGATGCACAGATCGCTGTTCTGGGCCTGATGGATCATATCCTGATGCTGCTCAAAGGAAAACGGCGGGAAATAGGCATAGAATACCGAATTTTTTACCGGGGTATGCCGCAGGGTAAGTGTTGCCCCGTCGTATTGGGTGGGGATCCTGAACCAGTGAACCCGGTCGTACGAAGCACAGGCTTTGTAATCCACCCAACCGGCCGGTTCGAAAGCTTCTCCCGCATTGGTAATGTGCATTACACAGGGATAGCCGGCTGTTCCCTGCAGGCGGAAGTAGAACCATTGCAGGTAATCGGAGTGAGTGTCGGGCCGGATACTGAGCCGTATATCGTCAAGGTTTTTCAGGGAATCCACCCGGATGTTGCCCCCGTCGAAATTCGATGATATTTTCATGGGATATCAAGGATTTTATCTTCCTTCCACCTCAAAGATGCCGGTATTTTTTTCCAGGGTCCGGAGAAGGATCCATATCAGAAAACCGGCAGTGAATATCACAATCCAGCGCACAGGAAGGTGGAATTTTTCCGCAAGAAGAGAACTTCTCACTGTTTCTATCAGGGTAAATGAAAAAATCAGGTTGCCGAACCCGTTGTATTCGCGTTTCAGCACATTTTTCCACGAAAACCACAGAGACGGGGAGGTGTAATTTTTAAATGACGGTATGAAAGCGGGGGTTTTAGAAGACCAGTCTACATATTTCTGTCCGAATTTGTTCTGCAGGAAAGCTTCTTCCGCAATCATGATCCTTTCATAATATAGCCAGAAGACCAGTACTGAAAGGATCACAAACCAGGTGTTATAGAGGAACAGGGCAAGGCCCAGCCACATAAAGAAATTCCCCAGGTACAGGGGATGGCGCAGGGCGGAATAAATTCCGGTGGTATTCAGTTCTTCGGCTTTCTGGTTTTTAGTGTTTCTGCCTGAGGTATTCTTCGGGGTATGTCCGACGGTCAGGATCCTGATCACTAATCCTGTGAACCCAATGAGCAGGCAGAGGATTTCATAACACAGAGGCGGTAAAACAGGATGGTTTCTGAGGTGGAAAAACAGAAATATAATTCCTGCCAGTAATAGAAAAACCGGTAAAATCCCCCTGTTCCTGAAAAGCCAGTTACCGGTATTCTTTAACTCCTCGATCAAAGTCATCTGGGGATCTGTTTTATGGTGTGAAGAAAAGCAAAAATAAGAAAAATCCCTTATCCGGGATTTATGGATAGGGGAATCTGTTACAAGGAAGGTGTTCAGAAACTGTATTTGAACCGGAGATACCCCAGGGTGAGCTGTTTCTTTTCTTTCCGACCTCCTCCCGGAACCGGTGTGTCGAAATGCCCTGAAAAATGCTGTGTTGCAAAAGAGAAGTGAAGGTTATCCCCCAGAGAATAATTCAGGGTGGGCCCTGCAAACCAACCTTTTATTGAGGGGAACATCATCAGATGGGTCCCGGCCTGAAAAAGGGGAGTAACCGGGTAAGTTGCTCCGAGTAAGAAGGACCAGTCGGTGAAAGAAAGGTTTTTTACGGAAAGAGGCATGTAATAATATTGTTCAAATCCCCCTACGGGAATTTCAGCCCCATTGTAAAGAATTTCAGCCTGCAGGTAAAGGGAACCGGGGAATGTATAATCCGCACCAACCGAAGCAATCAATATTCCTGAAGTATCGGTAAAATGTTCCACGGGATGAAGGTATGTAACCTCTCCGCGGAATCCGGCTCCGGCAATATTCCCCGACCACCCTGCGCCGGCTGCCACATCCTCATCGTTGATCAGTCCACCTATCAGCTGAAAGTCGTAGTTCCACCGGTTGAATTTCCATTTACCTGCGGCGGTGATCTGTTCCCGGGCATTTACTTTTACGGCCGCTTCCACCATGGAAGATACACCGGTATAATATTGTATGCGAAGGGCATCGCTTCCCGGTTTTTCAGGATAATCAAAATCAAAAAACGAATAGGTGTTAAATAGATCGTTGGGGTTCCATGCATAATTCACACCCCAGTTGATCCGCTGGCGGCCTGCCCTGATCTGCCAGTTGCCTCGTGTGTAATCGATCCATCCCCGGTCGATAGTGGAATGCAGGAGAAAACTGTTTCCCGACAGAATATATCCCGAGAGATCCCACCAACCCTGTTCCCGGTCAATCAGGCGGTCGTAGCCGGGGATGTTTTTTACAAATTCGCCGAAAATAAAACGGTTCCTGACTTCCACAGCCATAGTCAGATCGGGTGTGGCATACCATTTCACATTGAGTCGCTGGTGAATGAGGTTTTCTGTCATCCAGGCAGAATCGATGTGGGTGAACATGGTGGTTTGCATGCTGGAAACGTAACCCGATATTTCCAGTGATTTCAGGTTGTTCTGTGCCTGTAAGTGGCTTTTTGTCAGGAACATGACAGACGCCAGCATGAGAAAACTGTTTTTCATTATTTCACCGGTCCGGGGAGGTATCTTGTGCATGATCAGGGCAAGGTGGTTATTGTTTTTTTCTGTCTTCTATCACTTTTCCGTCTTCCAGAGTAATGACCCGGTGTGCTTTCTTCATAACCCGGGGATCGTGGGTGGCAAAGATGAATGTCATATTTTCGTTTTTATTCAATGTTTCCATAATATCCAGAAGGTTCTCAGTGGATCTGGTATCCAGATTGGCGGTGGGTTCATCGGCGAGAATAAACTTCGGTTTGGAAGCCAGAGCCCTGGCTACGGCCACCCGTTGCTGTTGTCCGCCTGACATCTGGGCCGGGCGGCTGTTCATTCTGTCGGCCAGTCCCACGGCTTCCAGGAGTTCCCTGGTTCTGCGGTCTCTTTTCTCCCGCGGCCATTTCTGAAGGTTCATGATGAATTCCACGTTTTCTTTTGCCGTGAGTACCGGTATCAGGTTATACGACTGGAAAACAAAACCTATGTTGTACAGCCGGAAGTCGATCAACTCGCTGGATTTCAGTCGCGTCAGGTCGGTTCCGTTGACCAGGATCTGTCCCTGCGAGGGTTTGTCCAGTCCCCCGATCATATTCAGCAGGGTGGTTTTTCCGGAGCCTGAGGGGCCTACAATGGCAGCGAATTCGCCCTGGTCGAAATCGAGGGTGACGCTGTTTACGGCATGAACCTCTACCTGTGTGGTATTGTAAACCTTATGGACGTTTTTTAATTCAAGCACTTTCATGGCATATGGTTTTGTCGTTTCCTTATTCGGTTCTGAGCGCATCGGCCGGATCGAGTTTCAGGGCTTTCAGGGCCGGATAGATGGCGGCCAGGATCCCTGTGAGAATGATCAGGATGGTGACGAGGATGAAGAAATCATTTCCTATATGCGGATAAATATGGGAGGTAAATCCCATCGCTTCAAACCCTTCCTTGTAACCAGATAAATTAATGCCCTGCCTGGCGGTAAGAGAAATCACTATTTTGCTGATGATCATGCCAAAAACACCTCCTACCCCGGAAAGAAATACCGATTCGGTGAGGATCATTCTGAATACCCTTTTCTTATTCATCCCGATGGCGGCCAGCATTCCCAGCTCTTTGGTTCTTTCCAGCACTACCATCAACATGGTGTTCACTATTCCAAAAGCAAGAGCGGCCAGGATTATCACCATGAAAAATCCATACATCATTCTCGCCATTCCTTCCATCATTGCCAGATCGGGCTGGATCTGTTTCCAGTTCATTACTTCCGTTCCGGGGAACAGTTCTTTGAGTTGCGATGTTACCGGTTCGGTTTGATCCACATCGATCAGTCTGACCATGATCAGATGGCCCTGCCCGGGCGGTATGCCTGTAAGTCTTGCCAGGTCATCATAATGCACAAAGACCTGGGTGCTTTCGAACATGTTATTGGTAAGATCATACAGCCCGTTTATCCTGAACATGCCTCCCGTGTGGTAGTTGTGATAATCGACGAAGGTCAGGGCAAGCCTGGCGTTCTTTCTGAAAGAACGGGATATTTCGCTGATAAGCGGTCCGTATTTTTTTTGCTCTTCCCTGGTAAATACCGATTCCATTTTTTTTCTGAACGATTTTTCATTCCTGAAGCGGGAACCGGCAAGCGGTTGTAACTTTTCCGCCGTTTCGGCAGGTACACCCTTTGCCATCAGGGAATCCACAATGGCATCGGTCAGGGTAAACCGGATGATGTTCAGGTTCTTTGCCAGGTCTTCTCCGATGTAGGCACGGTTTCCAGACGCTTCTTTTTCCAGGTAAGATCCTGAGCCCTTTTTCAGGATTTTGTCCAATCCGAGTACCTGCTTTTCCCTTTCCGCATCAATGCCATTGATAATGATACCTGAGCTTTTTGACGCTGTATTGGCCATTCCGGTTACCACCAGACGGTATGAAACAGCTTCCACTTCTTCCAGGCTTCGTATTTTTTCTGCCATTTCGCCGGCATCCTCCAGCAGGCAGGTCAGGTCGTTGTTTGCCCTGAATCCGGCATGGGTGATCTGGATATGAGCCACTTCGTGATTCAGGGCATCATCAAGGCGCTGGGCAATGGCTCCTTCCATTACGGCGACGGAGAAAGTGCCGGCAAAAATCCCCACTGCAACAGAAGCTATCACCACAAAGCTTCTCACTTTGTTTCTCCAGACGTTTTTCCAGGCTGTTTTTGTGATCATGGTTACGTTGTTTAGGCTTTCAGGGCTTCCACTTCTTTTAAGCGGTATATTCTGAAGACAGGATACATGGCGGCAATCAGAACGATAATGGCGACCACCAATGACTGCCAGATGAAATAAGTATCGATCCACTGGAATGCCATGACCGGTTCAAATCCATAATCTTCCCACATTTTGGCCATCTTGCTCGAGAATACGATAGGGTGGTGGTAACCGTAAATAATCACCGGAAGGGACACGGCTACTCCGGACATAATGCCCATGATGCCGATCAATAACATCTCATACAGCATGATGATGGCCATTTTCGATTTCCGCATCCCGATGGATATGAGCACTCCCATTTCTCTTCTTCTTTCGGCGGTCATCATCAGAACGGTTCCGAAAACCCCGAAAGCAATAACCAGATAGAGAATACCGATCATAATCATTCCGCTTTTATTATCGGCATCCATTTGATTGACGATGGTATCGTTCATTTCTTTCCATCCCATCAAACGGTATGTGCTGTCGATGCGGCTCATGAGCCGTTCGACAGTTTGTTCAATGGCCCGGTCGCTGTTGTCTTTGATATGCAGCACAAGCGCTGTGAGCCGACCGGGGGCATTGTATAATTCCTGGCAACGGGTCACAGGCAGGTAAACGATCTTATTATCCAGATCCGGAGCCGGAAGTCTGACAATTCCGTCGATAGCATATTTCCCGGCAGCGGTGGTTCCGTGATAACCCTGCCCGAGCAGAACGATCGTATCGCCACGGCTGAGGCCCAGATACTGAGCCAGCCGGTTTCCCACCAGGGCGCCCTGACTGTCCTGGGAAAAATATCCGTTTTGGACGCCGGCATGTTTTCTGAAAAGGGGCATGATATGGCTGGTATCCTTATCTCTGATGCCCAGCTCTGTTTGTAATTTGCCGTCGCCGGAATAGGAAGAGCCGGAAAAGAGTTTCAGGTTTCTCAGGGTATTCCGGGGAATGTCTTCCCGGGTCAGTGAGTCAATGGCTGCTTCGGTAAGGCGGTACTTTACCAGTTTGTTTTTAACATCGGAAAGGAGATTTTCTTTCTCCGGGTTGATACCCATGATCATGACCCCTTTGGTTCGTGATCCGCTGGAAGCCAGGGCAAAAGATTCGAATCGGGGAATCAGTTCCAGCACGTTTTTGTCGGCTTTCAGGGTGCTTATCAGATCTTCATCCGGCAGCATGGTATTGTCAACCACTTTGTCTTCCCAGAATTCCGGATTTTGTACCTGGATGTATCCCGAATAGGATTCAATAATATTCTTAAACATGTAGTCATAAGTTCCCAATTGAAGCGACCTCATAATCAGGGCAAAGAATACGGCAAAGAAGATAGATGCGGCGGTAATGAACGTACGCCGCCGGTTTCTCCACAGGTTTCTCCAGGCATAGGTGTAATTTTTCATTTCGATTGGCTTTGGGAATAAACCTTTTCCTCCTACCTGACCCTTTTCATGTTCTGCTGTGAAAAGAACCGGTCATCCAGAGGAATATTGAATTCCATGTGATCAATCACAATGATGGTTTTGTGTCCTTCTTCATCGGCGGGAATCAATTCAAGCCGTGCGGGAAGGAGTCTCCCCCCCATTTGTTTTATTTCCGATCCAGTTTCGGTTCTTACCAGGTATCCGTCCTCGTCGTACAATTCCACTTTCAGTGTCAAATAATCTTTTTTATCGATCCAACGGATCTGATGACCCCATACCACGGCAGCTTCTTCTCTGGGAGTGAGTTTGATTTTGTAACAATCACGCCCTTCTATTTTTTCTTCTCCTATAATTTCATGGGTATAATCATCCACAATTGATGATTCCCGCAGGATGTCATCGTTGGTATAATCGGAGCCCATCCACCCCTGTGACATCATGGAGGGAGGGAGTTTGATCAGCCGGTCGATGGTGGGGTTCCAGTTCCACATTTCGTTTTTCCGTTTCAGAAAGCTCTGGCCTTTTTCACTGGCCGGTCCCGTGATCAGTGTCAGGGCGTAATCTTTTCCTTTGGTCCAGGATTTAAATGTGACCGTGCGTTCCCAGGTCGGCCGGACAATGGTCATGTTCATCGTGGAATAACTGGATTCTTCTCCTGTAAATTTTTCATAGGCTTTCTGAACGATTTCCCGGGCGGTCTGGCCGGAGGCGACGGTGAAAATGGCCTGGGCCAGGAGTACAGCCAGTATTGTTTTACCTGATCGTGTGTTTCGGTTTTTCATATCCGGATTATTTAACAAAACGTTTATGAATGATTTCCCTGATCTCATCCAGAGGAAAATGATCGGGATTCATGATGTAATTCAGTGCGAGGCCGTCCATCACGGAAATGAAAAACAGGGCTTCCGATTCGGGCTTTTCGGTGCCCCGGGCGGCGAAATATTTTTTCATGGTTTGGAGAAAAGGATGAAGGATCTCCCTGAAATCGCTGCTGATAATGTTCGATACCTGTGGCTGAACCACAATGGAAAAGTATAATTTCCAGTACAGGGTTTTGTTTTTCAGCAGCGAGAAAAGCTGATCCACAAAATACAGCAGTTCTTCGCGGGTAAGCTCCCCGTCGCGGTTAAGATCGAACGATTCAAGCATCTCCTGTATCCCTTCCAGTACGATGGACCTCAGCAGAACCTCCTTGCTGCCGAAGTAGTTGTACATCAAACCCTTGGATATTCCCGCCTTCCGGGCAATCTGGCTGATGGATGTATTGTAATAACCTTCAAGGGCAAACAATTCCATAGCCGATTTCATAATCAGTTTGCGTTTTTGTTCCCTTATTTGCTTTAACTGTTGTAAGGATCTGGGTGACATTTCGTTTTTAAAAAGTTATCTAAAATTAATGACTGACCGGTCAGTCAAAAGTAAAAAGAATTTTCAAAATACCAAAAGGACATAAAAATATTTGTAACTTTTCACTCTGTTGTACGTCATATAACCGACTTGCAGGATCATGAACGTATCGGAGTACAATCAATGTGTTGAACAGTTTGCAGATCCGGTATACCGGTTTGTGGTAGGTAGTTTGCGTGATGAAGACCGGGCCAGGGATATTGTACAGGATACTTTTGAAAAGCTCTGGGTTAGGGCAGAAAACGTTTCCTTCGAAAAGGCCAGGTCGTATATTTTTTCTACGGCCTATCATACCATGATTGATGTGATCAGAAAAGAGAAAAGAATGACGGTGGTGGATGACTATCAATCAATGGAAGGTTCGGGGGAGGAAACTTCCTACACCGGACTGAACGAGATCCTTCATGAAGCCCTGCAGCAATTACCCGAAGTACAGAGACATGTGATCCTGCTGCGGGATTATGAAGGGTATTCCTACGAGGAGATCGGGCAGATAACCGGACTGAGTGATTCGCAGGTCAAGGTTTACATCTACCGGGGAAGGCTGTTTTTGCGAAAGTATATCGGGAAACTGGAAACGGTGATATAGTTTAAATAAACGGGAATGATGACCATCAACAGGAACAACTACGAGATGTATTTTCTGGATTATCTGGAAGGTAATCTCGATCCCGTTATGGAAGAGGAACTGAAAGCATTTCTGGCAAATCATCCGGATTTGTCGGCTGAACTGGTACAGTACCGAAACATAACCCTTTCTGCTCCCGATGTGCACTTTCCCTATAAACATCAGCTCAGAAAAAATCCATCCGAACCACTGACTGATCCAGCCGGTCAGTTTGCAGAATTTGCCATTGCCTTTCATGAACATGATCTGTCAAACAGGGAACGGGAAGTACTCGATAGGTTTCTGGAAGAAAATCCTGAAAAAAGGAAGGAGCTGGATCAGTATGCCAGGGTATACCTGCATCCTGACCTTTCCGTTACCTTTCCGTCAAAATCGGGACTGAAACGTTTCCGCCTGGTTCCCCAGGCAAAGGAAATTCTGCTGGCAGCTGCAGGAATTGCCGCGGCTGTTCTTATCACCGTATTATTATGGGAGAAACCTTCTTCTACACTTAACCGCTCCGGCTTGACGGCACAGATCGATACAGTGGCTGTTCGTCAGCAACAAAAAAACCCGGACAGTTCTTCTCAAAAAGACAGTATGGCTCCGGAACCCGAATCGGTTTCTCTCCCGGAAAGACAGAAAGAAGCTTCCCGGACAACCCGGATTCCGGAACCGGTCATTCGCATTGAGATAGCCGAATTGCAGGAAAACGAAGATCCGGCAGATGCATTTCCTCCTCTGTCTCCCTTGCCCAGGAAAGAAGGCATATATCTTGCAAGTAATGAGCACTATATCGGCGAATTGACGCCAAAGCCGATTCACGGTGTGGAATCCGGATATCGTCCACTGTCCCTTTCCGAGTTTGCCCTTTACAAGCTGAAGAAATCGGTACTTGGCGAAGACGCCGCAAAAACCGCACAGAGGCCTTTCAGTATGTGGGATCTGGCGGATGCGGGAGTCAGAGGTGTGAACCGTCTGATGGGATGGGAGATGAAACTGGAAAGGGAATACAATGAGAACGGACAAATAGAATATCTCGCTTTTGAGTCCGGAGCGTTGCAGTTTACCCACCATTCCGGCGAATGATTCCTTTTGTAACTTTTCCGCCATCCGGTACGTCGTATGACTGAACCGGCGGTTTCCGGCAACAAGCAAACACATTACAAAAACAACAAGTCATGAAAAAATTAATGGTCATATGTTTGTCGTTCTTTCTGATATTCCCTGTTTCTTTGAAGGCACAGGAAGAAAAAGTGGAGAAGAAAACAGAAGAGACAAAAAAAGCCTCCACCGAGGTAAAAGTTGGCGCCCATGGAGCGGTGGAAATAGTGGAAGAAGGGGATACCGTAAAAATCAAAATAGGAAACAAAGGCTTACAGGTGGTTGAGAGTGAGGAAGGCACCAAAGTTGACATTCTGCAGGACGAAGAAGAGGTAACTGAAGAAAAACCTCTGATCAGAAAACGAAGAAGAAAGTTCAATGCACACTGGAAGGGCTTTTCTCTGGGCATGAACAATTATGTAAATGCCGAAGGCCAGCTTGGGCCCCTGCCCGATGATGATTTTATGGATCTGAATACAGGTAAATCGTGGGGTGTGAGTATTCAGTTTGCCCAGCTCGATGTAGGGCTTATCGGGAATTCCCTGGGTCTGGTTACGGGCGTGGGAATTGATTTCAATGATTATCGTTTTGACGGGAACAACAATATCCAGAAAACGGATAATGTGATTGTGGAAAAAGATTATTCTCCTCTGACCCTTGACAAAACGAAACTTACTACCACCTATTTTTCCATTCCCCTGCTGCTTGAGTTGCAGATTCCGGCAGGAAGCAAAAGGATTCACGCAGCAGGCGGGGTTATCGGGAGTGTTAAAATAGGAAGCCATACCAAGGTGGTGTACCGCGATTCCGGGGCAAAACAGAAGGATAAAATACGTGATGACTTCAATTTGAGTCCGTTACGCTACGGTTTTACCGGCAGGATTGGTTACGGGGACTTTTCAGTTTTTGCCAATTATTTCATGATTCCTTTGTTTGAAAAAAACAAAGGTCCGGAATTATATCCCTTTACCATTGGTATTACCTTTAATTTTTAACTTTTCCCCAACGTGGAGTAAATCGGGAAGGCGGTCTGACAGAGGCCGCCTTCTTTTGCATGTACCCGGATAGCTGTAAATTTTAGTATATTTAGCTGTTAAAAATCAGCCATATGGATATGTCTTTGCTGACCCCAAAAGAAGAGCGCAGGTATAACCGGCATTTTTTATTACCTGAAATAGGAAAGGAGGGCCAGGCACGGCTTAAGAAAACACGGGTACTGATGGTAGGGGCCGGCGGACTGGGTTGTCCGGCTCTGCAGTATCTGGCTGCTGCCGGAGTGGGGACGATTGGAATTGCCGATAATGACCGGGTTAGCGAAGACAATTTACAGCGGCAGGTGCTTTACGGTGAAAAAGATCTGGGCAAGATGAAGGCTATAATTGCCAGGGATCGCTTGCAGCATCATAATCCTATGGTGGAATACAGGGTTCATAATGTGTATCTGGAACCCAGAAATGTGCTCGATCTGTTACGCGATTATGACGTGATGGTGGATGCTACCGATAATTATGCCACACGGTATCTGCTGAATGATGCCTGTATTATTCTTGGTAAACCATGGGTATTCGGGGCTATCTACAAGTATGAGGGGCAGGTTTCCGTATTTAACTACAGAAACGGTCCTTCCCTTCGGTGTATTTTCCCCGACCCTCCTGGTCCGCAGGAAGCTCCTGACCCGTCCCGCCTGGGTATGATGGGTGTTTTACCGGGAATTATCGGAACCATCATGGCAAATGAAGTGATTAAAATGGTCAGTGGAACGGGTTCCTGCCTGAATGGTAAAATGTTGTTAATGAACATTTTAAACTATTCGGTACAAACTCTTTCCATTAATAAAAACGATGAGAATTTTTCACTGGATAAAATGAAAGAAGATTATTCCGGAAAACCACAGAGTGAAAAAGAATCTGACCGGTAACCAATTTTACTGAAATACGTATTATCAATTCAGATAGCAACCAAATAAAAAGAAACCATGAAAAGAGCTGTCAGATATGCGGTATTTCTTGCCATGATGACAGGAATACTGGTTTCCTGTGAAAAAAGCAAGAAGGACGATAATATTGTACCCGAAGATTTCAAGGTGGGTATGTCCGATGCCATCAGCCGGCCCGACCTGGATAAGAAAGACCTGACCCAGGAAGTGGATGGGAATACACTGTATAATTATCTTCGAACCCTGGTGTGGATCGGGGAATTGTCGTCCGATATGGTGAACGAAGCGATTACATCCGTCAGGGAACTGAAAATTGAAGGCCCCATGGAATTTTCATTCACTTCCACGCACGACGGAAGAATCAAGGATGTCAATGTTGTGGCCGGGGCATATTTTGGAAACGACCAGTGGGAATACGGCCTGTATCTTTACGATGAGGACGGAAGCAGGGCTTTGCAGTTGTTCTGGAATACCAATCCCCTCAAAGGGGTGGCCCTGATGATACCGGGCAATTTTAACCGGAACATTCAGGTGCATGCCCGTTCCGTGCTGAAGATTGAATACGGTGAAGAAGGTCTTAATATTGCAGGCCTGGATAAACCAATGGAAAAGTACATGATTGTTTCTGTGGTTAACCTGGATGTAACAGGTACCGATTATGCCAGTAAAATCAAACTGTTTGCCGGCAAAGTGGGGGATGTGGTTTACATACGCGGAAACACCATCCATCCCACAGCCACCCTGATTGATGAAACCCGGACCGGTGGGATTTGCTGGACCTTTGTGGCCAAGAACGATGTGGAAAAAGACATTGCTGTTGCCCGTGTTGCTCTTCCACCGGTGGATCTGGACGATCTCACCAATTTATGGACCGATTATTCCCTGAAAAATGTTCTTACGGCCGAGGTAGAGAAAGTTTACAGTGATCTATCAGCTGAAGAACTTAACCAGGTGGTTACGGCTGTTACAGCCAATGCCGATGATCCGGCCTACTTTTCAGGAACAACCGGTTTTGTCTCATCAGGGACCAGTGTGCCTTCCCAGGAGGGATTTACCAGTGCTTTCATTGATGTCACGGGGCTGGCACCTTTTGTTCCGGCCGGTGTAAATGCGATGGAAATAGACCTGGCTTTCGAGGAGAACAGGTAATCAATATTCTGATCAGGGAAAATCCGGGAACACGTTCCCGGATTTTTTTTAATTTTGAGCATCCGGGAATCAATGATGAAGCATAAAACGGCATACTTGGGGGTGATTTTTTTATTTTGTATCCCGTTCTATTCCATTGCTCAGGCAGATGTGGACAGTTTGGTCCGTATGATGGAAAGATCGAAAGGGGCTGAAAAAATCCGGTTGTTAAATGCTTTGTCCGATGAATACCTCAGAATATCCCCGGGGAAATCCATTGAATTTGCCACGCAGGCATTCCATCTGGCTGAAGAGAATCAGAGAAGAACTGATGAAGCCCTTGCACTCAACAACCTGGGTAAGGCCTATTATTTTACCGGTGATTACCGCAGAGCAGAAAATTGTTACCTGGAAAGCATTGCCATTTATAAGGACCTGAACAACAGACTGGAACTGGCCAAAGTGTACAATAATCTGGGAGTATTGTACCGCAGCCAGGGAAATTATGAAAAGGCCCTGGAATATTATGGTATTTCCCTGGACATTAGAAGGGAACTGGATGATCTTCAGGGGGTAAGCCGTTCTTTGAACAACATTGGAGAGATACATAAATTTCAGGCCAATTATGCCGAGGCGAAAATATATTACGAGCAATCCTACGAACTGAAAAAACAACTCAACGATCGGGCCGGCATGGCCAATACCCTGAATAATCTGGGAGAAATTTTCAATTACTGGGGGGAATATGAAGAAGCCCTGCAGTATTATCAGCAGTCGTATACCCTTTATACTGAATTGGGTGACCGGTCGGGAATGGCCACTTCTATTTTCAATATCGGCGGCATTTATATGGAGCTGACTAGTCATGAACAAGCCCTGGAAAACTTCCGGCAATCACTGGTTCTTTATGAGGGGATGGGGGAAAAGCAGGGAATGGCCTATTGCCTGGATAATATCGGAAGGGTTTTTCTGGTAAGGGAAATGTATGATTCGGCATCCCTGTATTTTTCCCGTTCACTGGATATTGCAGAAGAACTGGGAACAAAGCAGGGGAAAGCCAGTTCACTGAAAAACCTGGGCGATGTGATGCACAAAATGGGTGAGACATCGGGAGCCATAGAGTACTATAAAGAAGCCCTGGAAATTTATGAAGAACTGGGCAGCCAGAAAGGCATTGCGGATCTTTTTATCAGGATGGGAATGAGCTATCTTTCAAGGGGCCAGTACCGGCAGGCCGGGAACTATTTTAATCGGGCTTTAGCCCTGGCTTCGGAACATAACCTGAGGGTAATCCTGCAGGAAGGATATTATGGGCTTTCGGAACTTCACAGAAAACGGGAGAAGTATCAGGATGCGCTGCATTATTATATTCAGGCCACAGAATTACGGGATTCTCTTACCGACGAAGCCGTAAAAAAGAACATCAATGAACTGGAAGCCCGGTATCAGTCGGAAAAGAAAGAAAAGGAACTGGAGTTGAAAAATGCCCAGCTGGCCCGGCAGGAGGTGGAGCTCAGACAAAGGAAACTGATACAGTACGGTTTGATCGGTGGGATTTTTCTGCTGCTGGCTCTGGCATCAGCCATATACGGCAGTTATCGCAATAAGCAACATGCCAACCTGATCCTGAGTGAACAGAAATCACTGATAGAACAAAAAAACCGGGAAATTACCGATAGCATACGTTATGCACAGCATATTCAGAATGCTGTTCTTCCCCATGTGGATTATGCGCAGCAGTACTTCTCCGAAATATTTATCTACTTTAAACCCAAGGATATTGTCAGCGGCGATTTTTACTGGATGGAAAAACAGGACCAGTATACTTACATTGCCGCAGTGGACGCTACCGGTCATGGGGTGCCCGGAGCCTTTATCTCTTTGCTGGGTTTCAATATTCTGAATGATACCCTGAAGGAAAATGAACACCCAACGGCCGCTGATATCCTGGACGGCCTGAATATTGGGTTTTCCGAAAGAATGTCGAAAAGCAATCCGAAAGAATCCATCAAAGACAGCATGGACATTGCCCTGTGCCGGATCAATACGGCCGAAATGAAAATGGATTATGCCGGCGCCTATAACCCCCTATGGCTGATACGTGATAAAGAAATGATTGAGATAAAAGCAGATAAATTCCCCATAGGCCATTATTTAAATCAACCCCGGAAAAAATATACAAACCATGTTATCGACATCCGTTCAGGTGATCTGATCTACCTTTTCTCTGACGGCTATGCCGATCAGTTCGGGGGTCCCGAAGGTAAAAAGTTCCGGTATCGTAAACTGAGGGAACTGTTTCTGGCCAATACCCACCTGACTATGCAGGAACAATCCGTTCTGCTTGACAGAACCATGAACGAGTGGATGGGCGGGGAAGAACAGGTGGATGATATGCTGGTAATCGGTATAAAGATCTGAAATTCATGATGCCCGATACAGCCTTTTTTGTATTTCAATCCCACAGGAATTATTTCATTCATTACTTAAGATAAACTATATGAAACTATTACTGATCAGTAATTCGACCAATGCAGGAGAACCTTACCTCCACCATCCGAAAAATAAAATACGGGAATTTTTGGGCGACAAGCCTGTAAAAGCATTGTTCATTCCCTATGCGGCGGTGACCTTTTCATTTGACGCCTATGAGGAAAAAGTCAGGGAAAGATTCAGAGAAATAGGTCACGATATTGAATCCATCCATCGTTACCGTGATCCTGTGCAGGCAGTTAAATCGGCCGATGCTGTTGTTATCGGAGGAGGCAACACCTGGCAGCTGATTAAAATGATGCAGGAGCAGGGCCTCCTCGATCCCATCCGCAGCAGGATCCTGGAAGGGATTCCTTATATCGGATGGAGTGCCGGTTCCAATGTAGCCTGTCCTACTATTAAAACTACCAACGATATGCCCATTCTTCAGCCGACCAGTTTTCAGGCCATGGATTTGATTCCTTTCCAGATCAATCCCCATTACCTGGACGCCAATCCCGATGGTCATGCCGGAGAAACAAGGGAGGCACGGATCGAGGAATTTATAGAGGTAAATCCCGACATGTATGTGGTGGGCCTCAGGGAAGGGACCATGTTGTGGGTGGAAGATCCGAATCCTCAGCTCATAGGTCCCAGGCCTGCCAGAATATTTAAGAAGGGGATTGCTCCCTGGGAGGTAAAGCCCGGCGAAGATATACGGTTTTTATTTGGCTGATTAACAAGACAAAAGGTCCTGTCATTTGTATCATTTTCCGCCCGGCTCTGATTTCCTTTCACCGAATGCGCATGTACAGGAAATGAATTTGTTGTAATATTGCATGAAATTCATGCAGGTGAAGTTGTTATTAAAAAAATTCAAGAAGTCATTACTGATCTTGCTGGCGGTTATCCTGGTATTTTTTCTTGCCGTCGGTTTGCTGGTAAGCCTGAAACGGGATGCCATCGAATCCTTTCTGGTGGGCGAACTCAATAAACAGCTAACCGGGAAGGTGGAGGTGGGTGAACTGACTTTCTCTGTTTTCAGAAGCTTCCCTCGTGCTTCCCTCATCCTCGACCGGGTAACAGTTTTTTCCGATATAAATGGGATGGAACAGGCGGGTGATACCGTTTTGCAGGCGGGAAAGCTTCAGTTGCAATTTCATCTTATTCAGCTTCTCAGAAAAGAATATGTTCTCCGGCGGCTGGTGGTTGATGATGGAAAACTATGGATACTGACCGATACGGATGGCCAACCGCATTACAGGGTATGGAAAAGCCCTGCCGGAGACAGGAAAGGAGGACTTGACCTGGATTTGCAGGACGTCAGGCTCAGGAACATCGGGGTGGAATATATCCATGAACCTTCGCAGATCAGGGTTGGGGGATATACCCGGAGGACTGTTCTGAAATGGGCATTCAGTGGAAATGATATGACACTGCAGGCTGATGCGGATGTACTGCTGCACATGTTTCAGGTAAAAAAATTCAGCACAGCCAGGGAAATACCTGTACTTGGCAATCTGGAACTGATCAGAAACGACAGCCTGTGGTCCCTTAGAGCCTCTTCGGTCAAGATAAGCGGCCTGGATTTGCAGGTACGGGGAGAGATCCTGACCGGTAAGGCGAAACGAACTGATCTTTCGGTAAAAGGTACGGGATTAAGCATACGATCTCTTTCTGAAATGGTTCCTCCTGCTCTGGCAGAAAGGTGGCAGATCAAAAGAAGCACGGGAGTCGTTGATATTGAAGGTCATTTGAGTCAACGTGCCGGCGGGGAGCCGGTTCCTCATCTGAATCTGGATTTCCGAATCACGGAGGCAGAGCTGGCCATGAAAAACCCTTCCGTTCACGTTACCGGGTTTTCGGGTACGGGAACCCTGCACAACGGAGTCAAAAACAGCCTGGAATCCACCGAACTGGAAATTCAATCGTTTACAGCCGCCGTGGGAACTTCCCGGATCAGCGGCTCTTTCCAGGTCAGGGATTTTATCCGTCCAGTCATTTCCGGACAGGGAACGGTAGACGGGTACGCGGAAGAAATTCTGAAAGTATTTTCTTCTGGGAAAAGACCGGATATTTCAGGCCGGGTGAGGGCGAACCTGGCTTTTCGTTTCCAACCTGAAAATCTGAAAAAAATAACCCGTGAAGATCTGGTGAAATCTGAACTCAGCGGTAATTTAACTCTGACAGATATGCAGTTCCTTCTCGGAAAATCAGGGCACAGAATTAGCCGTTTATCGGGAGACATGATGTTTTCAGGCACAGGGCCGGTATGGTTCGACAATCTTCAGGCGGAATGGAACCACGTACCGCTTGCTCTTGACGGGAAAGCGGAAAATCTTTTGTCATTTATTATGGGTGGCCGGGAGATGTTGCATCTGGAAGGACATGTCACCAGCCCGGAGATCGATCTGAAAGGCTGGCTGAATGTTCCGTCCGCCCGGCGTGAAGACAGAATAAAACGGTTCTGGCCTGATCATGTGACCATGGATCTGGAGTTTACGGCCGGTATATTGCATATAAACCCATTTACAGCTACACAGGTGGAGGGAATGCTGATCTATGAGCCAGGCCTTATGATTATCCCCCGCGTGAGTTTTCTGAGCATGAACGGGAAGCTGAACGGGAGCGGAATGCTGATGCAAAGTGTGGGAGACAGTATACTTTTCAATACACAGGTAGCCGCGGATCATGTCAATATCCATGAACTGTTCGCGTCATTTCGTAATTTCGGGCAGGATTTTATTAGTGCAGAACATTTGAATGGAAATCTGAGTGGCAACGTATCGATGAAAATGATTTTCAGTCCGGAATGGACGATCAACAGGGAAAGTTTGCTGGCAGAAGCTCAAATAACCATTGATAACGGAGAGTTAATCCATTTTGAGCCGATGGAAAAATTATCACGGTTTATTGATCTGAAAGAACTGGAACATGTGCAATTCAGCCGGCTGGAAAACACAATATACATTAGAGAACAGAGGGTTATTATTCCCCACATGGATATCCGTTCCAATGCATTCAATATTTCAGCCATGGGAGAACACGGGCTGGATAAATATTTTCATTACCGCTTAAGAATCCTATTGTCGGAAATACTTGCCCGAAAAGCCCGCCGGCCGGAAAAACAGGAAACAGAGTTCGGCTGGGTGGAGGAAGACGGATTGAATCGAACCAGCCTGTATCTGCAAATTGAGGGTACTCCTGACGATTACAGGGTTTCCTACGACAGGGAGGCTGTGCGGGATGTGATCAGGCAAAGCATACGGGAACAGGGCAGGGAAGTGCGGGAAATCCTGCGGGATGAATTCGGTTGGTTCAGGGATGATACGTTGACCCCGGGGGATACCGTCAGCAAAACATTCCGTATCCGGTGGGAGGAAGAAACCGGAGGTGAAACAGAAGCAGGGGCGGATTCCCTGAAGGGAACGGGAGCCTCTTCAAAACCTGCTTTCCGTGTGATCTGGGAGGAAGAGGAAGATACCCTGGACACGAAAAGAAAAACCAATGAACCCCATTCATGGTAAATATTTACCATAAAAAGACACGTTGGAAACTCTTTCTTCTCCTGGGAGCGGTTGTTATCGGCCTGTCATCCCTGTTTTATACACAGAAGCTGGTGGAGGAATTGTCGGCTGAGGAAAGGAAAAAGGTGGAACTCTGGGCTGAGGCTACCCGGAAGCTGATCGAAATGGATGTGGATGATACAGAGTTCGATCTGCTGCTCAGGGTGATAGAAACCAACAATACCGTGCCCCTGATCCTGACTAACGAAGCGGGAGACACCCTGTCTACCAGGAATCTTGACCCGAAACGGCTGAAAAACCGCGCCTATCTTGACCGGCAGCTCCGTATCATGAGAGAAACCCATGATCCCATTGTCATTAAACTGGACGAGAACGAAAACCTCTACCTTCATTACAAAGATTCCATATTGCTGACGAAATTGTTTTATTTTCCCTATATCCAACTGGGCGTGATCATCCTGTTTATTCTGGTTTCCTATTTTGCTTTCAGTGCTTCAAGGAAAGCGGAACAGAACCAGGTTTGGGTGGGATTATCGAGGGAAACGGCCCATCAGCTGGGAACCCCTATCTCCTCCCTGATGGCCTGGCTGGAGCTGATCAAAATGAACCGGAGCAACGAGGATACCCTGAAAGAACTGGAAAAAGATGTTAAACGGCTGGAAAAAATTGCCGACAGGTTTTCAAAAATCGGTTCCAGACCCGTTCTTACCCCCGTACCGATCCATCAGGCGGTTCAGCAATCTGTGGCTTATATCCGTACCCGTTCGTCGGCTCAGGTTAACATCAGCACGGAAAACCGGCTTTCAGGGACCTGTCTCGTAGACCTCAATACGGAACTTTTTGAATGGGTTATTGAAAATTTGTGTAAAAACGCCATCGATGCGTTGGGAGGCAGTGGCCTCATCCGGATTGTTTTGTCTGACAATCCGGGCAAAGTGTTTGTCGATATCCGGGATGAGGGGAAGGGAATTCCAAAAAAATTGCATAAAACGGTTTTTAAACCGGGATATACCTCTAAACCGAGAGGATGGGGTCTGGGGCTTTCCCTGGCCAGGAGAATTGTGGAAAATTATCACAGTGGAAAAATTTTCGTGCTTCAGTCGGAACCAGGGAAAGGGACCACTTTCCGTATTGTCCTGAACAAAGAGAAAAACAGATGAGGGAATCGACGCGCACCATGAACAGAAAGGATTTTGAACTGCTTGCCCCGGCCGGTTCGCACGAATCGCTGAGAGCCGCCATACAGGCAGGGGCAGATGCCGTATATTTTGGCGTGGAAAAGCTGAATATGCGGGCCAGGTCGTCTCAGCAATTCCGGTTGGATGAAATACCTGCCGTTGTTGGTTTGTGCCATGAACATGGGGTGCGGGCGTATCTTACGTTGAATGTGATTGTGTATGATCATGAGCTTGATAAAGTGTGCCGGATCATCGACAGGGCGGGGGATGCCGGTATCGATGCCATCATTGCTACCGATATGGCCGTGATAGACTATGCCCGCTCGGCAGGCCTGGAAGTTCACTTATCCACGCAGGTCAACATCAGCAATATCGAAGCGGTCAGGTTTTTTTCGCGTCTGGCTGATGTGATGGTTCTGGCCCGTGAACTGAGTCTGGAACAGGTTAAGAATCTGCACCGGCTGATGGAAGAACAAAATATCCGGGGCCCTTCCGGGAAACCGGTCAGGCTGGAAATATTTGTTCACGGGGCTTTGTGTATGGCCGTTTCAGGGAAATGTTATCTCAGCCTGCATGAGATGAATTCATCAGCCAACCGGGGAGAGTGCCTTCAAACATGCCGGAAACCCTATACTGTGATCAACAGGGAGACAGGTTATGAACTGGATGTTGATCATGAATACATTTTGTCACCCAAAGACCTGATGACCATACATTTTCTGGACAGGATTCTGGATGCAGGGGTTCGCGTGCTGAAAATCGAGGGACGGGCCCGGGGCCCTGAATATGTTAAAATCGTAACGGCCTGCTATGATGAAGCCCTGGATGCTTATTGCCGGGGAGATTACTCGGAAAACAACATACGGCTCTGGAAAGAACGCCTGGCCATGGTATTTAACCGGGGGTTCTGGGATGGGTATTACCTGGGACAGAAGTTAGGGGAATGGTCGGGGCGTTACGGTTCCCGGGCTACCATGCGGAAGATCCGGGTGGGGAAAGTTGGCAATTATTATACGAAACTGCAGGTGGTGGAGGTCAGACTGGAAAGCGGTATTCTGAGGAATAACGAAAAGGTTCTTTTTATCGGGCCAACAACGGGTGTGGTCGAAACCACCGTGGAAGGGCTACGTGTGGATGATATGCCGGTGGAGGAAGCTTCGAAGGGAATGATCTGTACTTTCCGGGTAGATGAACCCCTGCGCCGTTCCGACCAGGTATACCGGTGGGTGGAAGCACGATTTGCCATGCAGCAGTGACAGAGAAAACGGAAGGTCATTAGATTTCCGCACGGTGGATGAATTCCAGGTATTTTTCTCTCAGTTGAATGGCTCGTTCTGGCGACTGATCCCGGGCCCAGATACGGATAAGCTCAACCGGGCATTCGTACCTGTACATCATGCCCAGTGCCGCATCAAAATTGTTGTTATCCACATTGTTCTTTACGTCGCGGGTGATGGCCTCAAATGATTTCCAGCGGAGAAGGACAGGAATTTCGAGGTAGAATTGTTCCGCTTCCTGGAGATCCCTGAAAATGCCGGGTGTTGTTTCTTCAACCAGAAAAAAACGGTGAACTTTAATTCTGGCTGAACCTTCCAGCCTTTTGAATTTTCTGAAACGGATCCCTGCATCTTTGTATAGGTTCTGCAATTCGGTGACCATTTCAAAGCTTTCCAGGAATTTGATGCGGATGGCATGGTAACGTTTGTTCCTTATTTCAATTTCAGCCGGAGTGCCGCTGAAACGATAGGGAAAGCTTTTATGTATCTCCCTGGATAATCTGGCAATTTCTTCAAAATCATATCCGTTTTTTACCATCAGGTAGATATTTCTTGGCTTGAGTGAGGTGGGAACATGTTTCCCGTGGTAGCCGGGGAAAGGCTCCAGGCTTTCCATTACCAGCGTGTTTTCCATTACATAATACTGCACCGGAGATAGGTCCTCGACCTTGAGAATATAACCGATGCTTTCTATCCGGGAGGCAGGGCTTTTCATCACCGAGTTCTGTTTCGTAATGAAAAATTACAAAAAAAAAGGGGAAATGTCAATCTTTCGGTTTCTCACACAGGCAGATGCAGTTTCTCTTCCTGTTCAAGCAGATCGATGATATGAAGGGCGGTTTTCCGGGGATCAGCATTGTCGGAATGTACGGTAAACAGGGTTTTCGGATCGCGTCTGCTCAGGCCGTACCGGTAAGCCTTATCGTAATATTGCAGGGCAATATCAGCTACCGTATGGAAATCGTTTTGCTCAAGGGCTTTCATAGCCTGTTGCCATCGTTCACCCCCCAGTTTTTTACGTATTCGGGTCAGGCTGTCTTTTAAAAGTACCGGATTGAATCCGGCATATTCCTCTACCAGATGTTCTATTCTGACAGAACGAGGAACATCCAGCACAATAACCGGGGCTTTTTTCATCTGAAGGAACCATTCATCGGGAATCTGCACCGAGCCGATGGATTTGCTTTCGTCTTCCACCATTATCACACGGGCAGGATTTAATATTCTGAATATCTGAAACAGATTATTTTCGAACTGCTCGGTGGCAGGTTGCGCAGGTTGACCCAGGGCTCCGAATGCAGATCCCCTGTGGCAAGCCAGACCCTCCAGGTCAATGACCTGGATACCTTTTTTTTCGAGTTCATTCAACACCCTGGTTTTTCCAGAACCGGTCATTCCACCGATAACAACCAGGGGAACGGGTGTTTGCAAAGATGATTTAAGGTAACGGCGATACGACCGGTAACCGCCTTCCAGTGTTGCCACCGGTATTCCTGCCGTACGGAACAGCCAGGCCATTGAAGCGCTACGCATGCCTCCTCTCCAGCAATACATCAGTAATCCCCGGCTACCTGCCACTTCCCAGGCTTTCTTTACATATTCGGCCAAATGGGGCCCGGCAATTTCGAAACCCTTCATCAGGGCGGCTTTTCTTGAGTCCTGTTTGTAGGCGGTACCCACCAGGGCCCGTTCTTCATCACTAAAAAGGGGAATATTATATGCTCCAGGGAAATGTCCGCGGGCAAATTCTGATGGTGAGCGTACATCGACAACCGGCAGATGTTCTGATAATGCAAGAAAATCGTGGATGTTCAGGATCGGTTTCATCGGTTCCACTCCTCGAAAAGATGCCCTGTGCTGATGCGGCCAAACAAAAGCCTTCTGTCAGTCTTTCGATTCTTCGGTAAAATAACGAATCAGTACCCTTTTAATTTCATCTACCTTGATGGGTTTTGCAATGAAATCATTCATGCTGGTGTGATTCGATTTCACCCTGCTTTCCTGATTGGTATCCGCGGTAACAGCAATAATAGGCATCTCCTTTCCCTGTTTTCTCAATTCATCGGCAGCTTCAAAACCATCCATTTCGGGCATCATCACATCCATGAAGATAATGTCATAGGATCTGGCGGCCGTTTTTTCAATCACCTCCTTGCCGTCAGCAGCCATATCGATTTCATAGCCCAGGTTCTTGAAAATGGCCTGGGCTACTTTCTGGTTAATGAAATTGTCGTCGGCCACCAGAATGGATATGTCCTTTTTAATTTTCATAAGGGGCGGAGTTTCTCCCTCTTCAGGTTCAATGTTGGGGAAGTTATCCTGAATGATGTCGAATAATTCGGATGATTCAAAAGGTTCAATGATATAATAATCCACACCAAGTCTTCGGGCCCTGATCCGATTGTTCCGTTCGTCATGTGAACTGATCAGTATGATTAAAAATTCATTGGTTAATTCTTCTTCCTTAAACCGTTTCAGAACCTGGAAACCGTCAAAGGTCCGGGTATGTTTAATAATAATGGCCTTGTATTTTTCAAGTTTCTGAACCGCATTGTTCTTGATCAGATCAATGGTGTTATCCTGGTAAAAATTCAGATAGATCGAAACCCCGAAATTGTGCAGGGTTTTCAAAAGATAATCGTCATTCGTGTTTTTCTCCAGAATAATCAGGGTCTTGATCTGGTGATATTTTTTAACATTTTTATATTCGATGTTCTTTTTCAGTTTTTCATTGGAAAATACCGTTACGGTAAAGACGAATCTTGTGCCGGGAAGGTTGGAAAGGTTTGATTGCGAAGCGGGACTTTCCACACGTATCTGACCGTTCATCATTTCCACCAGCTGTTTGGAGATGGTGGTTCCCAGCCCCATACCTCCGTATTTTCTGGAGGCCGAATTGTCGCCCTGCCTGAACGATCCGAATACCTCTTCCAGTTTTTCCTGAGGGATTCCGATCCCTGTGTCTTCCACAACGAAGCGCAAAATAATGACCCCGTCCCTGTCCTCTGTTTTTGTGATATTTACCTGAATGGATCCCGAAGGAGTAAATTTGACGGCATTGTCGAGCAGGTTTGACAACACCTGTCGTATTCTGAAAGGATCGCCTATCAGCTCATCGGGAACTGCGGGATCAATATCGATTTTCAGATCGATGTTCTTTTCTTCGGCTTCGTGATGAAAGAGTTGGTATACAATATCCATTTCTTTTCTCAGGAAGAAGGGGATTTCTTCCAGCATCATTTTGCCGGCTTCAATTTTTGAGAAATCGAGAATGTCGGCAATGACCGACAAAAGCAATTCGGCCGATTTCTTGATTGAACGTACTGTTTCAGCCTGTTCTCCGGATAATTTGTTCCGTTCCAGGGCTTCGGTCATTCCCATGATGCCATGCAGGGGAGTGCGTATTTCGTGGCTCATCTTGGCCAGAAAATCTGATTTGGCCTGGTTGGCCGCCGCTTCCTGTTTTCTGGCCCGCTCAATGGGGGTAATATCCATCAGGGCTTCCAGGAATATATCTTCTCCATTCAGGTGCAGGGGAATCTCTTTCCGGTAAAGCACTATTTCTTCCTCGTCCTTTTTGTAATGCAGTACGTGTTCCTGATTGAAGGGAGAGTAATCATCTTTTTCATGATTTTCCTCAGAAGCCAGGAGTATGTCGGGGTAAATTGCCCCGGTCATCTGTTCCGGGGTGGTTTTGAAAAGATGGCTTGCTGTTCTGTTTATGTTTCTGACCCGTTTATCGGGTCCCAGGATCAAAATTCCGATGGGAAGCGATTCCACCATATTCTTAAGCGCATATTCCGATTCCCTGAGTTTCTTTTCTTCTCTGCTTTTCTGCTTGATTACGGAAAGAAAGATGAAAATGATCAGACCCACCAGGAACAAGGTAATTCCGGCAATCAACAGAGCGTTCAGCACGATGGCCTCTTTGATATAATCGGTCTGGAGGGAGAATACCACACCGTATTCCTGTTTCATGATGCGCGTGGGGAGATACACCGAAATCACTTCATCCTGAAAGGCTTTTCCCCGGAATTCTCCAATTACTTCGTGCTGCAGGTCACCCATAAAACCATCGGAAAGGTCGCCGGTAATTTTATATAATTCCGGAACCACGAAGGTTTCGTCGGTGAGATTGTTCAGAATAATATTCCCTTCACTGTCAATCAGCCATTGCCACTGTATATCCTCCACATGGTATTTGCTGAATATATCATAGATGAACATTTCTATGTTCAGGGTAACTTCAATGTTTCCCACAACCTGGTTATCTTTTATGATGGGCAGGTAATAGAGAAAAAAACTTTTTTCGGGAACGATTTCGTCCCGGTTTCGTAGTTCTTTCTGGGTGTTGGTGGTGAAAAAATCAATTTTCAGTTCGCGCTGGGAATTGGGTGCAAAGGGTCGCCCGGTGGGGGATACCCCGGTCTCCACATCTTTGTACAGGCTGGCAACGTTCCGCCGGTTGTCGTAAACAAGAATGTTATTAACCAGCGTTGAGTAGTTGGCATACAAAAGCTCCAATTTCTGAATACCCGATTCACGAATGGCAGGATCAGAAAAAAAACGGGAGAAATCCTCTGAAAATAATACATAATTCAGTTCATTTTCAAAATCATCTGCCCGTTTTTCAATTTCATAGCTGCATATCTGTGTCTGATTAATCAGGAAATTCTTCTGAAAATCAATTTGTTGCCGGTATATATCAAAGTAATAGTAGAGATTTACCACCAGAATGGTGATAATTACCAGGGAAATGGATATGTATATTTTGCGCATACCAGCCTGTGGTATTGAGAATGAGCGGTATTAATTATCTTATCTAAAAATATGGATTATATAACAATGTTAAAAGTTTTGAAAATAAATATTATGAATGCATAAAATTATTCTTACATTTTTACAAACATTAAATATAACATTCATGGTGATACAATCTTCTAAGAAGCAGGAAAAATCTTTCATTCAGGACCTGTACTTTTCCCCTTCGTTTTCTTCCATCATGTTGATATACGATACGTACCGGGAATAGGCTATTTTGCTTTTTGTTACCGCTTCCTTTACAGCACAGCCCGGTTCATCCATGTGCAGGCAGTTGTGATACCGGCACCTGTCGGAAAAGCGGAAAATCTCCCTGAAAAAATGAAAAATTTCTTCCTTGTCCATATCTACCATGCCAAACCCTTTAATGCCTGGCGTATCGATAACATAACCTCCGTTTTTCATGGCAAACATTTCAGGGAATGTGGTGGTGTGTTTTCCACTCTGGTGGTAATTTGAAATTTCCCCGGTCTTCAGTTTCAAATCGGGGTCAATGATGTTCAGAAGAGTGGATTTTCCCACCCCCGAATGACCGGCAATCAGTGTAAACCGGTTTTGCAGTAATTCTTCAAGCTCATCCAGGCCTTCTTTCCGGGGAGCACTCGAGGTAAAGCAGTGGTAATCCAGTGAGCGGTAGAGAGAAAGCCAGTTTTCCAGCTCTTTCTTCTCATCCTTTTTGTACAGATCGGTCTTGTTGAAAATCAAATGGACCGGAATTCTGTAGGCTTCGGCAGATGCCAGGAAACGGTCGACGAATACGGTGGTGGTTACCGGCTGCTTCAGGGTAATGATCAGGATTGCCTGGTCAATGTTGGCAGCCAGAATCTGAGCCTTGTGCGACAGGTTGGGTGATTTTCTGATGATGTAATTTTTTCTCTCATAAATGCGGGTGATCAGTCCGGATGGTTCATTTTCAACGGGAACCACCTCCACATGGTCTCCCACCGCCACAGGATTGGTAATCTCCATACCCGAGGTGCGAAATTTCCCCCTGATCCTGCAGGGAATAATCCGGTCATCTTCCAGTTTCACCCGGTACCAGCTGCCGGTCGATTTAATAACCAGGCCTTTCATGCCATTACTTTTCTGCAAAATTACGACATATTCCCAATTAATTCGCGAACCGGCCGATGACGGATCGGGTGAAATCACTATCTTCCGCACAAAATGTTTTCAAATCATGGATATGGAGATATATTCCTATAACCTGAACGGGATACGGTCAGCCATAAGGAAGGGTTTTATCGAATGGCTGAGGGAAATGCAGCCCGATATCCTTTGCGTACAGGAACTTAAGGCGACGCCCGACCAGATAGATACGAAGCCAATGGAGGAGATGGGGTATCATCTGTACTGGCATCCGGCCGAGAAAAAGGGGTACAGCGGAGTGGCCGTTTTTTCAAGAATACCGGCTAGCCGGGTGGTTGCCGGAATGGGAAAACCGGAATTCGACCGGGAAGGAAGAGTGCTCCGGATGGATCTGGATTCGCTCACGCTGGTTTCCGTTTATATCCCTTCGGGAACCACCGGTGATATCCGTCAGCAGATCAAAATGAGATTTCTGGAATCGTTGCTGCATTTTCTGAATGAACTGAAGCAGGAACGTTCCCGGTTGATCGTCTCAGGGGATTTTAATATATGCCATAAACCCATTGATATCAACCATCCGGAGAGACACCTGAAATCATCGGGGTTTTTACCCGAAGAGCGGGAATGGATGGACAGGCTGGTTGAGAGCGGATTTATCGACAGTTTCAGGATGTTTCATGATGAGCCGGAACAATATACCTGGTGGAGTTTCCGGGCCAATTCAAGGGCAAAGAACCTGGGCTGGAGGATAGATTACCATATGATCACCGAACCGCTGCGGGAGGCCGTGAAAGAATCTGCCATTCACCCGGAGGCGGTTCATTCCGATCATTGCCCTGTCAGTATCCGGCTGAAGACGAACTGATGCAGCCAGGGAAATTTTTTTTAAATGGGATACTGATGTGAGGAAAATGATGCAGGATGAAGGTTTGTTCTTGCAGGGTATGTAATCATTTTGTTCCGGATTATGTTGGATGCAGATATATGAAAAAAGTATTTTTCTTAGTTTTACCACTGTATCATTATATTGTTAACTAAACCGGGTTGCAAAGCAGCACATCCACGATGACCAGACGGCAAATCCTGCGGATGGGATCCTTTATCATTTTCCTGACCCTGATGCTGATTATGGCCGGGAAATGTTTTTCCGCCACGCATCCGTTTTACGATGAGGCAATGGTGATAACCGAAGCTGTCACAGGAGAAGAGGGAGGTGCGGTTTCAGAAGGATCATCTGCCGGAGAAAACAGTCACGGGGCTGACATGTCTCCTCTTTTTTTCGTGATTCTGGCCCTGATCATAGGCGCCGCCATTCGCCACCTGTTCAGAAAAAGTCCCCTTCCCTATACGGTTCTGCTTTTGATTGTCGGATTGGGACTTGGGGCGGCAACCCGCCTGGGGTGGTTTTCAGTATGGCACCTGTTAGGAGCTGAGATACAGGTGGGTTTTCTTGGGTCGGCTGTCAGTTGGGCCGGACATATCGATCCGCATCTGATCTTGTATGTTTTTCTTCCCACCCTCATTTTTGAGGCGGCTTTTGCCATGGATGTGCACACTTTCAGGAAATCGTTTCTGAATGCTTCCATACTGGCCATTCCGGGAATCATTTTGGCTATGTTCCTGTCAGGGGCCCTGGTGATGTGGATAAATGCCTCCGGGGCAGGCCTGGCAAACTGGAACTGGGCCATCGCGTTGATGTTCGGGGCGGTGGTCAGTGCCACCGATCCGGTAGCCGTGGTTTCCCTGCTGAAGGAACTGGGGGCGAGCAAAAAGCTGGGAACCCTGATTGAAGGGGAATCGCTGCTCAACGACGGAACGGCTATCGTATTGTTCATGGTATTTTTTACCGGGATCACCGGAACAGCCGAACCTGATTCACCGGTGATTGAATTTTTCCGGGTTGCCCTGGGCGGTATTCTGGTTGGAATGGTGGTGGGGTGGCTGTCGATTGGCTGGGTACGGCGGGTATTCAACGATGCCCTGGTCGAGATCAGTGTGATCATTGCGGCGGCTTACATCACTTTTTACATCTGTGAACATTTCTTTCATGTTTCGGGTGTGCTGGGTCTGGTGGCTTTTGGCCTGGCTATGGCCAGTGTCGGAAGAACACGGATCAGTCCGGAAGTGGAACATTTCCTGCACGAATTCTGGGAACTGGCGGCTTTCATAGCCAATACACTCATTTTTCTTATTGTGGGAGTGGTGATTGCCCAGCAGGTGAAAATTACCTGGGACAATCTTCTCATCCTTGCCCTGATATATGCCGGAATTCATTTGATCCGTTCTTTGATGATCGTGGTTTTTTATCCATTGATGCGACGTATGGGTTACGGCCTTTCCGTTAAGGATGCAACGGTACTGTGGTGGGGTGCCCTGCGCGGGGCTATTGCCCTTTCCCTGGCGCTGATCGTGGCCGCTGAAACCGGAATAGCCCAGGAAATAAGAGATCAGTTTCTGTTTCTGACGGCCGGGATCGTAACCCTTACCCTTCTGATCAATGCCACCACCGTCAAATGGGTGGTGGAAAAACTGGGATTAACCCGGGTTTCACCGGCCATTGCCCTGATGCGGAAAAATGCCAGGCAATACCAGTATCAAAGTGTGGTGAATTACATCGAAAAGATTAAGGAAGATCGGTTTCTCCATAAAGCCAACTGGAAGAAAGTGAGGGATTTCCTTCCCGATAAGGAAACCGGTATATCGGATGAAGAAGCCCGGATAGAAACCATTGCCGAAATGCGGCGGCGGGTACTGGAAAAGGAAAAAAGCAGTTACTGGTATCAGTTCAAAGACGGCCTGCTCGGCCCGACAGCCGTCAGGAGGATTTCCGATACCATTGATGAAATTCTGGATGCGGGCGGGTTGATACCCCTGTCTGCAAGAAAAGACCTGGAAGAATCATGGAAAACTCCCAGATGGCTGGTGAGGTTGCAATCAGTTCCGCTGATCGGTATTCTTTCCAGAAGAAGTTTTTTTGAAAAACTGGCCCTGAGTTATGAAAGTGCCAGGGGGTTTGTCGAGGCACAGGAAGAGGCCCTGAAACTGGTGGAAAGTATGGGAAGGGCCCTGGCGGCTGAAGAACGGCCCAACCGGGAAGAAGAAGTCAATCTGGCCGTTATCGAAGAAGAGATCAATGAAAATAAGATTCATGGGCTGACCTTCCTGAGGAATCTGAGAAAGAATTTCCCGGAAATCTATTCGGCCATTTCTACCCGGCAGGCCATTCGTTCCATGCTGAATTATGAGAGGAGAACGGTGGAAAGACTCCAGAAAAACGGAAGGATTTCTGCCGAAGAAGCCGAAAAAATGATTTCCGGAATTGAAGAACGGATGAAAAAACTGATGTATTCTTCCCCGCTGGTTGAATTACCCGAAGTTCAGGAGCTGTTAAGGGATATGCCCTGGCTGCAGGGACTGGAAACGGAGGTGGTGAACCGCCTTCTGGCTATGTTCCAGACCAGAGTTTACTCGGTTGGAGAAAAAATTATCAGGGAATCCAGCCAGGGTGACGGGTTACTCTTCATTGCCAGGGGAACCGTGAAGGTTACGGTTAAAGGCAGGGTGGTTGATGTTATTGGCTATGGTACGTTTATCGGTGAAATGGCCGGATTGACCGGGTTGCCGCGCACGGCTGAAGTGGTGGCAGAATCTCCGGTAACTGCCCTGTGGATTTCCTCTGCCCATATGAATCAACTCATGAGCCGTTCGGGCAGGCTACAGGACCGTTTGTGGAGAATAGCAGGGGCCAGGCTTGCTGAAAACCTTCTCAGGGAAACGCCTCCCTATAACCAGTGGAAACCATCTAATCTGCGTCATCTGATTGCCAGGGGCAGTGTGGAAATTTTAACCCCCGATGTGCTGAATAATGCCCGTGACAAGATTATTATCCTTCTGCACGGCAGGATAGAATTGAAAGACAGCGGAAAGATCATGGATACTCCTTCCGTGCTGGAATGGACAGATATGGACTGGAGTCAGGGCACAAGGGTGTTCATCTGCTGACCGGGGCTTTTCCATACTATCCTTTTTCCAGTATCTGTTTGCTATGCATCCCGAATAACAGGATATTTTATTTTCAAATATATTTTCTACTTTTGCACGACATAAAATTTTGACCTCCTTTGCATTATTTGAAGCGATATATTATTTCGTTTTCCGGGCTGAAGGAAGGATGGCACGAATTTGAGTTTTGTGCCGGCGACCGGTTTTTCGGAAACTTTGAAGGTACCGAAATTAAACGGGCGCGTCTGAATGTTACCGTGACCCTGAACAGGAAGCCAAATTTCCTGGAACTCTTTTTTCAATTGAAAGGTACAGTACAAATACCGTGCGACCGGTGCCTGGACGATATGGAATGGCCCATGGACCATACCCGTAAGATCATGGTGAAATTTGCCGATCAGGAGGTTGAGGAAGAAGAATCGATCGTTTTTCTGCTCCGCGGGGAAACGGAAATAAATGTGGCACAGTACATTTATGAGTTTGCCCATCTGGCTCTTCCGTTGAAACGCGTTCATCCGAACGACGAAAACGGGGAAAGCTTATGTAATCACGACATGCTTCGTAAACTTGCATCTCTTACTCCTTCTTCGGAGAAACATCCCGCAGCAAATCAGTGGGCCGGGCTGAAGGAGTGGATGAGGAAAAATTATTCATAACCGGAAAATATTCAGTATTATGGCACATCCGAAACGTAAAACTTCAAAACAACGGAAACACAAAAGAAGAACGCACTACAAGGCCAGCGCACCTACCATTACTACCTGCCAGAACTGCGGTGCCAGCGTGCAGTATCATCGTGTGTGTCCGGAATGTGGATTCTATAAAGGGAAACCTGCCATTGAAAAAGAAGTGGCAGTATAGTCGAATTTATTCTCCGGGTCAACCACCCTGCCAATGAGAATTGGAATAGACATTATGGGAGGCGATTATGCTCCCGGAGCCACGCTTTCGGGAACTGTGCTGGCTTTGTCGGAGATGCCCGCGTATATCGATTTTGCATTGATCGGTGATCGCTCCCTCATTGAGGATTATCTGACGGATAACCGGGTTCCCCGCGACAGGTTGCATATCGTACATACCTCTGAAGTGGTAGAAATGGGCGACCATCCGGCAAAGGCATTGAACCAGAAGCCCGATTCGAGTATGGCCGTGGGATTCCGCATGTTGCGGAAGGGCGAAATAGACGGATTTTGCAGTGCCGGCAATACCGGCGCCGTTCTGGTAGGTGCCAGCCTTGCCATCAAATCCATTCCGGGCCTGATCCGGCCGGCTATCGGAACCATACTTCCTTCCCTGGACGGACCGGGGAATATTATTCTTGACATAGGTATCAATCCCGATTGCCGCCCCGATGTATTGTATCAGTACGGAATTATCGGTTCACTGTATGCAAAATATGTGACCGGCATTGAAAACCCCAGAGTTGGGCTTTTGAATATTGGTTCCGAAGAAACCAAAGGAAATCTGGTTTCCCGTTCTGCTTATGAATTGATGAACGGTAGCACGGATTTTCTATTTGTGGGAAACGTGGAAGGAAACGACTTGTTTTCCAACAAAAAAATGGATGTGGTGGTCTGCGAGGGGTTTGTAGGGAACATTGTGCTCAAAGAGGCTGAAACCCTGTATACTATTGTCCGAAAGCGAAACATTCAGGATCCGTTTCTGGAAAAATTCAATTATGAAAATTATGGCGGTACCCCAATCCTGGGGATCAATGCCCCGGTGGTAATCGGTCATGGTATGTCGAATCCTGTTGCCATTAAAAATATGCTGAAACATACCATGGAAGTGGTGGAAGCCGGTTTGTGTGAAAAGATCAAAGAAACGTTTAACAATGGGTAAAATCAAAGCTGCAATCACAGGCGTGCAGGGCTGGGTGCCCGATTACCGCCTGACCAATGATGAACTCAGCCGAATGGTGGATACGTCCGATGAGTGGATCATGCAACGTGTCGGGATCAGCGAAAGAAGGATCCTGAAAGAAAAAGGGAAGGCCACATCGGATATGGCTGCTGCTGCCGTGAAAGGATTGCTGAAAAAAACAGGCACCCCGGCAAATGATATAGACCTACTGATCGTGGCAACCATCAGCCCCGATATGTTTTTCCCCAGCACTTCCAACCTGGTATGCCACAAAGCTGGTTTGAAAAACGCCTGGGGTTACGACCTGGCTGCGGCCTGTTCGGGTTTTTTGTTCGCTCTGGAAACCGGCCGTAATTTTGTGGAAACAGGACGGTATCATAAAGTGATTGTGGTGGGAGCCGATAAAATGTCATCCATCACCGATTATACCGACCGGACCACCTGTCCCCTTTTCGGGGATGCAGCCGCTGCGGTGTTGCTTGAACCTGTCGGCGAAGATGTCGGCATAATGGATTCTATCCTCCACGTCGATGGAAGCGGATACAAATACCTGTATCAGGCTGCCGGTGGTTCCCTGAATCCGGCCACCCATGAAACCGTGGATGCCAAAATGCATTACATTTACCAGGAAGGCCAGCAGGTTTTCAAATTTGCCGTATCGAAAATGGCCGATGTTTCCGTTGAGATGATGAAAAAACACGGGATCCAACCCGATGAACTTGCCTGGCTTGTACCCCATCAGGCCAATATGCGGATCATTGAGGCCACGGCCAGAAGAATGGGGATCCGCCGGGAGCAGGTCATGATCAATATCCAGAAATACGGAAACACCACCGCTGCAACCATACCCCTGTGCCTTTGGGAATGGGAAAATCAGCTGAAAAAGGGAGATAATATCATCCTGGCCGCTTTCGGAGGAGGGTTCACCTGGGGATCGATCTACGTGAAATGGGCTTATGATCCGGAATAGGAGAATGCTACGAACCTTTGCCCCTGAACAGTGATTGATTCGGTCACTATTTGCTGCCTGGACACAATAAAGTGAAGATAATCCGGTTTCAAAAGCATATTGGGAGGTAATCGGGCATTTTCTTATATTTGCTGGCAGATTTTAATGCAAGCTGTTTTATATAACCGGACGAAAACTGAAGGGCTATGGCAAAAAACAACAACGAGGTGGAAACAAAAACCATCAACCTCATCGGAGCAGGGACAGAAATTACCGGCGACATCAACTCGAACGGAGATATTCGGATTGACGGAACCCTGGTTGGAAATCTGACCACCAAAGGGAAAGTGGTGATCGGCGAAACAGGCCGCGTGAAGGGCGAAGTGAACTGTAAAAACTCGGATGTTTCCGGCGAAATCGAAGGGAAAATAGTGGTTTCCGAGCTTCTGAGCCTGAAGATCAGTGCCAGGGTGAACGGCGATATACAGACGAGTAAGCTGGCTATTGAACCGGGATCCAAGTTTACAGGAAATTGTAATATGTTGGATTCCGAATTCACCAAATATGGAACCAAATCAGAGCCGGCCGGAAAATTCGCCGGAAAACCGGCAGAAGCAGAGAAAACCGCTTAACACGTATGCCAGGTATTCTTCCCTGGCTTTTCAGATGATATTTATTATTTTGCTGGGTGTGTTCGGTGGAATGAAACTGGATAAATGGCTGCAGTTTGAATTTCCTGTTTTCACTTTCGTATTAACCATACTGGCCGTAGCATTTTCCATTTATTATGCCATTCGTGATCTGATCAGGTTCAAATAACCGCTATGCCTTTTTCACTGAAATCCTATCTGATGTATTTGCTGGGGATGACCCTTTTTGTGCTGGCTGCAGGTATCCTGATCACAGAAAGGATATTTCCCGCCATATATCTTCCGGAACTGATCCCGATGGTTTTTTTCTTTGCCCTGGCAACTCTTTTGTTTCATCTGTATCTGTTACGGGTCATACGCCAGAACTTACAGAGGTTTACCCTTCGATTCATGGTAGCTACCGGTGTGAAAATGCTGTTTTACATGATCATGGCAGGCCTGTACCTTTTGCTGGAGCCTCATCGGGCCATTCCTTTCCTGCTTGCCTTTTTCCTGCTGTATCTGCTGTACACCGTTTTTGAAATAAGTATCCTGATACGTACGATGCGGCACAATAAAGGGAAATAATTGCTGTTCCCTGTTATAATGCAGGGTTTTTTTTATTTTTGTTCGTTGCAATATCTCCAGGATGATCAAACGCAAGGTGGTTCCGTGGATAGGGTTTTTGACAGTCCTTCTGCTGTGGTCAACGGAAGGATTCGCTATTTCTGAAAACGAAAACCACGAATTGCCTGCCGAAGAGGAATTTCAACCCGGGGAATTTATTATGGAACATATAGGAGATGCCTACGAATGGCATATCCTTACCTATAAAGATTTCCACCTTTCCATTCCACTGCCGGTTATACTTTACAGTAAATACTCGGGCTTTCATGTGTTTATGTCGGCCCGGTTCGGACACGGCCACAACACCTGGAAAGGCTTCCGGATTTCACAGGAAGAACCGCATAGGGGAAAAATTGTGGAAGGGCTCGGCAACGGAACTGTTGTGAAGCCCCTGGACTTGTCCATCACAAAAAATGTGCTGGCGGTTTTTGTCAGTGTGATTGTGTTGCTGTGGCTGTTCATAGCCGTGGCGAAGAAATATGAAAGAACCAGGGGGAAGGCCCCCACGGGCTTTCAGAATATGATTGAAACGGTCATTCTGTTTATTCGCGACGATGTGGCACGCCCCTCCATCGGTGAACGCCATTACGAAAGGTTTATGCCTTATCTTCTGACCCTGTTTTTTTTCATTCTGGCCAATAACCTGATGGGCCTGATCCCAGTATTCCCTTTCGGGGCTAATGTAACCGGTAATATTGCCGTAACAGGAATTCTGGCCTTTTTCACCCTGATGGTTACCACCCTTAGCGGGAACCGGCACTACTGGAAAGATATATTCAATGCTCCCGGCGTACCCTGGTGGCTGAAAGTCCCCATTCCAATGATGCCCGTAATCGAGCTGTTCGGCATGCTCACCAAGCCTCTGGTGTTGATGGTCCGTTTGTTTGCCAACATTACGGCCGGGCACATCATAGCCATGGGATTCTTTTCTCTGATATTCATTTTCGGGAGTATGGATCCGGCCCTGGGTTGGGCTGTTTCGCCGCTTACGGTGGTTTTTACCATATTCATGGGAATACTTGAAATACTGGTGGCCTTTATTCAGGCCTACGTGTTTACCCTGCTGTCTGCCCTTTATTTCGGGATGGCTACGGCAGAGCAACATGGAACATGATTAACTAACCTCTAATACAAAACGTTATGCTGTCATTTATCCTTTTACAAGCTGCCGGAGCTGCCCTGGCAAAAATAGGTGCTGCTTTCGGGGCAGGTATCAGTGTTCTAGGCGCTGGCCTCGGCATTAGTCGTATCGGTGCATCGGCTATGGAAGCCATCGCCCGCCAGCCGGAAGCAGCCGGAGATATTCGTTCCAGTATGATCGTAGTGGCTGCCTTGATTGAAGGGGTTGCCTTTTTTGCCGTGGTTGTATGCCTGCTGATTCTTTTCGTCAAGTAAGCAGGAAAATGCGTGGATTGGCCAAGCCCCGGACCCGCATGGATCCTGGCATGGTGCAATTCTTTCATATAATCAGGTAAACAGAAAAAACATGGAACTGATTAATCCGGGTACCGGACTGGTTTTCTGGATGCTCGTATCCTTCGGCATCCTGCTGTTACTGCTGGGCAAATTTGCCTGGAAGCCCATACTGCGTGCTTTGAAGGAAAGAGAAGATACCATTAATGAAGCCCTGGAAAACGCCGAAAGAACCCGGGAAGAAATGGCGCGTATCCGGGCCGATCAGGATGAGATTATTCGCCATACGAAAGTGGAGAGGGAAACTATTCTGAGGGAAGCCAGGGAAATTAAAACCCAGATCATGATGGAAGCCAGAGAAAAAGCAGGGGAAGAAGCTGAAAAGCTGATGAAAGAAGCCCGGCTTACTATTGAAAATCAAAAAAACCGGGTGCTGCAGGATATTGAGGAACAGATCACACGTCTTTCGGTCGAAATTGCCGAGAAAGTGTTGCGACAAAATCTGGATAACAAAGAAAAACAGAAGGAACTGATCCGTTCACTCATCAAAGATGTGAAGATGAATTAACCAATCTCTGCCAGAAATGAATGAAAGCAAAATATCGGTGAGATATGCCCGGGCATTGTTCCAGCTGTGTGAGGAAAAAGATGCTGTGGAGGAAGTATACCGGGATGTAACGCTGATCGACCGGGTAATGAAAGAGAACCCCGATCTGGGATTGGCGCTGGAAAGCCAGGTAATTCCCCCTTCCAGGAAGGAGAAGATTCTGACGGAGATATTCGGTAACAGAACGAATCAGGCGACCATGCAACTGATGCGCCTGATCATCAAAAACAACCGGGAATCCTATATCCCCATGATTATGAGGCAATTTATGGACCTGGTCAAAAAGAAAAAGGGGATTACCGAGGTGGTGCTCACCACTGCACAGCCTATCTCTGCTGATATGACCGATGAATTGAAACAGCTTGTTGCGGGAAAAATTGCCGGCACCTTCGAAATGAAAACGCTTATTAACCCTGCGATTATCGGTGGTTTTATTCTGCGTGTGGATGATCTTCAACTCGATGCCAGTGTCCGTAAGGAGCTTGACCGGATCAAAAAAACCCTCATCAGGGGATTTGCAAAAATATAGCCTATTGGAAAAACATACCGCAACTGACAATCCATGACTGAAATCAAACCCTCGGAAGTATCCAGAATACTGAAAAAACAACTGGAAGGGGTCAGAACGCAGCTCGAACTGGAGGAAGTGGGAACCGTTCTTCAGGTGGGAGACGGGATAGCCCGAATCTACGGTCTGGCCAATGTACAGGCCAATGAGCTGATTATATTCGAGAACGGAATAAACGGCATTGTTCTGAACCTGGAGGAAGATAATGTAGGAGCCGTTTTACTGGGTCCCTCAGAGGAGATCAGGGAAGGTGATACCGTGAAAAGAACGGGCAGGATCGCATCCATCCGGGTGGGCGAAGGTCTGCTGGGAAGGGTGATCAACACCCTGGGTGAGCCCATCGACGGAAAGGGCCCCGTGAAGGGGGAAACGTATGAAATGCCCATTGAAAGGAAAGCCCCCGGTGTTATTTTCAGGCAACCGGTAAAACAGCCCGTACAGACGGGGATCAAGGCTATTGATGCCATGATCCCGATCGGAAGGGGACAGCGGGAACTGATCATCGGCGACAGGCAAACCGGAAAAACGGCCATTGCCATTGATACCATCATCAATCAGCGCGAACTTTACAGGAAAGGAACCCCCATTTACTGCATCTATGTGGCTATAGGCCAGAAAGGTTCTACCGTGGCCCATATTGCAAAAACCCTGGAGGAACACGGGGCGCTGGAATATACCGTGATAGTATCTTCCACTGCTTCCGATCCGGCTGCCGCCCAGTTCTATGCACCATTTGCCGGTTGTGCCATTGGAGAATTTTTCCGGGATACCGGACGCGACGCCCTGATTATTTATGACGACCTCTCCAAACAGGCGGTAGCCTACCGGGAAGTATCCCTGTTGCTGCGACGCCCTCCCGGAAGGGAAGCTTATCCCGGCGATATTTTTTATTTGCATTCCCGCCTGCTTGAAAGGGCTGCCAAAATCATTGAATCGGACAAGGTTGCCGCCCGGATGAATGATTTGCCTGCTTCCATTCAGAAACTCGTCAGGGGCGGAGGATCACTGACCGCACTTCCCATTATTGAAACACAGGCCGGGGATGTATCGGCATATATTCCCACAAATGTAATCTCCATTACCGACGGACAGATCTTTCTGGAATCGGCGCTGTTTAATGCCGGAGTGAGACCCGCCATCAATGTGGGAATATCGGTTTCACGTGTGGGAGGGAATGCCCAGATTCCATCCATGAAAAAAGTGGCCGGAACCCTGAAAATTGACCAGGCCCAGTACCGTGAACTGGAAGCCTTTGCCAAATTCGGATCCGATCTGGATCCGGCCACCCTGGCCGTTCTTGATAAAGGAGCAAAAAATGTGGAACTGCTGAAACAGCCCCAGTATTCTCCCCTGCCGGTGGAACAGCAAATAGCTGTAATTTTCTGCGGTACCCGCGGACTGTTGAAATCGGTGCCCGTGGAACGTGTGAGAGAGTTTGAAAAAGCCTATCTGGAATTGTTGACCACCCGGCACAAAGAATTGCTGCAACGCCTCCGGAAAGGGGAAATTAACGACGAGATCATGGAAACCCTCGAAAATGTGGCTGAAGGAGTGGCTTTCGGATTGAAGGATTAATGCCTGCTTGAAAAGGGAAATGCTATGCAGACCCTGAAGGAAATACGTACCAGGATCAAATCGGTCTCCTCTACCCGGCAGATTACCGCCGCCATGAAAATGGTGGCTGCAGCAAAACTGAGAAAAGCCCAGGATGCCATTCTGCGGCTACGCCCCTATGCTTCCGCCATGCACCACATTCTGCTGAATGTGACTGTGGGCGCTGAAAAGAATGGGAATAAAATCTTTACGGAAAACAGAGAACCGGAAAATATCCTGATCGTTCTGGTAACTGCAAACCGCGGTTTGTGTGGCGCCTTCAATGCCAATGTTATCAAACATGTCAGAATGCTGACGGAGGAAAAATACACTCAACAGCTTGGGAATAAACAGGTTCATTTTATCTGTATCGGGAAAAAGGGATATGACTTTCTGCGGTTGAGACAATATCCGGTGCTGGCACACGATCAGGAATTGGGCGAAAAACCCCGGTTTGAAGAAGCGGCGAAACTGGCCGACGAACTTAAAACCTGGTTCATAGAAAAAAAATATGACCGGATATATCTGGTATACAACCAGTTCAAAAATGCTGCTGTCCAGATGCCGGTAGCTGAGATGTTCCTTCCGCTCAGGATGGAGAAGAAACCCTCCGGCTGGCAACGTCCGGCAGATTACATAATGGAACCTTCAAGGGATGTCCTGCTGGAAGAGCTGATCCCCCGAAGCCTCCGGATACAGCTTTTCAAAGCGCTCACTGATTCCTATGCCGCAGAACAGGGAGCGCGGATGACTGCCATGCATCAGGCTACGGATAATGCCACGGAATTGCTTAGGGAACTCCAGCTTACCTATAATAAGGCACGTCAGGCTGCCATTACCAAAGAGTTGAGCGAGATTGTCGGAGGAGCCGATGCGCTGTGATAACCTGAAAAACGAAAAGTTCATAAAGTTCCGGAAGGAAACGGATAACACGACTTCGTCAATCTGTCACATGATAACCAGATCAACCCGCTGATGACAAACCATTCGTATGTTCCGTTCAGTTTTGAAGACGCTGCCGGTATGGTGGAGGAAGGCCTGTCCGTCCTGAAGCTACCGGCCGCACCGGCAAAACTGTACGATCCCATTCGATACGTCCTGTCGGGTGGAGGGAAAAGAATACGCCCTTCCCTGGTACTGGCGGCCTGCAGCCTTTTTTCCGACAAACCCCGGCAGGCGATGCCGGCAGCCCTGGCCGTGGAAATATTTCATAATTTTACCCTTGTCCACGATGACATCATGGACCATGCACCGGTGAGAAGGAATAAACCCACCGTTCACAGGAAATGGAACCGGAATATTGCCATTCTTTCAGGTGATGTGATGTCCGTCCTGGCCTATCATTTGCTGTCCGGGGTGCCTTCCCGCCGCCTCACACAGGTATTGCGCATTTTCAACAAAACCGCCATGGAGGTGTGCGAGGGTCAGCAAATGGATATGGATTTTGAGAACGCCCGGGAAGTGTCGGAAGAAGAATATATCCGGATGATCAGTCTGAAAACCGGATCTCTGCTGGCAGCCAGCCTGCAAATGGGGGCTGTTCTCGGCGGAAGTACCGCCTCAGATGCCGATGCCTTGCATGCTTGCGGGCTGAATCTGGGAATATCGTTCCAGTTAAGGGATGACTGGCTGGATGTGTTCGGTGATCCGGAAAAATTCGGAAAGAGAACCGGTGGAGATATCCTTTCCGATAAAAAGACCTTTCTGCTGATCAAAGCTATGGAACTGGCCAGGGGCTCTGTAAGGGAAGAACTTTATTCTTTGATAGGGAATAAACGGGTGCCCGACAAAGAAAAAGTCGGGCGCATGAAGGATATTTACCTGCAGTTGAACATTGGGCAAATAACACGTGATAAAATGGCAGTATATTACAGAAAAGCTTCCGCCTCACTGGAACAGGTGAACGTAACAGAACAGAGGAAACGGATCCTGAAAAAATTTGCCGGTGAACTCATGGAAAGAGATCAATAAGTACCGCAGTGATTTGATATGGCTATCGGAGATCCTTTCGAAAGAATGAAACCGGTGGGGTTCGCGAAAAAATGATAAATTTGTGTGTTTTACGTTCCATAATAGAGTCTCATGCAACAGCGTACAGGTGAAATTATCCAAGTAATTGGTCCGGTGGTGGACATCAGTTTTGAAAAGAAACCCGGTGATCTTCCGAATATCTATGATGCACTGGAAATCAAGAGAAAAGATGGGAAAATACTGGTGGTGGAATGCCAGCAGCACATCGGGGAGCATACGGTGCGAACCATTGCCATGGATTCCACCGACGGTTTGCACCGGGGCATGGAAGCCGTGGCCACAGGATCGCCGATTATGATGCCCACAGGAGAACAGATTCGCGGCCGGCTGATGAATGTTACCGGCGAGTCAATCGACGGCATTGGCGAACTCAACAGAGAAGGGGGATACCCTATACACCGGAAGCCTCCCAAATTCGATGAACTGAGTACGGAAAACGAAGTGCTGTATACGGGAATCAAGGTGATCGACCTGATCGAGCCATATTCCAAAGGAGGGAAAATCGGCTTGTTCGGTGGGGCCGGAGTGGGCAAAACGGTGGTGATCCTTGAGCTGATCAACAATATTGCCAAAGCGTATTCCGGACTGTCGGTATTTGCCGGAGTGGGTGAGCGGACACGGGAAGGAAATGACCTTCTGAGGGAAATGCTGGAAGCGGGAGTGATCAATTATGGAGACGCCTTTCTCAAAGACATGCAGAACGGAGGCTGGGATGTGAGCCTGGTAGATATGAAAAAGCTGAAAGAATCAAAACTGGCACTGGTTTTCGGGCAGATGAACGAACCCCCCGGGGCCCGGGCGCGGGTTGCGCTGTCAGGATTGTCGGTAGCCGAATATTTCCGCGATGGCGATCTGACAGGCAAGGGAAAAGATATCCTTTTCTTTATGGATAACATTTTCCGTTTTACTCAGGCAGGATCGGAAGTTTCAGCCCTGCTGGGAAGAATGCCTTCGGCGGTGGGTTACCAGCCCACACTGGCTACCGAAATGGGGGAAATGCAGGAAAGGATCACTTCTACCCGGCACGGATCCATTACTTCGGTACAGGCCGTGTATGTGCCGGCCGACGATCTGACCGATCCGGCACCGGCAACCACTTTCGCACATCTGGACGCCACAACGGTGCTCAGCCGGAAAATATCCGAACTGGGGATCTATCCGGCAGTAGATCCGCTGGATTCCACTTCCCGGATCCTCTCACCTGAAATTGTGGGCACAGAACACTACGAGACAGCCCAAAATGTGAAAGAAATTCTCCAGCGTTACCGGGAACTGCAGGATATCATTGCCATTCTTGGAATGGATGAACTGTCGGAAGAAGACAAACTGGTGGTACACCGGGCCAGAAGAGTGCAGCGTTTTCTTTCCCAGCCTTTTCATGTTGCCCAACAGTTTACCGGAATGGAAGGGAAATGGGTCAACATGGAAGATACCATCAAGGGATTTAATATGATCATCGACGGGAAAGTTGACCAGTATCCCGAAGCGGCCTTCATGATGGTGGGCACCATTGAAGAGGCCATTGAGAAGGGAGAAAAGCTGCTGGCCCAGTCAAAAGAATAAAGATATATCAAGAAAAACCAGCACCCAATGAAGGTGGAAATCATATCGCCGGTTGAAAAAATCTATACCGGAGAAATCAAGCTCCTTCAGGTTCCCGGAAGCCTGGGATCGTTCCAGGTGCTGAAAAATCATGCGCCTATCGTATCTACCCTCCGGGAAGGGGTGATTCGTATTATTGATCAGACCGACCGGGAATCCAGATTCCCGGTAACGGGAGGAGTGATTGAAGTGAAAAAGAACCGCATTGTGGTGCTGGTTGAAACGGTGAAGTCATGAGAGTCCTCTTTCTTGCCGGTTTTTTTTTCTGCTGCGGTATGGGTATCCATTCCCAGCAGCTGGTACACTTTCCGGCTGACGACGGGGTAACGGTATATGCCGACCTGTATACCGTAAACGATTCATTCCCCTTTATTCTGCTGTTTCACCAGGAAAGAGCCAGCCGCGGAGAATATCTGGAAACCGCGCCAAGGCTCAACAAGCTGGGATTCAACTGCCTGGCTGTAGATCTGAGGAACGGCAGGGAAATGAATTATGTCAGGAATGAAACATTCCATCATTTGCCCGATACGCTTCCAACATCGGTAAAAAACCAGCCGGAAAACGATATCCGGGCGGCTATCCAGTACGTTTCAAAGCAGTATACCGGCGATATCATTCTGATGGGTAGCTCCTTGTCGGCTACGCTGGCTGTGAAAGTGGCGGGTGCTGATTCACTGGTGACCGCAGCCATGGCTTTCAGTCCCGGTGAATATTTTTTACCCGCTTATTCCCTTGAGGAAGACCTTGCTTCATTTGAAAAACCTCTTTTCGTGGCAGGCTCCCGGAGAGAGTATGATTACCTGCAGGAAATGGTTTCAAAACTTCCGGTTGAATCATTCGAAGTATTCCGGCCTGAAAACGGGGAAGGGTTACATGGCTCCCGTGCCCTGTGGGGCGCAAATTCCACCCGCGATGAATACTGGCTTGCCCTGTTGCTCTTTCTCAGAAACCTGAGAGAATGACTGCTGACCTGTTTGGATTATGAATAACCCGGGAGGAAACACCGTACGATTTCTTGTCATCAGAATGAGCTCCATCGGGGATATTGTGCTGACCACACCGGTGATAAGGAGCCTGAAGCAACAGGTGGAATATGCACAGGTCCATTTTCTGGTGAAAGAAGCCTTTTACCCCGTTGTGCGGGCCAATCCATACATTGACAGGATACACATTTTCAGGGGCCATCTGGGAGATACCATACGTGAGCTAAGAAAGGAACAGTTTGATTATATCATCGATCTGCATCATAATATCCGGTCCTCCCTCATTAAGACACGCCTCCGCATCATGCATTTTTCCTTCCGGAAACTGAATTTCCGCAAATGGCTTCTGGTCCGTTTCAAAATGAATACCCTGCCCCAAATACACATTGTTGACCGGTATCTGGAAACGGTCCGCCTGTTCGATGTGGAGAACGACGGAAAAGGTTTGGATTATTTCATTCCGCCGGAAGATGAGATCGGCCGTTCGGTTTTTCCTGAACCCTTCCGGATGGGCTATGTGCTGATGGTGACAGGGGCTGCCCATGCTACCAAAACACTGACGGCCGAACAGATGGCAGAGATCATCCGCCGGATGAACCTGCCCGTGGTGCTGGCCGGCGGGCCCGCCGAAAAGGAGGAAGCAAAGCTGATACAAAGCCTTTGCCCCGGGGAAGTCGTCTGGAATACCTGCGGTGAATTCAATATCAACCGCTCAGCTTCCCTGGTCAGGCAATCTTC